>NZ_JBFTKS010000024.1:0-108980 GCF_056396065.1 Allobosea sp. 05T433 | reverse complement strand
GTTCCCATTACCGCGGGGTGGAGCAGCCCGGTAGCTCGTCAGGCTCATAACCTGAAGGTCGTCAGTTCAAATCTGGCCCCCGCAACCAAAAATCCCAAAAAACACTCAAGCCCGCCGCGATAAACGCTGCGGGCTTTCTGCGTTCTAAGCCGCGGAACACAAGGCTCGGCACGCGGATCAGCATGGTCCCGCGGATGGACCGACCGACTCCCGCCGGCCTGGCGCCAGGACCAGATAAAGCGCTGCGGCTGGCCGCTACCGCTTCACCCGCAAGCGCGGGCGGCTGGCGTTCCAGTCGCGGGCGCGATTGATCCCGGCCGTTTACCTTCACCGCCAGCAGGCCGTCGCTGGTTGAAATCCCGGCGCCAGGAAGCGTCAGTGCGTAGGCAACGGCCTCGTCCCAGCTGAACGACATGCCATGGCTCCCTGCAGAATCCGCGGGCTGACCGGCCTTGGCTTTGGCCGGATCCTCAGTGTGTCTTGCCGCTTACCCGTTCAGCACGCAACTCAGCACCGTCGTCGTAGAAACAGTCTTGACTGTTTGTAAATGCGATCGCAGGCTTGCTCTCGGCTGAAAGTGGAGGGGCAGCTTGACCGGAACCGGCAAGAGGCGATCGCAGAAGGAACGCAGCGCGGACACCTCTGCGCGGCTGATGCATGCGACGATCGATCTGATGCATGATTGCGGGCTCGCACGCACGACCACCCCCGAAATTGCCCGCGCCGCCGGCGTCTCGCGTGGCGCGCTGACGCATCACTTTGCCGGGCGCGAGGCGATCATCACGGCTTCTGTCGCCGATCTGCTCGGGCGTTCCTCGCGCAACCTGCATCGCTTCGCCGAGGCCTTCGCAGAGCGGGGTGGCTCCAGCGACGAGATCGTCGACTACATCTGGCAGATGATGTCGGACCGGCTGTTCTATGTGACCATGGAGTTCCTGCCGGAGGCGCGGCACAATGACGAGTTCCGGGCTGATCTCGTGCCCGTGGTGCGAGAATTCCACGCTGGTCTGGATGCGGTCTGGACCGCACTCGCCGCCCGCACCAAGGTCGATGCGGACCATACCCGCGTGGTGATGAACGCCACGATGTGCCTGGTGCGCGGCATGATCGCCCAGACCGTGCTGCGGAAGGACCCAGCCTATTACGCCGAGATGCTGAATTTCTGGAAGCTTCAGGTCCGCCAGCATTTTCCGACACAGACATCGCCCTCACGCCGGTCGGTTGCGGGGGCACAGGCTTCATGACGCCGCTGCTGACGGTCACGGGCCTGAAGCTCGACTTCTACGGCGTGCATGTGCTGCGCGGTGTCGATCTCGCCGTGCCGGCCGGAAGCTTTACCGGCCTGATCGGCCCCAACGGTGCCGGCAAATCGACCTTGTTCAATGCTGTATCCGGACTGTACCGGCCCAAGGGCGGTACAGTCGCGCTGGGGCCGAAGGATGCAACGGGCCTGGCACCGGAAGAACTCGTCGCGGCGGGGCTTGTGCGGACCTTTCAGCTGGCACGGGGCTTCCCCAAGCTCAGCGTCTTCCAACATCTGATGCTCTATGGCGCGGATCAGCCCGGCGAGAATCTGCTCGCGGGGTTGTTCGGCTCTGCTGCCGCACGCCGCCGCGAAGCCGAGCTGGCAGGGCGCGCCTTCGAGATTGCGCGCCGGCTGAAGCTCGACCACGTGCTTGATAATCCGGTCACGGCGCTGTCCGGCGGTCAGAAAAAACTGGTCGAGATCGGGCGAGCCCTGATGGCCAAGCCGAAAATCCTGCTGCTCGACGAGCCGATGGCGGGCGTCAATCCGAGCCTGGCCGACGAGATCGCCGAGCATCTCGTCGGGCTCAACCGTGAAGGCCTGACGATCTGCCTGATCGAGCATGACATGGCGCTGATCAAGCGCCTCTGCCAACCGGTCGTCGTCATGGCCGAGGGCAGGACCCTGACCCAGGGTTCGTTCGAGGAGGTCGCCGCCGACATCCGGGTGCAGGAAGCCTATCTCGGGAGGCGGCATTGAGCGCGGCTGCGGGCGCCGCCCTGCTCTCGGTCGAAGGTGTTGTCGCCGGCTATGGCGTGGCCGAAGAAATTCTCAAGGGCACGTCGCTCAGGGTCGCACCAGGCGAGATCGTTTCGATCATCGGGCCGAACGGGGCCGGTAAATCGACCTTGCTCAAGACCGTCGCGGGGCTGGTTGCGGCGCGCAAGGGCCAGATCAGCCTGAACGGCGCGGATATCACGGCTGCGAATGCGCTTGGCCGGGCGCGGGCCGGCATCGGCTTCGTACCGCAGGAACGCAATGTCTTTGGTGCGATGACGGTTGCCGAGAACCTGGAGATCAGCGGTTTCCAGGATTCCGGCGGAGTCAGGACGCGCAGCGAAGAGATGTATCAGCGCTATCCGATGCTGGCGGAGAAGCGGCGCGCGCTGGCGCGTACGCTGTCGGGCGGACAGCGGCAGATCCTGGCGATGGCGATGGGGCTGATGAATGCGCCGAGCCTGCTGCTGCTCGACGAGCCGACAGCCGGGCTCTCGCCCAAGGCGGCTGATGAACTGTTCGAGGCGATCGTCGCCCTGAACAGGGGGGGCTTGCCGATCCTGATGGTGGAGCAGCACGCGCTCGAAGCGCTCGAAATCTCGACGCGGGGCTATGTGCTCGTCTCTGGCCGCAACAGCCGAGAGGGGGCGGGACCTGCTCTCGCCTCCGACCCCGATATCCGCCGCCTCTTCCTGGGCGGCTGAAGCCGACGCCGACACAGTTCAAGAAACATAAGGACAAGGGGATCACCATGACCGATTTCATGACGAACCGCCGGACGCTTCTGACGGGTGCCGCCGCGCTTGCCGGTGTCAGTGCGCTACCGAAGCTCGCGCTCGCCCAGGGCGCGCCGATCAGGATCGGCACCCTGACGCCGTTGACCGGCTCGGGTGGTCCCTATGGCCCGGTGATGGTCAAGGCGGTCAAGGCCGTCATCGATGAGGTGAATGCGGCAGGTGGCGTGCTCGGGCGCAAGATCGAGCTGATCTCGGAGGACGACCAGACCAATCCGGAAGCCGGCGTCCGCGCGGCGCGCAAGCTGATCGACGTCGACAAAGTCTCGGCCATTCTCGGCACCTGGGCCTCCTCGGTCACGACCGCGGTCGCGCCGCTCTGCTGGGAATCGAAGACCTTCCTGGCGACCGTCTCGGGCGCGGATTCGATCACGCAGTTGCCGCATCAGGGCTATCTGATCCGCACGCAGCCGACGACGACGCTGCAGGGCCGCAAGTTCGGCGAGTTCGTCATCGCCGAGAAGGCCAAGCGCGTCTTCTTCCTGTCGCCGCAGACGCCCTTCGCCAAGAGCCAGTTCGACAATATCACCGAGGCCGTGAAGAAGGGCGGCGGCGAGACGGCGTCCCTGATCTATGACGACAAGAAGCCTGCCTATCGCACCGAGATCGACGAGGTGCTGCGCTTCAAGCCCGACGCGGTCGTGTTCGGCGGCTATACGCCCGACACCGCCGTGATGCTGAAAGACCTCTTCCGGGCCGGCTTCGGCGGGCTCAAGGTCGCCTTCGGCTATTCGGTGAACCAGAAGCTCGTCGACAGCGTTCCGGCCGATGTCGTCGACAAGACCTACACGATCTCGCCCTCGTCGGCGGAAGGCTCGAAGGCCTATGAGCGCCTGGTCAAGCTGATCGGCGTGGCTTCGCCCGATCCCTACACGACGCAGATCTATGACCAGATCAACCTGGTGCTGATGGCGATCGCGCTGGCCGGCGATGCGTCCGGTACGGCGATCAAGGACACGATCCGCAAGGCGAGCCAGGCGCCGGGCGGTGCCAAGATCGATAATGCGATTGACGGCCTGAAGGCGATCGCAGCCAAGCAGCCTGTCGACTATGACGGCGCCAGCGGCCCGTGCGACTTCACCGAGACCGGCGATATCAGCGACTCGAAGTTCCGCTACGAGCAGGTCCAGGGCGGGAAGATCGTTCTGGTCAAGATCGCCTGATCCCGAAAGACCCGCGCGCGTGACCCTTTTCCTGCAGGCGCTCATCAACGGGCTGATGACTGGGGCGTTGATTGCCGTCCCGGCTGTCGGCTTCTCGGCCATTTTCGCCGTGCTGCGCTATCCCAACTTCGCCATCGCATCCTATGCCACCATTGGCGCCTTTGCCGCATGGTGGGCGAATGTGGTGCTGGGGCTGCCGATTATTCCGGCTCTCGTGATTGCGTTTGCTATCGCCGGAGCCGTCGGCGTGGTCGCGGAGGAGAGTGCGCTCAGCCGCCTGCGCGGGAACGGGGCGCTCATCGTCGCCATCGCCTCGATCGCGCTCAATCTCGTGCTTGAGAATATCGTCCGGTTCGTCTTCGGCAACGACATGCGCGGCTATGACCTGCCCCTGATGCGCGACATGCGCTTCGGCGATCTGCGGATTGGCCCGCAGCAGCTGCAGAGCCTTGCGCTGGCGGTCGTGATCATGGCCGCGATGTTTGCCTTCCTGCGCTATACGCGCTTCGGCAAGGCCATGCGCGCAGTCGCCGACAATCCCGATCTCGCCCGGCTGAAGGGCATCGATCCTGCCCGGATCGCCATCGTCACCGTCTTCCTGGGCGCTGGGCTCACCGGTGTCGGCGGCGTGCTGATCGGCCTCGATACCTCGATCGACCCGCTCACCGGCTATCGCGTGTTGCTGTCGGTCTTCGCCGCCGCGGTGCTCGGCGGGCTCGGCTCGATCCCTGGCGCCGTGGTTGGAGCGCTTGCGCTCGGCATCGCCGAAGAACTGGCGTTGATTGCGGTGCCCGCAACCTATCGCACCGCCGTCGGCTTCATCGCGATCCTGATCATGCTGACCTTCCGTCCACGCGGCATCCTGGGCGAGAGGGCGGTCTGATGTTGTCCTATGTCATCTTCACCCTGACGCTCTGTGGTATCTACGCGCTGCTCGCGCTCAGCCTGAACCTGATCTGGGGCGGCGTCGGACTGGTCAATCTCGGCCTTGCCGGGTTCTTTGCGGTCGGAGCCTATGCTTCTGCGCTGGCGACTGGGGCAGGGGCGCCGGTGCTCTTCGGCTGGACCGCGGCGCTCGCGGTCGGCGCGGTGGTCGGGCTTGTCGTCACATTCGCGACCTTGCGCCTGCGCGACGACTATCTCGCCATCGTCACGCTCGGCTTTGCCGAGGTGATCCGGCTCGTTGCATTGAACGAGCGCTGGCTCACCAAGGGATCCGACGGCATTTCCGGGATCAAGGCGCCTCTGAAGGCCGAGCTCGGCCTCATGGGCTTCAACCTGTTCTATCTCGGTCTGGTCACGCTGATCGTGGCCGGCGTCTGGCTGCTGCTGCGTCGGCTCGACGGCTCGCCCTATGGCCGGGCGATGAAGGCGATCCGCGAGGATCAGCAGCTTGCGGCCTTCGCCGGAAAGACGGTGCTGCGTTTCAAGCTCCAGGCCTTCGCGCTCTCAGCTGCCATCGCGGCATTGGCCGGCGCGCTCTATGCGCATTTCCAGTCCTATGTGTCGCCTGACCATTTCCAGCCGCTGATCACGATCTACATCTTCCTGGCGGTGACTGCCGGCGGTGTCGGTCGCCCGAGCGGCGCGGTCGTGGGCGCTTATCTCGTCGTGATCTTCCTCGAGGCGACGCGCTTCGCCACCGAATGGGTGCCAGGTCTGCAGCCTGTCCAGGTCGCGGCACTGCGCGAGATCCTGGTCGGGCTCGCGCTGATCCTCGTCCTGCACCTGCGGCCGCAGGGGCTCCTGCCCGAACGCATTCCACGTGCACCCAAACCCGTTCCTTTCAAAGCCTGAATCCCGGAGTTCACGATGTCCGATGATCTTGCCGCCCTGTCGCGCCTGCTTGCAGAGCCCGGCCAGCCGGACACGCTGTTCAAGGCCTTCGAGGCTGTGACCAAGCAGCTCGTCGGGCATGAGCTCTTCACCCTGCTCTACGTCGATGGCGAGGAGGTCGCGCGGATCTATTCGAACCGCCCGGCCGAATATCCGGTCTCGGGCCGCAAGACGATGGGGCCGACGCCCTGGGGCGACCATGTGCTGAAGGGGCGCAAGCCCTATCTCGGGCGCGACAAGGCCGGAATCCGCTGGGCCTTCTTCGATCACGTGCTGATCGAGAGCATGGGCCTCGGCTCGGTCATCAATGTCCCGGCGCTCTATGACGGCAAGGTCGTTGGCACGATCAACCTGCTCGCGCCGGAAGGCTTCTATCGCGAGGAGCATGTGCCGCTGGTTGAGCGGCTGGCGCCTCTGCTGGTTCCCGCATTCCTGGCTGCCCGCGCAGCAGCGCGCGCTGTCTGACAGCTCCCATCCGACTGGAGAATTGCCGTGGCTTCCACCCTCTTCACCAATGCCCGCATCGTCGACGGCACCGCGCCGGAGCGCGGTGCACCGGTTTCAGTCCTGGTCGAGGGCGGGACGATCCGCGAGGTCGGCAAGACCGTGTCCGCCGGCAAGGCGAAGGTGATCGATCTGGCGGGCCGGACCTTGATGCCCGGGCTGATCGACGCGCATGTGCATGTCATCGCCGGCGTCGCCGATCTCGGGCGCAATGCGGCGCTGCCGGACTCCCTCGTGACGGTGCGCTCCCTCGTGATCATGCGCGAGATGCTGCTGCGCGGCTTCACCACGGTGCGTGATGTCGGCGGCGCCGATTTCGGGCTGAAGGTTGCGACCGAGGAGGGGCATTTCCCCACACCGCGCCTCGTCATTTCCGGCAAGGCGCTGAGCCAGACCGGCGGCCATGCCGATTTCCGCGGCCGCTATGACGATCGCGAGGCGGTGACGACCCGTCATCGGCTCGGCGCTCTCGGCCGCATTTGCGACGGCATCGACCAAGTGCGCCGGGCGGCTCGCGAGGAGCTCAAGGGCGGAGCCGATTTCATCAAGATCATGGCCAATGGCGGCTGTGCCTCTCCGACCGATCCGATCCATTTCCTCGGCTATTCCGTGAGCGAGCTCGAGGCGATCGTCGAGGAAGCCCGGATGGCCGGCACTTATGTCTCGGCCCATGTCTATACGGACGAGGCGATCCGCCGCTGCGTCGAGGCTGGCGTCCACTCGCTCGAACATTGCAACCTGATCCAGGCGGATACAGCCAAGCTCGCCGCCGCGAAGGGCGCCGTCGCCGTGCCGACCCTGGTGACCTATGACAAGCTCGCCAGCGAAGGCGGCAAGCTCGGTTTCCCGCCGGATTCCATCGCCAAGGTCGAGAATGTCCGTGTCGCCGGCATGGATTCGCTCGCCATCATGAGGAAGGCGGGCCTGCCCATGGCCTATGGCAGCGATCTTCTCGGCGAGATGCATCGTCATCAGTCCGAGGAGTTCGTCATTCGCGGCCGCGCCCTGCCGGCGCATGAGGTGATCGGTGCGGCCACCCATGTCGCGGCGAAGCTGCTCGGGCTCGAAGGCAAGATCGGTACGGTCGCGCCGGGCGCCCATGCCGACCTGGTCGTCGTCGACGGCGACCCGCTGAAGGACCTGGCGTTGCTGACCCGCCAGGGCCGGCATATGCCGCTGATCATGAAGGGCGGCGCCTTCATGAAGCGCTCAAGCCTGAGCTGAGGCCGCTGGCGGGCAGACAATCGAGAGGTTCCGGGACGATCGGTTAGCCGAGGCCCGGAGCCCGGATCCACAGCCGCGTGTCAAAGGCTCGCCGGCTCGCACGGGCGGAGCCTGTGCCCCGGCCCTGGCAGCCCATTCGCCGTTGACTTCGCGGAGGAGGAGAGGAGGATGTCGTCCTGACGCGTCGCCAGACAACAAAGGGGCGCCTCCGATGACAATCGCAAAGAAACTCCAGGCCTATATCGACGGCGAAGGCATCGCCTACGACACCGTCGCGCATCACCGTACGGCGACCAGCAGCCAGTCGGCGCAAGCCGCGCATGTCCCGGGCAGCAGGCTGGCCAAATCCGTGGTGGTTCACCATGAGAGTGGCTACGTCCTGGCCGTCGTTCCCAGCACACACCGGATCGAACTCTCCACCTTGCAGGATGTGATACACCAGCGGCTCGGCCTCGCCTCGGAGGATGAGGTGAGTTCGCTGTTCGTCGATTGCGACCTGGGTGCGGTTCCGCCGATCGGATCGGCCTATGACGTGCCGGTGATCCTCGATGAAAGCCTTCATGACGCCAGGGACGTCTATTTCGAGGGTGGTGACCACAGGACGTTGGTGCGCGTCAGTGGACCTGACTTTTGCAACCTGATGAAGGATGCGCGGGTCGCTCGCTTCAGCCACCCGTCCTAGACATCGGCATCGCGCGGGGCGACGGAGCCCCTATCGATCGGCACGCGCGACGACGGAGCGCAACAGGACATTCAGTCCGGGCTCCAGATCCTCGCGCGTGCAGAGTTCCAGGTTGTTATGGGTGATGCCGTTTTTGCACGGCGCGAAGATCATCGCCGTCGGAGCATGGCGGGCGACGAAATAGGCGTCGTGCCCGGCCTGGCTCAGGATATCCTGCGTCCGGTAGCCCAGCCCGAGCGAGACAGAGCGGATGCCCTCGATCAGTTCGCCCGAGAAAATCCGTCCGCCCCAGTTCCAGGTGTCGAGGATTTCGGCCGTGCAGCCGCCGCGTGCTGCGGCTTCGCCAATGGCGCGGCGCACGCGCTCGGCCATGACCAGGGTCGTCTCCGCGTCGGGATGGCGGACGTCGCAAACCGCCTGCGCCCAGTCCGACAGGATGCCGGGCTTGTTCGGCCAGGCGACGAGCCGCGAACCTGTCGCCTTGCCGCCCGTGCCGGCGTTCTCCCAGCCGATATCGTCGACCGCAGTGAGAAGGCGCGCGCCGGCCACCAGGGCGTTCCTGCGCCGCTCCATCGGCCAGGGACCGGTATGGGCGGTCTCGCCTCGGAATTCGACGAGCATGCCGCAACTCGGGTAGCCGCCGGTAACGACGCCGACCTGCATGCCCTCGCGGTCGAGAATCGGGCCCTGTTCGATATGGAACTCGAAATAGGCGTCGAAGGCGTGCGGGCTTGCCTCCATCTCGCCGAGATAACCGATGCGCTGCAGCTCCTGGCCGAGACTGATTCCGTCATCGTCGGTGCGACCGCGGGCCCAGTCCAGTGTGTAGGTGCCGGTGAAGCAGCCCGAGCCGACCATGGGCGGGGAGAAGCGGCCGCCCTCCTCATTGGTCCAGTTCACGATCTCCAGCGGGCGGCGCGTGCGATGGCCGAGCGCATCGAGCGTGCGGCAGACTTCGAGCGCGCCGAGCACGCCGGCGATGCCGTCGAAGCGGCCGCCATTCACCTGCGTGTCGAGATGGCTTCCCATCACGACGGGAGGCAGCGTGTCGTCGCGGCCCTGACGCCGGGCGAAGATATTGCCGATTCCGTCGATGCGGACGGTGAGGCCGGCCTCCCGGCACCAGCCGACGAACTCGTCGCGGACCTGCTTGTCGGCATCCGACAAGGCAAGCCTGGAGAGACCGCCCGGCCGGCCCGGACCGATCTCGCCCGACCGTTCTATTGTCGTCCAGAAGCGCTCGATGTCGATGCGGGCGGCGGCAGGCGGGCTCATGGCGAAGATCTCTTGCGCAAGGTCGGCGAGCGATGCCGCGCAAGCAAATAGCCGTCACGGCATCACGGGATGCATCAACTCTGAGCGGCGCGACACCGTTCTGGCAACTGGATATTCGTCATGGCCTTGCCCGGCGCCGCGCATTGGTCGTGATTCTCGCCAGGGCTGGATCATCTGACGGGATACCGTATCCGGTCCGATGATCCAGGCTTCCGTGCTTGCATCGGCTTTCCCCGAAAACCTCAATTCACTTTCCGGGCCGATGCTTTAGCGCTCCAGCCAGAGCGCGGTTCTCGGCGACAGCGACAGGCTGACGGGTGCCGCGACCTCATGCAGGTCGCCGCCCGACTGGAAGGGCAGGTCGACCGAGACTTCGGTTTCGCCGATCGTGACGCCGTAGCGCATGCTCGATCCCAGGAACTCGCGATGCGCGATCCTGCCCGGCAACGCGACTTGCCCAGCATGCGTGGCGCCTGCGGCGCCGAGAGTCGCATGCTGGGGACGAAAGACCAGCTTGGCGCCGGTCGGGACCGCTACATCACCCGGGATCGGGAGCTTCGCGCCGCCCTTGACCTCGAAGGCGCGTTCGGTGCCGCTGCCGACAACCTTGCCCTCGAGGATATTGGCGGTACCAAGGAAATTCGCGACGAAGAGATTGGCCGGGCGCTCGTAAAGGTCCATCGGGGTGCCGACCTGCTGGACGATGCCCTCGTTCATCACCGCGATGCGGTCGCAGATCGTGTTGGCCTCCTCCTGGTCGTGGGTGACGAAGATCGTCGTCAGGCCGAGGCGCTGCTGCAGGTCGCGCAGCTCGCGCCGCACCTGCACGCGCAGCTTGGCGTCGAGATTGGAGAGCGGCTCATCGAGCAGCAGGACCTTCGGTTCGACCGCGACGGTGCGCGCGACCGCGACGCGCTGCTGCTGGCCGCCGGAGAGCTGGGATGGGCGCCTGTCGCCGAGATGGCCGAGCCCGACCAGGTCGAGCGCGACCCCGACGCGCCGCTCGATCTCGGCGCGGGCGACGCCGCGCTCCTCAAGACCGAAGGCGACGTTCTTGCGGACTGTCATATGCGGCCAGAGTGCATAGGACTGGAAGACCATGCCGACATCGCGCTTCCAGGGCGGCAGGGTGGAAATGTCCTGGCCGCCGATCCGGACCTGGCCGGTATCGGCCTGGTTGAAGCCGGCGATAAGGCGGAGCAGCGTGGTTTTGCCGCAGCCCGATGGCCCGAGAAAGGCGAAGAATTCACCGGGCCGGATCGCGAGGTTGACGTTCTTCAGCACATGATTGGTGCCGTAGGAGAGATTGATGCTCTCGATATCGACGGCGACGGCTTTGGTAGCGAGCGGTGCGATGGCGTTCATGATCAGTGGCCCATTCCCTTGGCCTTCTGGCTGCGTTCGATGATGAGATGGGAGAGGAAGGTGCAGGCCGCGACGAGGATGACCGCGACGACGCCAAGCGCCGCACCAGGCCCACGTCCGGCGGCGGACTGCATAAAGACATAGAGCCCATAGGCCAGTGGCGCGTCGGAGTTGGACTGCACCAGCATCAGCGTGGCCGAGAGCTCGACCGCCGCGGTCGAGAAGMTGGTGACGAAGCCGGCGAGAATGCCGCCTGCCATCAGCGGGACGACGACGCGCCGCACTGTCCGGGATTTGGTGGCGCCGAGATTCTCCGCCGCCTCCTCAAGTGAGACCGAGATCTGCTGCAGCGCCGCGTGGCAGGCGCGCAGCGCATAGGGCAGGCGCCGGATCGCGAGCGCCAGCACGATGGTGATCCAGAGCGAGGCGAGCGGCGTGCCGTCCGGCAAGGTGATGCCGTAGAAGGTCCGGAGGTAGCCGATGCCGAGCACCACACCCGGGATCGCCAGTGCCGCCGACGCCGTCCAGTCCAGCCATTCGCGGCCGACCAGCTTCGTCCGCAGCACGAGATAGGCGATCGCCACACCGAGCACGATGTCGATCCCGCCTGCGATGCTGGCATAGATCAGCGTGTTCTTGATGTAGACGGAGCTCTCGCCGAAGACGCGGGCGTAATGAGCGACGGTGAAGGCGTCCGGCAGCGGCGAATAGGACCAGATCGTCGCAAAGGAGAGCAGCAGCAGTCCCAGATGCGGCGCGAGCACCAGCGCCAGGATCAGGATGACGACGCCATAGCCGAAGATGGCCTCAGTCGGTGACATCACACGTTTGGCGAGGCCGCCGCCGCCGCGCTGGGTCGTGGCGTAGTCGCGGCCCTTCAGCGCCAGCGCCGACAGCCACATGGCGACGACCGAGGCGATGATCAGGACGACCGAGATGACATAGCCCATCGGGTCGGCAATCCCGATCGAGGTCACCCGCAGATAGGCCTGCGGCGCCAGCATGTCCTTGACGTTGAGCAGGAGGGGGGTCGCCAGATCGTCGAAGACCTTGACGAAGACCAGCGAGGCGCCGGCGAGATAGCCCGGCATGGCAAGCGGGAAGACGATGCGGCGGAAGAGGCGGAAGCCGGAGGAGCCGAGATTCTGCGCGGCCTCTTCCATGGCCCGGTCGATATTGCGCAACGCCGCCGAGAGATTGATCAGGATGAACGGGAAGTAGTGGACCGACTGGACGAAAATGACGCCGTTCAGCCCTTCCATGAAGCCGATCTTGAAGCCGAACCAATCATCCAGCAGCAGGTTGATCGAGCCGTTGCGGCCGAAGAAGAGCTGCATCGCCACGGCGCCGACGAAGGGCGGCATGATCAGGGGCAGGAAACCCAGCGTCTGGACGACCGCAGCGCCGCGGAAGACGAAACGCGTCGTCAGATAGGCCAGCGGCAGTGCGAAGACCGACGCCCAGACCACCGACATGGCCGAGACATAGACCGAGTTCCAGAACGACCGGATGAACAGCTCGGTGCGGAAGAAGTCGTAGAAATTGATCAGCGTGAAGCTGTTCGTACCCTTCTCGGTGAAGGCGACATAGATCACCGTTGCCACCGGCAGCACGAGGAAGAACAGCAGGAAGGCTGCAATGGCCAGCGCGAGCGCGATCTGGCCAGGCGTCGCCGACATGCGTTTGGGGCGCGAGAGCGCGGGGACGGCGGTCATGGGGAGTTCCCGAAAGAGGCTCGATCGATAAAGCCCGCGCCATCATGCCAGACGGCCGCGCGGAGATCCGCGATCCATGCCCGAGCCCCCAATGGGAGGCCGGCATGGATCCCGGCTCTTCACGTCGCTACGGCAGGGATGACGGCAGCGGCGACGGCTCAGCGCGCGAGCTTGAGGGCTTCCTCGGCCTTGGTCTTGGCCTTGGCGTAATTCTCGCGGGCGGCATTGGCCCACTGGCTCTCGAGCTCCGCCTGTCTGGCGCCCTTCTCCTTGCCGCCGGTAAAGGCGCCGCGGAGTTCCGCGCTTGCAGCCTGCGCTTCCGAGACCGGCATGGCTGCGATCAGGTTGCGTGCCTCATCGGCTGCAGCCTTGGCCTGGGCGTTGGGCTTCTTCGCCAGCGCGGCGTCGACCTCGTGCAGCGTCTTGGTGACGCCCTTCAGCGCATCGAGCTGGAAGGAGATCAGCTGGTCGAACAGAGTGTCGACGACAGCGGTCCGGGCTTCGGATTTGTCGACGTCGAAGCCGATCATCTTCTGGAAGCGCGGATCGGTGAAGGGGTTGGGATAGTCGGCGCCGGCCTTGGCATAGACGGCCGGATTGACCGGCAGGCGGCGGATGCCGGGGTCGAGCAGGACCTCCTGGCCGGCCGGCGAGAGCAGGAACTCGACGAAGGCCTCGGCCGCCGCCTTGTTCGGTGGGTTCGCGATGATGCCGACATTGGCAGGCACGACGGTGGTCACGGTCGGGTAGACGAACTTGACCGGGAAGCCGGACGCCTGCGCCGAGAAGGCGAAGAAGTCGATGACGATGCCGACGCCGACCTGCCCGGAGTTCACCGCCTCCGGCACTCCGAACGAACGTTCCGTGATCGAGCGGAAATTGCCCGACATCTCCTTGAGCGTGCGCCAGCCCTTCTCCCAGCCTTCGCCCTGAAGGATGGTCTCGACGGTCAGGTGCGTCGTGCCGGAGCGGGCCGGCGAGGCGATCGAGACATGGTCGTAGAAGGCCGGCTTGGCGAGATCCTGCCAGTCCTTCGGCTCCGGCAGCTTGTTGGCCTTGGCGTAGCGATCATTCCACATGATGCCGTAGCCCGATGCCGCGAAGCCGAAATAGAAGCCCTGCGGATCATTGATCGGATAGGAGCCGATCTTCTCGGGGATGCCGGCCGCCTTGGGCTTGTAGGGCGTCAGCAGCTTCTTGCCCTTGAGCACTTCGAAGGCGTCAGGAGCCGATGCCCAGAAGAGATCGACCTGGTTGTTGGCCTTTGTCTCCTCGACATATTTCACACCGGCATTGGTGTTGCGGTTCTGAACCTCGAGCGTGACGCCCGGAACCGCCTTCTCGAAGGCCTTTTTGATCGGGTCGGTCACGTCCTTGGAGAAGGAGGTGACGACGGTGACCTTGCCGGCCGGAGCCTGGGCGAGGGCGATGGTTGCGAATGACGTGCTGAGCGACAGGCCGAGGGCGGCCGCGAGTGCGACCCTGCGATTGACCATGATTTCCTCCAAGACAGTTTTTGCTCACCCGGCGTCGAGGCCGATGCTCATCTGTCAGCAACGACGATGCCAACCGGGCGTCGTATTGATTATGTTGAGGAAATCCCGGTTTGCGCGCGCAGTTCGCGGTCTCTGCGGGTCGTTGCGGTAACCGTCGCGTCGGCGGGATGGGTCAGGACGGTAACATCGCGACGTCAGTCGGGAAGCGCTGCCGCGCCACTCAATCCGTAGCGGCGCATCTTGAGGTAAAGGGTCTTGCGGGTGATGCCCAGGGCGGCTGCCGTGACGCCGATCCGGCCGCCATGGCGTTTCAACGCCGCGCCGATCACCTCGGCTTCGGCGAGCGCGATCTGTTCTTCCAGCGTCAGTTCGGCGCTCGATGGTCCGGCGACGGTCTCGTGATCATCGAAATCCTCGTCCATCCCCAGCAGGCTGCGTTCGGCGGCGTTGCGCAATTCGCGGACATTGCCGGGCCAGTCCTGCCGTGACAGGCGCTGCAGCAGATCGCGGCCGAGCAGCGGGGCGGAGCGGCCGACGCGAGCGGCGGCGAGCCCGAGGAAGTGCTGGAACAGCAATGGAATGTCCTCGCGCCGATCGCGCAGGGGCGGCAGGCGAAGCGTCACGACATTGAGGCGATAGACGAGGTCCTCTCTAAATCCGCCGGCCTTGGCCAATGCAGCGAGGTCCGCCTTGGTTGCCGCGACGATGCGGATATCGACCGCGATCTCGCGGTTGGAGCCGAGGCGTTCGATGCGTCGCTCCTGGAGCGCGCGCAGCAGCCGGACCTGCGCGGCCATCGGCATCGACTCGATCTCGTCGAGAAAGAGCGTGCCGCCGCTGGCATGCTCGATCTTGCCGATGCGCCGCTCGCGCGCGCCGGTGAAGGCGCCGGCCTCATGGCCGAAAAGCTCGCTCTCGATCATGGTTTCGGGGATGGCGCCGCAGTTCACCGCGACGAAGCGGCCGCTGCGGCGCTTGCCGAGATCGTGCAGCGCGCGGGCCGCGACCTCCTTGCCGGTCCCCGTTTCGCCGAAGAGCAGCACGTCGGCATCGGCATCGGCCATGAGGGTCAGCCGCTGCCGCAAACGGACGATCGCCGGCGAGGCGCCGACAAGCCGCGCGACCCACGGGTCGTCGGGGGTGGCTCCGGCACGCAGCAGCCGGTTCTCGATGATCAGCCGGCGGTAATCGCTCGCCCGGCGGACGGTCTCAGTGAGGAGCACGGGATCGGCCGGCTTCTCGACGAAATCCCAGGCGCCGTCGCGGATCGCCTTCACCGCCATGGGGACGTCGGCATGGCCGGTGACAAGCACGACCGGAATTTCCGGGTCGATCGCCCTGACCGCCGCCAGCAGGCCAAAGCCGTCGCGGCCGGGCATCCGGACATCGCTCACCAGAACGACGGGGCTGTCGCGCGTCAGCAGGGGCAGGGCGGCGTCGGCCGAGCGCTTTGCCGCGACCTCGAAGCCTTCGAGCTCCAAGGTCAGCCGGCAGGCCTCGAGAACCTCGGCATCGTCGTCGACGAGAACAATCCTCGGCGCATTCATGCGTCAATTTCCATGGCAGCCATTGCGCGATTCGGCAGGGCTTCGAGCATAATCAGAAAGCGTGTGCCGGCGGGACCGGAGCTGGCGACGGCGAGCGTGCCGCCAAGGTCCTTGATGATGTTGTAGGAGAGCGAGAGGCCGAGGCCGAGCCCCGAGCCGACCGGCTTGGTCGTGAAGAACGGGTCGAAGATTCGCTCCAGATGCGCGCGGTCGATGCCGGGCCCGTTATCCTCGACCCAGATCTCGACGGCCTTGCCGCGTTGGGCCGCGCCGATCGCGAGCGTCGGGTCCGGCCGGCCGGCGATGGCATCGAGGGCATTGGCGATGAGGTTGACCAGGACCTGTTCCAGCCGGATTTCCTCGGCGCGGACATAGAGCCTTTCGCCTGGCATGTCCTGCTTCAGCGTCACCTGCCCGGCATCGAGACGCGGACCGAAGAGCGACAGCGCCGTCTCGACCACACCGCCGACCTCGACGGGAGAAAGCGTCACGCCCGGCTTGCGGGCGAAGCGCCTGAGGTGAGCAATCAGCTCGGCGGCGCGCGTCGTCAGCGCCTGGATGCGCATGATGGCGTGGCGGGCCTCGTCTGGACGCTCGCGCTCCAGCAGCAGCACGCCGTTATGGGCATGGGAGCGAATCGCCGCCAGCGGCTGGTTGAGTTCGTGGCTGAGGCCGGCGGCCATCTGGCCGAGCGCGGCCAGCTTGGCCGCCTGGATCAGGTCGTCGCGGGTCTGCCGGAAGACCGCAAGCGCCCGGGCGAGGTCGCCGAGCTCGTCATTGCCGGCGTGGGGCAGAACAGCCGAGGACTGCCCGCTGGCGATGCTGGTCGCGGCTTCGGTGAGCACGCGCAGCCGCGCGACGAGATGCCGGCGGACATAGAACCAGCCGATGAGAAGGGCTCCGATCAGCGAGGCGGCGGCGATCGCCAGGAGCAGGTTGCGGCCGAGCCTGATCGCTGTGGCCGAACGCTCGGCAGCGGCCTTCGCGGTTGCTTCCGTTCTCTGGACCTCCTGGGAGACCAGGGTGCCGAGCTCGCTGACCAGCCGCCGGCTTTCCGTGATCAGGCGTTGCGCGTCGGCCTGGGCCGCCAGCTCGGCACGCTTGATGGCGGGTAATCCGGTGCCGGCATCGGCAAGTCCGATCAGCCGTTGGGCAATCTGCCTGACGGTAATGGTATCGGGCCAGCCATTCAGTGCCCTGGCCTCGATTTCGAGCTGGTCGACCGCCTCGCCGATGACGTGGCCCGTCTGCTCCATATCCTCGCGGGTGCGGACCACGCCGAGCCGCCCGTAAAGTCCGACGATCAGGTTCGCCTGGGCATTCAGCGTCATCAACGCCGCGCTCTTGCGGGTCTCCTCGCGAATGGCATTCGGCTTGGCCGCGCTTGGTGCATCGGTTCCGGCCTGGCCGAGCGCCGTCTCGATATTGAAGCGGGCATCGTCGGTGAGCGGCTCGATTTCGTCGAGGAGATCGGCCTGGAGCCAGCGCAGTTCCTCACCGATGGCGCGATTGCGCTCGCCAAGCGGGAAGCGCCGCCCCGAGACCGCATCGATGGCTTTGAGATTGCTGCGGATTTCCGTCGCAACCGCGGCGAGGGCGGGCGAAGCGAACCCTCCCTCGGCCCGCTCGGCCAGGACCCGATCGAGCTCGTCCAGCCGTTCTCCGACAAGTCGTCGGCTGCGTTCATAGGCGTCGCGCCGCTCGGCATTGGCAAGCTCGGGCATGCTGGCGATGACGCGCGCGCTGGCTTCGGCGAGCCTCGCCGACGAGGCCAGGCCCGGCAGATGATCGCGGGCGATGGCTGCCAGTTCCGTGCTCAGGCGCTCATAGGAGATGACGCCGACGATGCCGGCGCCGACGGCGAACAGACCGACGCCGAGAAAGGCGGCGATCAGGCGTTCGCCGATGCCGAAGCGCCGGCCTTGCCAGAGGCGCCTCATGGCAGCCCTCCGGCCAGCCCGTCATCCGAGTTGGTCCACCCTGCGGCGGCGAGCCGCTCGGCAGCCTGTCGCAACCTGACGGCGGCGTCCGCGGCCTGGGCTGCGATTGCGCTGCGGATCTCGGCTTCGATACGCGCCTGCGCCTCGGGAACGGCCAGGCCCCGAGGCACACGCACAAGATCGCGAAAGCGTTCGGGCTGGCCGAGTTCCGAGGCGGAGATGGGCGGCCGCACCAGCGCTCTGCGCGCTTCGGTTAGGAGGCGGGCAGCCTTCCCGTCGGGATAGGCGAGAAGCGCGGCCTCCAGCCCCTGGAGGCTGCGCCAGAGCCGGGCATGCTCCGCGCGGCGGAAGGTGATCCACTCGTCGAAGATGATGTTGACCAATTCGTAGCGGCCGGCCGACAGCCCGGCATCGAAGCGTGTCCGGTTGAAGAGCCCCGACAGGTCCGAAAGATGCGGCGGCGCCTCGTCGGCACCATAGGCAGCCGGTGAGACCGCAAGCCGGCCGATCCGCGGCTCGCGCAGCAGTTTCTGGCCCTCGGGCGAGAGCACGAAGTCGATGAAGAGCTCGGCTTCCTTCGGATTGGGTGACGTTGCCAGTCGTGCGATGCTGGCTGGTGCGAAGAGCGTCTCCTCCGGCAGCAGGAAGCGGCTGGTCTCGCCCTCCGCGCCGGCGGTTTCTGCCAGGAAATCGATCGAGATACCGATGCCGAAGCGGCCGCGCGCCACACCGGCCGTCACCCCGAAACTGCGCGCCGTGATGGTGCCGAGATTGCCCCCGATCTCGGACCAGAGCGCCCAGCCACGTTCCCAGCCGAGCGATTGCAGCAGGGCTTCGACCATCAGGTGCGTCGTGCCGGAGCGGGCCGGCGAGGTCAGGCCGATATGGCCGGCATAGGCGGGGGCGGCAAGGTCGGCCCAGTTGCGCGGTACCGGGAGCCCACGCGCCGCAAGATAGGACGGGTTGTAGACCAGCCCGTAGCCCGAGACGGCAAAGCCGAGATAGTGCCCATCCGGATCGTTGACGGGGTAGCCCGCGATGGTCTCGGGGGCGCCGGTCGCCCGGGCCTGCAGCGGTGCCAGCAGCCTGCTCCGTTTCAGCAACTCGAAGGCGTCGGGCGCCGAGGCCCAGAACAGATCGGCCTCCTGACGCTGCTGCGTCCGGATATCCGCAACGGCTGCGGTGGTCTTGCGCTGCACGACCTCGACCGCGATGTCCGGGTGCCGATTGCGAAAGGCCGTCCGGAAGGGCTCGAAGAAGGCGGGCGGGAACGAGGTGATGATCTGGACGCGGCGAGCTTCTGCCGGGCCGGCGGCAAGCCAGGCGAAAGCCGCAAAGGCAAGGCAGAGACGTGCCGCGCGTCGGATCATGAATCTGTCATATAGCCGGCAACCGGACCCGCATAGATCGACGGGTGGACCTTCGCCTTCGCCGATCCTAAACATCGCTCGTCACGGCGAGGGGAGATGGGATTGAGCGGGACGAATCTGATCGAGAGCCTGGCGGGGCTGAAGGCGGGCTCCCAACTTGCGGACGCCGTATCAGAGCGCTCCGGGATCATGGAGATGAGCCAGGCCAGCCATGACGCGGTCCTGCTGCCGCGCGAGCCGGGCGGTCTGAGCCATGCCGAACGTGCGGCGCTGGCGGTCAGGATGGCCCGATGGAACGGGGATTCCGGGCTGGCCGCTCACTACCGGGAACTGCTCGGCCAAGCCGGAGAGACCTCCGCGTTGGCGGCGATCGCTTCGGGCGCGGCCCTTGAGCAACACGGCGCGGATGCGCGGCTCATCGCGGTCACGCGTCATGTCGACATCCTGACGAAGACGGTCAAGGACGCGACGCGGGCGGATATCGAGGCGCTCAAGGCGGCAGGCATCGCGGAGCCCGACATCGTCCGGCTCGCCGAGCTTGCTGCCTTCGTCAATTATCAGGTCCGCGTGATTGCCGGCCTGCGGCTGCTGGAGGAGGTCCTGTGAGCGTTCCGGTCCATGAGTTCACGGCCGAGGTGCCGCGCTGGTCGCCCTATGTCACGCCGGTCGCGCTCGAGGACGCAACGCCGGAGCAGCTCGATGCGCTGCAGATCACGCCGTCGAACAAGAAGGTTTCGGCCTATGTCCTCACGCTCGCGCATGATCCCGAATCCCTGAAGGTGCGCTCGCCGCTCTTCAACGCGATCATGTATGGCAAGGGCGGACTGTCCTCGGCCGAACGGGAGCTTGGGGCAGTCGGCGCCTCGATCGTCAATCGCTGCGTCTATTGCGCGGCAGTGCATGCCTCGCGCTTCAACCAGTTGACGAAGCGGACAGACGTGATCGAAGCAATCTTCGCCGATGGCGTCGATGCCGAGCTGGAGGAACACCAGCAGGCGATCTTCGATTTCGCGGTCAGGCTCTCGAAGACGCCGTCCGAGGCGACACCGGCGGATATTGCCGCGTTGCGCGATCTTGGACTGTCGAAGCTTGAAATCCTCGACCTGATCCTTTCCGCCTCGATCTTCGGCTGGGCCAACCGGCTGATGCATACGCTCGGCGAACCGGTTCGCGACTGAGCCGTCCACGCAGCAAGAGTCCATCGAACATGCGTGTCGCCATCATCGGCTCCGGCGGTATCGGCCGAGGCTATGCCGCCTATCTGACGCAACAGGGGCATCAGCCGGTGCTGTGGTCGCCGAGCGGAGCGGAGCTGGCGGATTTCGCCGGGCGCGCGGAACTGACGGTAACCGGGAAGATCGTCGCATCCTTGCCCATCGCGGTCGCGCAGAGCTGTGCGGACGCCGTGGCGGGCGCCGAAACCGTCATCGTGGCGGTGCCGGCCAATGGCTTCCGAACCGTGCTGGAAACGCTTTCGGAGCATCTGCATCACGGCCAGAGCGTGGTCATCAGCGCGCATAGCTCCTTTGCCGCACTCTATATGCATGACCTGTTGGCGAAGCGCGGGATCACGCTGCCGATTGCCGCCTGGGCGACGACCGCGCTGACCGCGCGCAAGACGGGGCCGCGCAGCGTCAACATCTCCGGCATCCGTGCCCGGCTCGACGTCGCGACCGTGCCGCGACGCTTCGCAGCGGAGGGGCACTCGATCTGCCAGGCATTGTTCGGCGATCGGTTCGAGCCCCGTGAAGACCTGCTCGCCATCATGCTGAGCAACCTCAATCCGCCCGGCCATATGGCGAGCATGCTGTGCAATCTGACCCGCGCGGAACAGGGCGAGGATTGGCCGAATTACGGGAGCACGACGCGCGGCGTCGGCCGCATCATCGATGCGATGGACGCGGAGCGGCTCGCGCTTGCGGCGGCCTTCGGACTCGCGGTGCGCAGTGTGCAGGATCACTATGCCCTGTCCTTCGGCGTCACGCCTGGCCCTGTCGGCGAGATGGCTGCCGCGGTCTATGCCATGCGCCCGGAGCTGATGGGGCCGAAGACGCTCGATACCCGCTTCATCACCGAGGACGTGCCCTTCGGGCTCGTGCCGCTCGAACTGCTCGGTGCCGTCACGGGCGTGGCAGTGCCGTTGCATCAGGCCGGCATCGCGCTGTTCAATGCGGTCTGCGCGCGGGATTTCAGGGCGGAGAACGATCTCCTGCCGTTGCTGGATCTGGGCGGCCTGGACGCCGCTGGTCTGCACAAGCGGTTGCGCGACGGCTGAGGCCGGGTCGTCGAACGCCTGCTGACAGGCGCTGACAAGCCGTTTGGCCACGATATGACGAGACGGGTTGGGACGGCTCTCCGAAAGCGGGTGGTCTCAATGCCCGTTTGCGACAAGAATGCCGCCAGCCAGCTTGAACGAGGAGCCGTCATGTCCGCAGCAGCAAAGGGCGCCATCAGGATCGGCATCGGAGGCTGGGTTTTCGAGCCTTGGCGCGGCAGCTTTTACCCTGACGGTCTCTCCCAGAAGCGTGAGCTCGAATATGCCAGCAGCAAGCTGACTTCGATCGAGATCAACGGAACCTATTACGGCTCGCAGAAGCCCGAAAGCTTCGCCAAATGGCGCGAGGAGACGCCGGACGGCTTCGTCTTCTCGTTGAAGGGTTCACGCTATATCACCAACCGCCGCGTGCTTGCGAAAGCTGGCCCCTCGATCGAGAAATTCATCACGGGCGGCGTGCTGGAGCTCAGGGAGAAGCTCGGCCCGATCAACTGGCAGTTCATGGCGACCAAGGCCTTCGACCCGGTGGATTTCGAGGCTTTCCTGAAACTGCTGCCGAAATCCGTCGAAGGCCGCGCGCTCCGCCACGCCGTCGAGGTTCGCCATGACAGTTTTCGCTCGCCGGACTTCGTCGCGCTGCTGCGCGAATACGGCGTAGCGGTCGTCACTGCAGCGGATTCCAAATACACGCAGATTGCCGATCCGACGGCGCCTTTCGTCTATAGCCGCATCATGGGCACGCAGGAGGCCGAACCAAACGGCTATTCGGCCACAGACCTGGACGCCTGGGCCGAGCGTGCCCGTCGCTGGGCGGAAGGCGAGGTGCCGAAGGATCTCGACACAGTCGCGACGCCCGCAGGAGTGCAGGGCGGCCGCGATGTCTTTTTATATGTCATCAGCGGCGACAAGATCCGCAACCCGGCTGCTGCAATGGCCTTGATCGAGCGCGTCGGCGGCAAGGGCTGAGGCCCGTCAGGCCGGTTCCTGGCAGACATCGACCCATTCGGCCTTGGTCAGCTCGACCATGCGTTGCGGGCTGATGCGGAGTGCGCTCTGGGTGGATCCGGCAGCCGGCACGACTTCGTCGAAGGCCTTCAGCGTGATGTCGCAATAGACCGGCAGCGGGGAGGCAAGCCCGAAGGGGCAGACGCCTCCGACCGGATGGCCGGTGATCTCGGTGACCTCGCCGGCATCGAGCATGCGCGGCTTGCCGCCAAAGGCCGCCTTGGCCTTGCGGTTGTCCAGCCGCGCATCGCCGCGCGCGACGACCAGCACGACCCGCTCGCCGATCCGGAGCGAGAGCGTCTTGGCGATCTGCGCCGGCTCGACGCCATGAGCCGCCGCGGCTAGCGAGACCGTCGCACTGCTCTCTGCAGTCTCGATGATGGCGATGTCCGGCGCGTGCTCCGCGAAGAACGAGCGAACCGATTCGAGACTCATGCCGAGGCCTTTCCAAAGAACCAGCGTAGCAGCAGCGCGATCGCCATCGGGATGCCGAAGACGATGAGCAGGATCGGAGCCTCCTCGAGAACCGTGTAGCCGGCGCGGGTCACGCCAACGACGAGATTGATCAGCGAAACCGCGAGCCAGAGCGGAATGAACAGTTTGACCGCATAGGCGATGGGGTGCGCGCTGCTGCGGTTCAACCGCGGCGCCAGGAACAGCAGCAGGCCGAGCAGCGCAAAGCCGGCCGAGAGCATCTTCATCGTATGCATGCGTCAGGCCTCCTTCGGCCGAAGCGAGAGCGTTTCCCAGGCCGCGACCAGGACCAGGATGAGCGTTGCACCGAAGCTCAGCGCGAGCGGCGGCAGGATCGCGCCCGTCGGAGCCCAGAGGACCAGCAGTCCAAGCCCGACGAGGTGGGACAGCGGATACCATCCTGCCGTGGCCTTCTTGAAGAGCAGATTTCCGATCACGTAGAAGATCGGCCCCGCGATGACGGCGATCGCCACCTTGAGCTCGGTGTGGCCGGTCGGGTGCGCGAGCACGAACTCGTCGCCGACGGCGACCAGGATGATTCCGGCGACGAGAGGCAGAGGGATGAAGGTGTAGGCGCTGCGAGCCAGCGAGCCCGGATCTTCCGCCATGGAGATGCGCTGGCTGCCGCGCTCGGCGCCGACATGAAAATACAACCACCACATCGCGACGGAGCTGAGAAAGGCATTGGCGAAGGCAAGCGAATTGGGCAGCGTTGCTGCCAGCTTCGATGCGGTGGCGCCCGTCACCAGTACGGATTCACCGAGCGCGATGATGATGAAGAGCGCGCATCGTTCGGCAAGATGCGCGCCTTCGATATCCCATTCGGCGGTGCTGGAGCGGCCGAGACCAGGCACCCTGAAGCCGATCCAGGGCGCGCCATATTCAAGCGCAAGTGCGAGCGCCCAGAACCCGAAGCGGAGACCGCCATCGGCTAATCCGCCGATGATCCAGAACACGCCGGACAGCGCGAACCAGAGGCATATGCGTTGGAAGTTCCGGTAGTTGGCGGGGCTGCGGCCCCGTAGGCTGATCAGCGTGAAGACGCTGCGTCCAAGCTGCATCGCGACATAGGCGCAGGCGAAGATCAGGCCGCGATCCTCGAATGCGCCCGGCAGCGAGGTCGTGAGCGCCAGGCCGATGAACATCAGCACGAACAGCATCAGACGGACCGGCGTCGAGTCGGGGTCGAGCCAGTTGGTCACCCAGCTCGTGCAGACCCAGGCCCACCAGACCGCGCCGAGCAGCAGCGTGGCCTGGGCGAGCCCAAGCAGCGTGAAATGCTCCAGCAATGTGTGCGAGATCTGCGTGATCGCGAAGACGAAGACGAGATCGAAGAACAGCTCGACGAAGCTGACCTTGGCGTGTTCGTGTGCAACGCGCGTCCGCAAGGGCGTGCGCCGCTGATGGGTCTGCGTCATGCCGGCCTCGCTCGCGACGCCGGCAGAATAGGACCAGGCCGCGCCCGTGGTCGAGAGCGGCCCTTGCGGCGTCCGCGCCTCAGTGGCGGAAGTGGCGATGGCCGGTGAAGACCATGGCGAGGCCGGCCTCGTCGGCCGCCTTGATCACTTCGTCGTCGCGCATCGAGCCGCCGGGCTGGATCACCGCCGTGGCACCGGCCTCGGCCGCGGCAAGCAGGCCGTCGGCGAAGGGGAAGAAGGCGTCGGAGGCCACGACCGAGCCCTTGGCGAGGCTCTCGGCAACGCCAGCAGCCTTCGCAGCCTCGCTCGCCTTCCAGGCCGCGATGCGCGAGGAATCGACGCGGCTCATCTGGCCCGCGCCGATGCCGACAGTCGCCTGACCCTTCACGTAGACGATGGCGTTCGACTTGACGTGCTTGGCGACGCGGAAGGCGAAGCGAAGATCGGCGAGCTCGGCCTCGCTCGGCGCGCGCTTGGTCACGACCCGCAGTTCCATGTCGTCGACGACGGCGTTGTCCCGAGCCTGTGCGAGAAAGCCGCCGGAAACGGTGCGCAGCGACAGCCCGCCGCCGCGCGGATCGGGCAGGCCGCCGGTCAGCAGCAGCCGCAGGTTCTTCTTGGCGGCGATCATCGCGATCGCCTCGTCATCGGCCTCGGGCGCGATGATCACTTCGGTGAAGACCTCGACGATCTTCCGTGCCGCCTCGGCATCAAGCCTGCGGTTGAGCGCGACGATGCCGCCGAAGGCCGAGACCGGGTCGCAGGCCAGCGCCTTCTCATAGGCCTCGAGCAGCGAGCTGCCGCTGGCGACGCCGCAGGGATTGGCGTGCTTGACGATGACGCAGGCGGCCGAGACTGCAGGATCGAACTCGGCGACGCATTCGAAGGCGGCGTCAGTGTCGTTGATGTTGTTGTAGGAGAGCTGCTTGCCCTGGACCTGGCGGGCAGTCGCGACACCGGGGCGCTGCTCGGGGGTGCGGTAGAACGCGGCCCATTGATGCGGGTTCTCGCCGTAGCGCAGCGTCTCGGCGAGGCCGCCACCGAGGGCGCGGTAGGCCGGGGATGTCTCCGCCAGCTCGTTGGCGAACCAGTTCGAGATCGCGGCGTCATAGGCGGCGGTGCGGGCATAGGCCTTCTGGGCGAGCTTGCGGCGCAGCGTCAGCGTGGTCGCGCCCTTCTGGCTCTCGAGTTCCCCAAGGACGGCGGCATAGTCCGACGCGTCCACCACGACGGCAACGTCGTTGTGGTTCTTGGCGGCGGCGCGGATCATCGCGGGGCCGCCGATATCGATGTTCTCGATGCAGTCGTCATAGGCGCGGCCGGCGGCGACGGTTGCTTCGAACGGATAGAGATTGACGACGAGCAGGTCGATCGGCGCGATGCCGTGGCCGAGCATCGAGGCCTGATGCTCGGGATGCGAGCGGATGGCGAGAAGGCCGCCATGCACCTTGGGGTGCAGCGTCTTGACGCGACCGTCCATCATTTCCGGGAAACCGGTGAGATCGGAGACATCGGTGACGGGCAGGCCGGCCTCGGCGATCGCCTTGGCGGTGCCGCCGGTCGAAACCAGCGCGATGCCAAGACGGTGAAGGGCGCGCGCGAATTCGATCAGCCCCGTCTTGTCGGAGACGGAAAGAAGGGCGCGTTCGACGCGGCGAAGCTCAGTCGGCATCGGGACAATCCGGTGTGCAGTGCAATGAAGGCGGCTTGGCGGGGCCGTATCATGCCGGGCCCTGGATGCAAAGGGCGGTGTCCGGAGCGGCGTCCCGCCGTCAAAGCGGCAGTTGTGCCTCGGGTCCGCCCCGTTCATGCGACCGCGTTGCCCGCGGTGCCGTGCCGACGCGGGTCAAGCGCCAGGTGACTTGCGGCGTCACGGCAGCGTCGAAGCTGATCGTCAACTGCTCGGTTCTCCGTTTGCCGTCGGMTGCGGCGAGGAAGATGCTTTCCTCGATCGTGACGGCAAGGCCGGAGGCTTCGAACTCCCAGACTTCGCCGGATGGCAGCGCGAGCAGGGCGCCTTCGCCCTCGCGGATCAGGCTCGTTCGGATACCGGGGTGCAGGTGGAAGCGTGCCACGGCCGGCAGGGTTTCGGTTCCCTTGGGCAGGGCGATCTCGTCTTCGCCTGTCAGCGTCGTGCCGTCATTGCTGAGCAGCAGGCGGCGGGTGTGCAGGGCGCCGAGATTGCGATGGTAGCCATCATGGCTCGCGACCCATTCATGGCCTGCCTCGCTGTCCTGCCGCGCGACGCGCACGTCGGAGGGGCCGGCGATGATGCGGTGTTCACCGAGTACGAGGCCGAAGGAGGCGCTGGAGCGCTCCGCCAGGATCACCGTGGAATGGGCTGCGGTGCTACGCGCGGCCAGCCGGAGCTCGGGCGGTCCGAAACGGCTGGCGCCGCAATTGACGATGATGCGCTGGCTGCCGCTTGAGAACTCGAAGGACAGGCAACCTGCATGGGCCTCGACCGAGTTGGCCCCTCGCGGCGCCGCGCCGGCATCGACCACCACGGTGCTGCGGCCGGCGCCGAGCCGATCATAGCCGGAATAGGCGGCATGCTCGATCGGCCGCGCGCGGGCGTCGTCATAGGCCGCGAGCGTAGCCATCAGATCGGGCGGGGTAATGCCCATGCCGTTGAAGAGGGCGAGCGAGCCGTCGCCATGCCGGAACAGCCGCAGATGCGGCATCATCCGCTCGATCGCCATGAGGACACTGCGCGGAGGTTCGAGCCCGCGCGCGACGAATGTCTCGCGCAGGGGCAGGAGATCGAGCAGCAACTCGATGATCAGCCGCGGATTGCGGCTGAGATGGCCGCCATCGGGCAGGATCTGGACGTCGAGCTCGTCGGACAGGGCGGCCTCGGCGCGCCTCAGCCGGCGCTCCTGGCCGTCGAGGCTGATCGCGGCGAAGGTCACTGCGATCAGGCATTGCAGCCGCGCTGCGCCATCGACCGCGCCGGACAGCGTCAGCGTCAGCCGCTCCGTCAGCCGCCCGACATGGCGGATGAAGCGCTCGTAGAAAGCGTGATCTGCGCCCTCGAGAAGGAGCGGCGAATGCGACAGGAAGGAGATCAGTCGACGCGCGGCGACAGCCGGCTGCCTTGCGATCTCGCTGCGGTCGTGCCGCCTGTCGATGAACTCGTCGACCAGCGCGCGCGCATTGGCGCGGGCGATCGCGGTATCGGCGGCGCGCATGTGCCGAAGCCAGGAGAAGCCGTACAGGGCCTCGGACCAGCCCTCGCTCGGCGGCTGGCAGTCGAAGGGCGATTCGCCATGGGTTCTCAGCGTGCGTCCGGCGAAAGCATAATACCCGGAATAGATATCGCCGGCCGTAGTCGGATCGGCGGTGCGCAAATCATGCGGAGCAAAGAGCAGACGGGTGGCCTGGACATGGCCGAAAGGCCAGAGCTTCCGCGCGGCGCCGACGAACTGGCCACGCGTACGCCGCGCAGCCCGACCGATCGCCGCCTGGGCAAGCCCCCTACGCTCAGTCCAGCCGTTCAATGCCCCCGCTCACCCCGTCCCGATGCGAATCGTCCCGGAGGACGTGGTCGCGCCCTGCGAATCCCGGTTTCGTCATAGCCTGATCAGACGGCTTGCGTAAAATCCTGTCCATCCTGAGAGCCGCGGGCTTTCGCCGCGAAGCTGATGCGGCAAGGTACGAAGGTCGCCGGCGGCGTTGATCGCCTCAGGGAGGCCGCCGATATCCTCGGGCTTGATCGGCACGCGCGCAAAATCCGGGTTCGCGGCGAGGAAGGCGTCGATCTGGTTCTCGCCCTCTTCCGGTTCAAGCGAACAGGTGCAGTAGACCAGGCGGCCGCCGGGCCGCGTCAGGCGCGCCGCCGCGTCGAGCAGCCGGGCCTGGAGTGCGGCGAGCTTGTCGCGATCCTCGGGTGTCTTCGTCCAGGCGACATCGGGATGGCGGCGGATCGTGCCCGTGGCGCTGCAGGGGGCGTCGAGCAGAACCGCGTCGAACGGCTCGGCCTGCCAGTTTGCGGCGTCGGTCGCCAGGATCTCGGCCGTGAGCCCGAGCCGTTCCAGATTGGCGCGCAGGCGGCGCAAGCGCGGCGCCGAACGATCGACTGCGGTCACGGCGGCGCCGGCTGCCGCGAGCTGTGCCGTCTTTCCGCCCGGCGCGGCGCAGAGATCGGCGATGCGTTCGCCCGGCTTGGGCGCCAGCAGCAGCGCCGGCAGTGCGGCGGCGGCGTCCTGCACCCACCATTCGCCTTCCGCAAAGCCAGGCAGGCTCGGCACCGGCGAGCGTTCGCGCAGACGCACCGATCCGGTCGGCAGCACGATGCCGCCGAGTTTCTCGGCCCAGCCTTCGGCGTCACCCTTCACGCTCAGATCGAGCGGCGGCTCGTCGGCGTGGCTTGCTGCGATGGCGGCGGCCGTTTCATCGCCATAGGCGCTGCGCCAGCTTTCGGCGAGCCAGGGCGGGGTGTCGGCAAAGGGGGCGGCGCTTCCGTTCAGGATCGCGTCGCGCTCGCGGGCAAGCCGGCGCAGCAACGCATTGCCCAGCGCGACATAGCGGGCCGAACGCGCATCCTCGTGGAGATGGCGGATCGCGAGATCGACGGCGGCATGATCCGGCACGTCGAGGAACAGGATCTGGGCCGCGCCGGCGACCAGAATCGGCTCGAACGGGCCCGAATTCTTCGGGCTGCCGCGTTCGAGCCGCGCATTGATGGCGTGCTGGATCGTGCCGAGCCGGCGGAAGGCGGTGATGGCGATGGCGCGCGCCAGTGCTGCGTCGGCGGCGTCGAGCCCGAAGGCCGGGCTCATGCGTTCATAGGTTTCGTCGAGCGCGGTGCCGGCCCGGAGCACCTCGTCGATCAGGTTCGCTGCAAGGCGGCGCGCCGGCAGACCCGGGGCATCATCGGCTGGCCGGGCGGGAGCCGGTGCCGGTTTGCCGCGCGAATTGTCCTGTTCAGTCATCTCAGCCCCACGGGCCGGGCTTGTGGGAGCCGTTCCACGGGCTCTGTGCGGCCTGGCTGGTGAAGCCGCCGGCATTGCGACCCCGGCCGATACCCATGGCGCGCGCCTGTTCCATCAAGGCGGCGATTCGATTGCCGGTGTCGGGGTGGGTCGAAAACAGAGAATCCATGCCGCGTCCGCTCAGGGGATTGATGATGAACATGTGGGCCGTAGCAGGCTTGGCCTCCGCCGTCTCGTTCGGAATATGCGCGACGCCCCCGGCGATCTTGGCAAGCGCGTCCGCGAGCGCGACCGGATTGCCGCAGATTTCGCCGCCGAGCCGGTCCGCCTCGTACTCGCGGGAACGCGAGATCGCCATCTGGATCACCATCGCGGCCATCGGCGCGAGCACCGAAATCAGGATCTGCACCAGCAATCCCGGCCGGTTCTCGCGCGAGCCGAAGAACATGCCAAAGGTGGTGAGCGAGGAGATTGCGCCCGCCATGGTCGCGGTGATGGTCATCGTCAGGGTGTCGTGATTTTTGATGTGGGCAAGCTCGTGTGCCATCACGCCGGCGAGCTCATCGTAGCTCAGCGTGCGCAGGATGCCCGTGGTCGCGGCGACGGCTGCGTTCTGCGGGTTCCGCCCGGTGGCGAAGGCGTTGGGCTGCTCCTCGTCGATCAGGTAGACCCTCGGCATCGGCATGTTGGCGCGCGCGGCAAGGTCGCGCACCATGCCATAGAGTTCGGGGGCGCTGCGCTCGTCGACCTCATGGGCATTGTGGGAGGCGAGCGCGAGCCGATCCGAATTCCAGTAGCTGTAGAGATTGGTCGCGGCGGCGATCCCGAGCGCGATCAGCATGCCGCCCGCGCCGCCGAGCAGATAGCCGACCACGGCGAAGAGCGCGGTGAGGCCGGCCATCAGGATGCCGGTGCGGACGTAGTTCATCTTGGTCCCCTTTGTCGGTCGCAGTCCGGGATGATGAATTCGCTCTCCCCGAATGCGGATTTGCGCCTTATGTGGTGAAGACCATGCCGATCCCGCAAGAGAGCGCTGTGCCAATGCCGAACGACATTGCCAAGGATCAAACTTCGGCCAAGGATCAAACTTCGGCCAAGGATCAAGCCTCGGCCAAGGATCAAGCCGCAGTCCTGACGAGCGAGACCGATCGGGCCAGGAGCCTTTCGCCGGCGGCGCAGCGCGCATTGGCCGAAGCACAGGCGCGACGCGCCGAGATCGACGCCAAGGCGGCGGCGGCAAAGCGTGACAAGGAGCTCAACGGCCGCGGTGGTCTCGATCCGGTGCGCTACGACGACTGGGAAGTGAAGGGAATCGCGAGCGATTTCTGACGGGTGGTTGCCAAGCCCCACGCCTGCCGTCAAACAGGTCGGGACGGGGATGGATCGGCCACGCATGGATCGCGACACCAAACGCCTCGCCGCCTTGCGGCGACTTCTGACCGAGGCACACCAGAAACTTGGATTGAAGCTCGGCTTCGCATTATGGGACGGGAGCCGCATCCCCTCCGAGTGGCCTGAGGACGGCCTTGCGATCGCGATCCGCGACTCCGGCGCCGTTGCAGCGCTGCTCCGCAAGCCGAAGCTCGACACGCTGCTGCATCTGCATGTCACCGACCGGATCGCGATCGTGAACGGAACGATCTTCGATCTCGCGGCGGCGCGCCCGGAGGGAAAGGTCGCGCGGCTGGCGCGCGGTATCCCGAAATCGGCGGTGTTCGATGTCGTGAGGCGCTTCCTGCTCGCGCCCGGCGCTGCGCCGCAGGCCGTCGAGCACCTGCAGGGCGACAAGGCCACCCGCGATGGCGCTCCCGCCACCAACAAGGCCAATATCGCCTATCATTACGACGTTTCGAACGCGTTCTACCGGCTCTTCCTCGATGAGGAGATGGTCTACACCTGCGCCTATTTTACCGAGGATCATACCGATCTCGAGCGGGCGCAGCGCGACAAGCTCGACATGATCTGCCGCAAGCTACGCCTGCAGCCCGGCGAGAAGCTGCTCGATATCGGCTGCGGCTGGGGCGCGCTGATCTGCCATGCCGCGCAGCATTATGGTGTCGAGGCGCATGGCGTGACGCTTGCCGAGGAGCAGCTCGCGCTGGCTCGCGAGAAGGTCGAGCGACTCGGTCTTCAGGACAAGGTCACGCTGCATCTCAAGGATTTCACGGAGATGGAGGGGGTCTTCGACAAGATCTCCTCGATCGGCATGTTCGAGCATGTCGGCATCCGCAATCACCCGGCCTATTTCCAGGCGGTGAACCGGCTGCTCAAGCCGCGCGGTCTCTATTTGCACCATACGATCTCGCGGCGAGCCAAGAAGACCGAGCGCGCCTTCAACAAGATGCCGGCCGAGTACCGGGCGTTGGTGCGCTATATCTTCCCGGGCGGTGAACTCGACCATCTCGGCATGTCGATCGCCAATCTCGAGCGCCATGGCTTCGAGGTGCATGATGTCGAGGGGTGGCGCGAGCATTACCAGCGCACGACGCGGCTATGGTTCGAGCGGCTGAATGCACGCAAGGCCGAGGCCGAGGCGGAGATCGGTCCCGAGCGGACGCGGATGTGGCTGCTCTATCTCGCGGGCTGTTCGCTCGCCTTCGAGCGCGGTGGCGCGCTGATCAACCAGACGCTGGTCTCGAAGCGGCGCAAGGGACCATCGGGTCTGCCGCTGACGCGCGCGGACCTCTATCGCTGAGCGTGGCGAGAAGCGGATAGGCAATATGGTCGGCCTGGAGCCGACCATCTCGTCCTGGAATAGATTTGTGATCCAGGATGCCCGGGGCCAGCCCGGGCATGCGCGCAGGGCGCGTCTTACTTCTTCACGAAGAGATCCAGCTTCCCGTAGTGCTCGGCCAGCAGGTAGTAGAAGGTCAGGCGCGACTTGGTCTTGTCGTCCTTCATATGCTCGCAGGTTGCCTTGATGGATGCATCGAGATCGGCGCTCTTGAGACCGAGTTTCTTCTTCAGGAAGTTCTCGCGGACGCGCTCCAGTTCGGCCGGATCCGTGCAGGCGACGAAGCGGGTGTCGGGCTTGCCCATGACGAGCGCGTAAGATTTGGACATACCGGCAAAGGCAGCTTCGTTGACGGCCTTCCTGGCGTATTTCTTGACGTCGGCGAGATGATCCATCGATAGCCCCTGTTGGGCTCGGTGCTTCAGGCCCGAGCGCGATTGAAGTCGTGCAAGCAAACGTTAACGCGCTTCTTTGTCGCAGGCGAGAGGTTACGCTAGGCGATGTTGGCCTTTTTCGGCGAGGCGTTCAGAGCGGTTGCATTGCGTCGGCGAGATGGCGGTCCCCGCTCCGAAACGGGTTGAGCAAGCTGCCGTTCGATGTTGCGATGCAACACCGCCATGGAGCTTGATTCCTGATGAAGCCGACCATCCTCATGGCGCCGCGCCTGCCTGATCGGCTCGTCGCGCGTCTGAACGAAAGCTACACATTGCTTGGCCCGATGGCGCGCTCAGCTCCGGATGCGTTGCCGGCAGGGGCCGAGGAGGTTCAGGCTCTCCTGACCATCGGCAGCCACAAGACGGATGCGGCGTTGATCGATGCCCTGCCGAAGCTGCGGTTGATCGCGTGCTACGGCACGGGTTTCGAGGGGGTCGACCGGGTGCGCGCCAAGGAGCGCGGCATCCTGCTGAGCAATGCCGCCGACAGCAACGCGACAAGCGTCGCGGAATTTGCCATCGGCCTGCTCCTGGCCAGCGCGCGGCAGATCAATAGCGGAGACCGGTTCCTGCGCGCCGGACGATGGCAAGGCAATGCGGTCGCGCGGATGGCGCATGTGCCTGGACTGGCTGGTCGCAAGCTGGGCATTTACGGACTTGGCGCCATTGGTGCCCGCATTGCCAGTCGCGCTGCGGCCTTCGACATGACGATCGGCTACCATAATCGGTCGCCGCGCGCAGACCTGCCCTATCTCTATCACGACAGCCTGCTCGGGCTGGCTCACTGGGCGGACCTGCTGGTCGTTTCGGTGCGTGCCAGTGCCGAGAACCGCTACGCGATCAACGCGGAGGTACTGAAGGCGCTCGGTCCGCAAGCGCATCTCGTCAATATCTCGCGCGGCATCGCCGTGGATGAGTCTGCGCTATGCGACGCGCTCGAGGCGGGCGTGATCGCGGGTGCGGCGCTCGATGTCTACGAGAACGAGCCGCATGTCTCCGAGCGGTTGCGGGCCTGCGAGAATGCGGTGCTGACGCCCCATATCGGCGCCAACGCGGAATCGGCGCAGCATGCCCAGCAGGATTTGCTCATCGGCAACCTCGCGGCCTTCTTTTCCGGAAGGCCATTATTGTCGCCGGTTGCCCTCTGAAGCCTCAGTCCGAAAAGTGGATTGCGGCTTTCGCGGACAGCCGATGCAATCACTAGAGATGATCTAAGGCAGGACCACCACGGGCGTGCCCATGCGGACGCGGGCATAGAGATCGATCACGTCGGGGTTGTGCATCCGGAAGCAGCCAAAGGAGGCCGCTGTTCCGATCGTGCCCGGCGCGTTGGTGCCGTGGATGGCGTATTCACCACCCGGCCCGAGGCCGATGACACGGGCCCCCATCGGGTTGCGGGGCGAGCCGCCGGCGATGACGTTGGGCAGGTTCGGCTGGGCGCGCTTGACCTCGGCCGGAGGACTCCAGGCTGGCTCGACTGCGAGTTCCTCGACATATTTGACGCCGCGCCATTGCTTGCCGGCTTTGCCGACGGCGATCTGGTAGCGGATCGCCTCACGAGGCGCCGTGACGAAATAGAGGCTGCGCTGGCCGGTGCGGATCACGATCGTGCCTGGGTAGTAGCGCTGGTCCTGGAACTGGACGAGTTCGCGAGCGAGCGCGGGGCGGCCGGCGAAGGCAAGGGCCAGCAGGGACATCGCGCCTGCAAGCAGCAGGTCGATGGGGGCGAGGCGTCTGGTCACGGTTCATCTCCCGCTTCGGGTTCTGCGGGAGATGTGGCGCTGCGACCGTGAACCGGCGGTTGAGCGATATGGTGAAGCCTGGATTCACGATGAATCCGGCGTAAAATCGATCATTCCGATGATTTCGATCAGGCGTTCAGGGCCTTCATCCGATCGAGAGCCTCGGCCACATCTCCGTCCGACAGCGCCAGTCCAAAGCCGAACCGCAACACGTCGCCGCGATGATCCGTGGCGATGCCGTGCTTCGCCAGTGTCGCCTCCAGCGCTCCGGCTCCCGCGGTGCGGAAGGCGAGGAAATTGCCATGTGCCGCAGGATTGCCAACGGGCGTGATCAGTTGGGCCGGGGATAGCCCGGGAATTGTCAGCGTATCGAGGCCGGAGAGGAACTGCCGCATCAGGGAGATGGCGTGCTCGTGGACGTGATGCGCAGCGAGACTGTTGGCCTGCAGCCATGCCAGCACGGCTCGCATGCGATAGAGCCCGCTGGGATCGAAGGTGGCGCCGAGGAAGCGACCGCCGTCGGCGGAGTAGCCGACACTGCTGCCGGGGGGAGCCGCGAGCGCGCCGAAGGCTGCAAACCAGCCGGTGTCGCGCGGGCGCGGGCCATAACCTGGCGGGCAGTGCATGAAGCAGCAGCCCTCGCCGGCCATCGCGTATTTATAGCCTCCGGCGATGTAGAAGACGCGGTCCGCAATCGCCGAAAGGTCGGTCGGCAGGGCGAGGTAGCCGTGATAGCCATCGATCGCGACCAGGGTTTCCTCGGACGGTACTGCGCCGGCAAGCGCTGCGAGATCGCCTGAGGTCGCTCCCGAATTGAACAGGACCTGGCTGACATAGATCAGGTCGTGGCCACCGGCGATGATCGCCGTCCGGAGGCGCTCGTGAAATGTTGCGAAGGGCTCTGCGGCGATCTCGTCGAGCTGGATCAGTCGCTCTTCGGCCAGTCGGGCGAGCTGCCGCCGAGCCGTGTGGAATTCGGCGCTCGTCGTCAGTATGCGAGGGGTGCGGTCGGCTGGCAGGCAGGAGAGGAGGCGACGCAGGAATTCGTGGGTGTTCGGCGCAAAGGCGATGCTCGACGGATCGGGAAGCCGGAGCTCGCGGGCGATGCCGGCCTGAACCGCCGGAATCAGCTCGCCGAAGACGAGGCTCCATTTATGGCCTGCGAGGCGGGCGGCGTCGGTCCAGGCCTGTTCCTGCGCCGCGAAACTGACATCGGGCCAGTCGTGATGGCTATGCGCCGCGAGGTTGATCCGCTCCGGTGCCGCGTTGCGGAAACGGCTGAAATGAGCTGTCCAGTCGCCGTGCATCAGGCCGCCCCGTAGCTGAAGCCCATGCGCCGGCGTACCCCCTCGGGCAGGGCCGGCAGGTCCCGGGCGGCGAGCAGATAACTGGAGAGATGGAAGAGGTCGATGAAGATGCGGTGCTTCTCGGCCGTGGCGCGCAAATAACCCGAGCCCGAGGAGCCGCCGGTGCCGGGCCGGACGCCGATCATGCGCTCGACCATGAGCGCATGGCGCAGGCGCCAGAGCGTCAGGCTTTCGTCGATGTCCATCAGGTTTTGCAGGAGCCGGAAGGGCAGCTGCAGCACGGGCATGTCGCGATAGAGCGCGATGAATAGGGCTGCTTCGATCGCGCGCGCCGACATGTGCCAGGTCGTGCCGGCGGCGTCCGGCTCGAACAGGGCCTGGAAGCGGGCGAGCGCCGTTTCGATCGCGGCGGCATCGGCCTGGCGCTGCGCTTCCGGCAGGGACGGATCGGTGCCGACGCTGCGCGCATCGCGCTGTAGCGCCGCGGTCACGGCGGCACGATAGCTTTCACGGAAACTGTAGTCGCCAAGTGCGACGAAGGGCGTGCGCGCGAGCCAGGCGTCAAGCTGAGATAGCAGGGACGGTCTATGCTCGGCGTCGAGTTTGGCACGATCCTCGGGCGCGAGGCGTTCGCGCATGCTCTGATCGTCGATCCGGAGACGGAGCGTATCGGCGAGACCGAGACGGCTCTCGATCAGCCGGAACTGCACGGACTGGAAACCCGAGGCCGGGGTCAACAGGTCGCGGAATTCGAGGAAGCCGGCGGGCGTCATCGTCTCCAGGACGTCGAGCTGGCCCACCAGAAGCTTCAGGATCTCATGAATGCGGCCGAGGCCCGCGACGATGCGGCCAAGATTCTCGTCGGCGACCGGGCTCGCCGAGAAGTCGAGCTGGATGCGGTCGAGCTCATGCAGGATTTGCTTGAACCAGAGCTCATAGGCCTGATGGACGATGATGAAGAGCATCTCGTCATGGGCCGGCGTGCCGGCCTTCACGCTCTCCAGGGTCTGGCAGGCCAGCAGATCGTCGACCTGAAGATAACGTCCGTAGGACAATCTGCGCGGTGAAGCGGACATGATCGCGGACCCCGGTTCGGAGCAATTATTTCAAGCTTAAAATAACCGCTCCGGGGGATCAAGCGGCTGCGTTGGCGCGGTGCTGCTGGGGCAGGAGGAAGGGCAGGCCGGCGGCGGGCGCGCGGCTGAAGCTGAGGTCGACCTTGAAGACATTGCGCAGCAAGGCGTCATCCAGCGTTGCTGCCGGCGCCCCCTGGGCGACGATGCGGCCGCGGTCCATCACGACGAGGTGGTCGGCATAGGTCACGGCGAGATTGATATCGTGGAGCACGATCAGCACGGCCACGCCGCGGGCCGCAATCGCGCGTGCCATATCGAGCAGGGCGAGCTGATGGCAGAGGTCGAGGCTGGCGATCGGCTCGTCGAGGAAGAGGGTCTGCCGCGCCGCGACGCTGCGACCGGCCTCGAGTTGGCAGAGCACGCGGGCGAACTGCACGCGCTGCTGCTCGCCACCGGACAAGGTCTGATAACGCCGCGCGGCGAGCTCGGCGACGCCGGCCGAGGCCAGGCATTCGCCGACGAGGGCTTCGCGGCGCTGACGCGACAAGGCGCGCCCGACACCGTCCACGCCGAGGCGTGCGACCTCATAGACGCTGAAGGGAAAGGCGAGCCGCGTGTGCTGCGCCATCACGGCCCGCTGGCAGGCCAGGCGCCAGGACGGGATCGCGGAGAGGCGCTCGCCGTCGAGCAGGACCTCGCCATTGGCAGGCTTCAGTTCGCCGGTGACCAGCTTGAGCAGGGTCGATTTGCCGGCGCCGTTGGGGCCGATCAGGATCGTGGTCTTGCCCGGTTTGAGATCGAGCGAAGCCTCGCTGACCAGCGCGCGCCCGCTGGCCATGAAGCTCAGGGACCGGCCTGAGAGGATCRGCTCGTTGTTGATCGGCTCAGACATCGAGACCATCCGCGCGACGCAGCAGGAGCCACAGGAAGAAGGGCGCGCCGAGTGCTGCAGTGACGATGCCGATCGGCAATTCGGCCGGGGCGACGATCAGGCGCGCGACGATATCTGCGGCGACGAGAAGCGTTGCTCCGCCGAGCGCCGAGAGCGGCAGCAACAGCCGGTGATCGGGGCCGATGGCGAGGCGGATCAGATGCGGCACGACGATGCCGACGAAGCCGATCACGCCGGCCGAGGCGACGCTGGCGCCGACGGCCAGGGCCACGAGCAGGATCGCCAGCGCCTTGATGCGCTGGATCGGGATGCCGAGATGGTAGGCTTCGGCCTCTCCGAGCATCAAAGCGTTCAGCCCGCGGGCCAGGAGGGGCACCGCCAGCAGCAGCGGCAGGACGATGGGCGCGATGACCACGAGCTTGGTCCAACTCGCGCCGCCAAGGCTGCCGAGCGACCAGAAGGTCAGGTCGCGCAGCTGTCGGTCGTCGGAAATGAAGGCGAGGACGCCGGTCAGCGCGCCGGCAAGCGCGCCGAGCGCGACACCGGCGAGCAGCATGGTCGCGACCGAGGTCCGACCCTGGCGGGTCGCAATGAGATAGAGGGTCAGGGTCGAAATCAGGCCGCCGCAGAAAGCGCCGAACGGGAGGGCTGCAAAAGGCAGCTTCATCGTCAGGCCGGCGAGAAGGCGGTCACCGAGCACGATGGTCGCAGCCGCTGCCAGGCCGGAGCCGGCGGAGACGCCGACGAGGCCGGGATCCGCGAGCGGATTGCGGAAGAGCCCTTGCATCAGGGCTCCGGAAATCGCGARTGCGGCGCCAACGAGGGCGCCGAGCAGCACGCGCGGGAGGCGGATATTGAGGACGACGAGCGCGTCGCGCCCTTCCAGCAGGGCGGTCTCGCCTGTCAGCCTGGCCCAGAGGATCTCGGCGACCCGGCCAGGCGGAATCGAGAACGCACCTTGCCCGACGGCCACGATCATCAACAGGCCGCAGAGCAGAACAAGGCCGACGATGACCAGAACGGCCTGCCGCCGTTGTCCGGCTGCGAAGCTGGCGAGCGCGGCCGTGGCCATCGTGTCGGCTGGACGGACGGCCAGCGTCATGGTGCAGCGGCGGTCTTGAGCGGCGGGATCGCGGCCTCGGGGTAGAGCGCTGCCATCAGGTCGCGGGCTGCCGCCGGTGTGCGCGGCCCGAAGCCGAGCAGGTAGAGGCCATCCATCCTGACCAGCGCCATCTTCGCCGCGGCCGGGGTCTGCGAGAAGGTCGGCATGGCGAATACTTCCTCCGGCGATGCATTATGGCTGCTGCTGTTGCGCATCATCAGGATCACGTCGGGGGCGGCCGCGATGATGGCCTCGTCGTTCAGGGGTTTGAAGCCCTCGACCGCAGTCGCGGCGTTGACGCCGCCGGCCATCTGGATGATCGCATCGGCCGAACTGTTGCGGCCGCCGACCAGCACGCGGCCGTTCTGGAGCGACAGGACGAAGAGCACGCGCTTCTTGGCCGGCAGGCTGGAGCGCAGCGTCTGAAGTTCGTCGAAACGCAGCTTCGTCTGCTGCGCGAGGCGCGCCGCGGGTTCGGCCGCACCTGCGACGGCGCCAATCGCCTGGATCTTGGTGACGACGCCATCAGGCGAGTTGTCTTCCGGAATGCTGGCGAGGCGCAGCCCGGCCTCGTTAAGCAGCGATACCGCTCCGGGAGGTCCGGCGCCCTCGAGTGCAATAACCAGCGAAGGCTTGAGGGAGAGCACACCTTCGGCCGAAAGTGCACGGACATAGCCGACGCTGGCCTTGTCGCGCAGGGCCTCGGGGGGGAACTGGCTGGTGGTGTCGACACCGATGATCCGGTCCTGCAGGCCGAGTGCATAGAGCACCTCGGTGATCACGCCGCCGACAGCGACGATGCGATCCGGAGTTTGTGCCTGGGCCGGGCTGGGGAGCGTGGACGGGGCAAAGAGGCCGGCGGCGGCCAGAAACGTCAGTCCGATCGCGGCGCTCAGTTCGCGTCGATGGGGCCGTGCGCCGAGCGGCCTTGAAGGCGCCAGGGGGCTTGGCATGATGGTCTCTCCGCTTCACGGGTTGCGCGTCAATGGAAGATGGGATCGGAATCGATCTCGTCTAGCCAAGAGTGCGCGACATCTCGTCGTCTAAAGGTGATCTAAAGCAGTTGTCAGTTTTTAATTATTCTAAGGAAGGGTAAATCTTAAGCGTTGTTGACGGTGATATTCAGCTTTACTACAAAGGGTCAAGAGCGGCGCGCCGGGACGGTGCGACCGCCCGCGCCAGCCAGCCACACGCAGCCCGCGTCCAGCCAGCCAGTCGCTGCAAAATCTTCAGGTCAGGTTCGGGGCTGGACGTATGAATTCTCACGCCGCGCTGTTGCGCGCTTCCGTTTCCGTGGCTGCCATCGCGCTATGGTCGCTCGGCGCTCATGCTCAATCCCAGCCGGCGCCAGCCTCCGCTGCTACGCCGATTGCGCTGGACGAGATCACCGTGACGGCGAGCAAGCAGGAAGAGCGCGCGATCGACGCGCTGGCCTCGGTCTCTGTGATGACGCGCAACGAGATCCGTTCGCAGCAGCCGCAAAGGCTCGGGACCCTCCTCAACCAGATGCCCAGCGTCTCGACACAGGAAAACCCGAACGACCCCGCGACCGCGATCAATATTCGTGGCCTGCAGGATTTCGGCCGCGTCGCGGTGACGGTCGACGGCGCGCGCCAGAATTTCCAGCGATCGGGCCATAATGCCAATGGCGCCTTCTTCCTCGATCCCTCTTTCGTACGCGTCATCGACGTGACGCGCGGCCCGGTTGCCAACATCTACGGTTCAGGCGCGATCGGAGGCGTCGTGTCCTTCGAGACGGTCGATCCCAAGGACATCCTCAGGCCCGGCGAGCGCGCAGCGGCCGAGATCGGCGGTACCGGTGTGTTCGCTCGCCAGACCGGCGTCTTCGGCAATGCCATCGGCGCCTTCCGGCCAAATGACGTCGTCGCGGGCCTGGTCGGGCTTTCGTTCCGCTCACTCAATCCCTATCGCGACGGCAATGGCACCAAGATCGCCGATACCGGGCAGGACCTGGTTTCAGGTCTCGGCAAGATCGTGATCACGCCCGGCGAAGGCCAGGAGCTCAAGCTCGGTGGCCAGTACCAGCGTTACGATTTCTCCAACGGTGTCGGCACCCCCACGGCCCCGCGTCGCGACAACGAGGTTACGACGCAGAACTACACGGCGCGCTACAGCTTCTCGCGGCCCGACATCCCGTGGCTGAACCTGAACATCGGTGCGTATTCGACCTCGACGGACACAGACCAGACCCAGATCTCGGGTACGGGCGCGGCCCTGGGCGCGAAGCGCTATTTCAAGGTCCAGACCACGGGGTTCGACATCTACAACACCTCGAAATTCGATCTGGGCGCGGCAGCGCTGAATCTGACTTACGGCGCGGACTGGTTCGAAGATCGCGTCAGGACCAGCGATCCGGTCAGCAATGGCGACGAGACAACGCCGTCCGGCAAGCGCAGCGTCTATGGCGGCTTCGTGCAGAGCCACGTCAAGTATTCGATCTTCGACCTGATCGGCGCGCTGCGCTACGACGCCTATGAGCTCAGCGGCGGTCGCACCTCGTCGGATGGCAACCGCATCTCGCCCAAGCTGACGCTCGGCGTCACCCCGCTGCAGGGGCTGCAGGTCTATGGCACCTATGCCGAGGGCTATCGGGCGCCGTCGGTGACCGAGACGCTGGTAGACGGGCCGCATCCGGCTCCTGCCAGCTTCATCTTCCGGCCGAACCCGAACCTGAAGCCGGAAGTGGGCAAGACGCTCGAGGCCGGCGTCAATCTGAAATATGACGACATCCTGAGCGAGGGCGACCGCTTCCGCGGCAAGCTCGCCGTCTACAGGAACGACGTGAAGAACTATATCGACGGTATCTTCGTCGATCCCGGTGCTCCCTGCGGCGCGCCGATCCCGGGCGCCTGCAACGATGCCTTCTTCTCGTACCAGAACGTTGCCAAGGCGCGCATCACCGGCTTCGAGGCCGAACTCGGCTACGACGCGAAGCGCTGGTTCATGACCCTTGCCGGCTCGACCATCCGCGGCGACAACAGGACGCTGAACCAGCCTCTGGAGTCGATCTATCCTGACAAGCTGGTCCTCAACGGCGGTTTGCGCTTCTTTGAGGAGAAGCTGACGGTGGGCGCCCGGCTGACGCTGGTCGACGATCAAAAGCGCCTGCCGCCTGGATCGCAGGTGCTCGCGAGCAAGGCCTATGCGCTGGTCGATCTCTACGCCGACTACAAGATCACGCCGGATGCCCGCGCCTATCTCTCGCTCGAGAATGTCGGCGACGTTCGCTATCGCCGCTACCGCGACGGTGACAACAGCCCGGGCTTCGTCGGCAAGATCGGCTTCTCGACGCGCTTCGGCACATGAGGACTGCAATGCCGCCAGGCACTGCCCGCTTCCCGTTCAACCAAGCCAGCCAACAGCCAGCCAACTGAGGAAAACACCCATGTTCATCGCCATGAATCGCTTCAAGGTCGTCAAGGGAGAGGAGGCCGCTTTTGAGACTGTCTGGTCCTCGCGCAAGACCCGCCTCGACGAGATGAGCGGCTTCATCGCCTTCCATTTGCTCAAGGGGCCGGAGAAGGAGGACCATACCCTCTATTCCTCGCACACGACCTGGGCCTCGAAGGAGGATTTCACGGCCTGGACGAAGTCCGACCAGTTCCGTGAATCACACCGCAATGCCGGCCAGCCCAGGGCTACGCCGATGTATCTCGGGCATCCCGAATTCGAAGGTTTCGAGACGGTGCTCAGCGAGGCCAATCCGCATTTGCCCCGCCAGGCGGCAGAGTGAGGGAGGACGGCATGTCGATCTCGCAGGCGAGTGCAGCGGCGGTCCAGGACCCGTCACAGACAGACCCGATGGAGCGCGTCAGGCAGGCGCTGGCAGCCAAGCCGGATGGCGTGATCGAGGCCATCGCCCGCGAGGTCGGCGTGCCGACGCTCGCGGTGCTCGAGGCAGCGCCGGCCGACCAGCGCCATTTCATCGCTGCCGAGCGCTTCGAGGCGCTGTGGCAGGCGCTCTCGACCTGGGGCGAGGTGCTCTTCATCGTCCACACCGCCGATATCGTGCTGGAATGTGAAGGCTCGCTGCCCGTCGGCTCCTTCGGCCATGGCTACTACAACATTCATGGCGACAGCCCGATCGGCGGACATATCAAGGCAGGCAACTGCACGGCGATCTACCTGGTCGATCGACAGTTCCATGGCCGCCGCTCCTGCTCGGTCCAGTTCTTCAATGCTGCCGGCGAAGCGATGTTCAAGGTCTTCGTGCGGCGCGACGAGAAGCGTGCGCTGATTGCCGAGCAGGTTGCGCTCTTCGAAGGCCTGAAGACGCAATTTTCCTGACAGCTCGGGCTTCCGATCCGCCAGTTCAACGCCGTCGTCGCGATCTCGTGACGGCGGCGTTCTTCATTGGCCTTGGCTTTGTGCCTCGACGCGACGATTTTTGCTGGCACCGCCGGGAACGCTGACACGGCCTGACAGCAGGATCGGCACAATGGGCGATGTGGGAACGCCTGCGTCGCCGACGCGTTGACCGGCGGCGGCGGTTCTCGTGCCTAAGCGATCCCGTTCAGTCGAACCGAAGGCTGCACTCCATGAAAAACCAGATCATTGCCGGAGCGGAATCCACCAGATCAGGGGCTCGCCTGTCTGCGAGCGCGGTACTCGAGAACATGGCCTCGCTCCAGGATTGGCGTCGGCAGGTGGCCGATCTCTACGCAGCGGTCCGGGCGATGCCGACGGAAGCGGGCTGGACGCAGTGGCGAAGCGTACGCGACCGGTTGTTTCGCGAGCATCGGCAGTCGCCGCTTGCGGCCGCTCGGCGGCAGCGCTTCAGGGGCATCCGCTATTTCTCCTACGATCCGGCGCTGCGCTTCGAGGTCGGGCTCCGGCCCGCGATCGGGCGTGAAACCATTCGGGTCGAAGCCGGAAAGGACGGCGCCATGGTGCTCCGGCCCTACGCGCTGACCGACGGATTGGAGGGCGCGCTCGCTCGGGAGCTGACGCTTTACTGGATCGAGGGCTATGGCGGCGGGACCTTCCTGCCCTTCGGCGATGCGAGCAATGGCGAGGAGACCTTTGCCGGCGGCCGCTACCTGCTCGACACGATCAAGAGCGCTGATCTCGGCGCGACTTCGCAGGGGCGTACGATCCTCGACTTCAATTTCGCCTATTACCCGTCCTGCGCCTATTCCGAGGCCTGGGTCTGCCCTTTGTCGCCCATCGAGAATCGCCTGCCCGCCGCCATCCGCGCGGGCGAACGAAATCCCCTCAGTTGAGCGCTTGCCCGGGGCGTTCGTTCTCCGAGACTGGAATCGCGAAGGCGCTTTTCTCCTTCACGAGCCCGAAACTTGCATCGCTGTTCGATCCCTCGTTAGCTAACCCCTTGAGCCATCACAGGAGGCAGCCATGAAACTTGTCAGCATGCGCTTCGCGAAGACGGTCTGTACTGTTGCCGCCATGATCCTGGTCGGGCTGTCGGCGGCAGCGGCCCAGACGATCAAGATCGGTTCCAAGAATTTCACCGAGCAGTTCATCGTTGCCGAGCTCTATGCCGCGGCCCTCGAGGGCGCTGGTTTCAAGGTCGAGCGCAAGATCAATCTCGGTGGCACGCTGGTGGCGCATGAGGCCCTGAAGAGCGGCGCGATCGATCTCTATCCGGAATATACCGGGACCGGCCTCAACGCCGTGATGAAGGCCCAGGGCGTGACCGAAACCGACCCGGAGAAGGTGCGCGGCATGGTCAAGGCCTTCTACGAGAAGGAGTTCAACCTGACCTGGCTGAAGCCTTCCGGCATCAATAACGGCTATGCCATCGTGGTGCGGCCGGAGACGGCGAAGGAATACAACCTCAAGACCCTGACAGATCTCGGCAAGGTCTCGTCCAAGCTCCGGCTCGGTGCCGGTACCGAATTCGTCGACCGCCGTGATGGCATCGCGGGTCTCAAGGAGGTTTATGGCGCCGAGTTTGCCGAGTTCAAGCAGTTCGCTGCGCTCCGGCTGCGCTACGAGGCGCTGAACCAAAAGCAGGTCGACATCGCCAACGGCTTCTCCACCGACTGGCAGATCGCGGCGGAGAAGTTCGTAGCCCTGGACGACGACAAGTCGCTGTTCCCGCCCTATTTCCTCGCCCCGGTCGTGCGTCCGGAGATTGCCGGCAATGCCAAGGTCGTCGAGATCCTCGAGAAGGTCGGGGCGGCGCTCGACAATGCGACGATGCAGGAGCTGAACCGACAGGTCGAGGTCGACAAGAAGGAGCCGCGCGTCGTCGCCGCCGCCTTCCTGAAAGCCAAGGGTCTTGTCCGCTAAGGCGGGCGGTCTGCGGATGGAGCTGGTGCAAGCGGCCCCCGCCGTCGTCATCGGTGCCGGGCCGCTTTCGATCGAACAGGTCCATGCCGTCGCGCATGATGCTGCGCAGATCATGCTGGCTCCCGCGTTGCATGAGCGGCTGAGCGGGGCTCGCGCGGTGGTCGAGCGCAGCCTCGAACGCGGCGAGGCCGTCTACGGCTTGACGACGGGCCTCGGGGCTGCGGTCGATACGCGGCTGGCGGCGGATCAGATTGCTGCCTTCCAGCAGCGGGCCGTTCGGGCGCGGGCCGTCGGGGTCGGGCATTGCCTGTCACGGGGCGAGGTGCGGGCCGTGCTGCTGGCGCGGCTTGCCGGTCTTGCGCAGGGCGCGTCGGGCATCTCGCCGGGCCTTGTCGGGACGCTCGCTGCGATGCTGAATTCCGGGGTTCATCCTGTCGTCCGGCGCATCGGCTCGCTGGGTGAGGCCGACCTCAGCTCGCTGGCCCAGCTCTTTCTGCCGCTGACAGGGGAAGGCGAGGCCGAGTTCGACGGGCGGATTCGCCCCGGCCCCGAGGCCATGCGCCTGGCCGGCATAGCGCTTCCGGCCCTGGGGCCGAAGGACGGGCTCGCGCTGCTCAATGCCAATGCCGAGAGCGCGGGCCTGGCTGCGCTCGCGCTTCGCGCCATGACCATGGCGCTGCAGGCGCTGACGGCAGCAGGCGCACTCTCGCTGGAGGCTTACCGCGCCAATCTCTCGCCCATCGGCAGCAATCTGGTCGCGCTTCGGCCGGTGCCGAGCCATGTCACTGGCGCGGCGAAGTTGCGCGAACTCCTGGCCGGCAGCGATCTCCTTGATGAAGGCGCTGCCAGGCGCGTGCAGGACCCGCTGTCCTTTCGCTGCCTGGCGCCCGTGAACGGAGCCGCATCCGCCGCGCTCGATACGGCGCGGGCGCTCGTCGAAGTCGAGCTCAACGGGGCCGGCGACAGCCCGGCGGTGCTGATCACCGAGGATGTCCTGCGTTCGACCGTCAATTTCGACACGACGGCTCTTGCACTCGCGCTCGAGGGGCTCGGACTGGCAGTCGCCCACGCCGCGACGATCTCGGCGTTCCGTATCACCAAGCTGATGTCGCCTGCGTCCAGCGGGTTGCCGCGCTTCCTGACACGCCATGGCGGCACGCATGCGGGGTTTGCGACCACGCAGAAGACGACCGCAGCCCTGGAAGCGGAGATCCGCCATCTCGCCCTGCCGCTCGGCCCGATGACCATGCCGGTTGCCGATGGTGTCGAGGATTACGCGCCGATGACGCCGCGCATCGTCGCAAAGACGGCGATGATCGCCGAGCACCTGGCGCGGCTTGCTGCGATCGAACTCGTCGTGGCCGCCGAGGCCGCCGAGCAGCGCGAGGGCATCAGGCTCGGCGTCGGCACCACTCTCGCACTTGGCTTCGTCCGCGCCCATGTCGCCCGGCTCGACGATGACCGGCCGATGGGGCGCGAGTTCGAGGCGCTGGCCGAACGCCTGGCGGCGGGAGAGCTTGCCGCAGCGTTTTCGGACCTGCCGGCATGACCTGGATCATTGAGAATTACGACCGCCTGCTGATCGCGCTCTGGGAGCATATCCAGCTCGTTGGCATCGGGCTCGCGATCTCGCTCGTCATCGGCCTGCCGCTCGGGATCATCTCGGCGCGGCGGCCGACGTTCTACCTCGTCGTGCTGTTGATTTCGGGCGCCCTCTACACGGTGCCGGCACTGGCGATCTTTGCGCTGTTGATTCCCATCCTCGGGCTGGGCTTTGGCCCGGCGATCGTTGCGCTCGTGATGTATGCCCTGCTGATCATCATCCGGAACACGGCAACCGGCCTGCGCGAGATCGCGCCCGAGATTCTGGATGCCGCCGACGGCATGGGCTATGGCCGCTGGCGTCGGCTTTTCGCCATCGAGCTCCCGCTGGCGTTGCCGGTGATCATCGCCGGCATCCGCATCACGGTCGTCACCATGGTCTCGGTCGCGACCGTGGCCGCCTTCATCAATGCCGGCGGCCTTGGCGACATCATCTTCCAGGGCATCACCCAGGATTTCGGCGAGAAGGTCGTGGTCGGCGCGATCATGACCTCGCTGCTTGCCATCGCCTGCGACGAGATCTTGCGTCGGCTCGAGCTCGGCCTGCGGGCGGCCCAGGCGGAGGGCGCCTGATGCTCGGCTGGATCTCCGCCAATCCCCGCATCTTCTGGACAGCGGTCGAGAATCATCTCTGGCTTTCGGGCGTGGCGCTTCTCGCCGTGGTGCTGATCGCACTGCCGCTCGGACTTGCGCTGACGCGTCATCGCAGCTTCGCCAATTCGGCGATCGCGATCGTCAACATCCTGCGCACCGTGCCGAGCCTGGCCTTGCTCGTCATCATGCTGCCCCTGCTCGGCACCGGCTTCCTGCCGTCTGTGGTGGCGCTGACGCTGTACGGCCTGCCGGCCCTGCTGCTCAACACCTATACGGGCCTGAGCGAAGTCGACCGCGACATCGTCGAGGCGGCGCGCGGGCAGGGACTTTCGGATGCGCAGGTTATGACGCGGATCGAGATCCCGCTGGCGCTGCCGGTGATATTTGCGGGCATCCGCACGGCCGCCGTGCAGGTCGTCTCGGCGGCGACGCTCGCGGCCTTCATCGGCGGCGGCGGTCTCGGCGAACTGATCACTGCCGGCATGGCGAATTTCAATTTTCCGCAGCTGATTGCCGGAGCGGTCGCGGTCGCCTTGCTCGCGCTGCTGGTCGAGATCGGTTTTGCGAGCGTCGAGCGCGCCATGACGCGTTCCGCGCGAATGGGGGCCTGATGATCCGTCTCGAGAATGTCAGCAAGCTCTTCCCAGGCATCGCGCGTCCCGCGGTCGACAGCCTCGATCTTTCTGTGCCCGAAGGCCGGACCTGCGTGCTGATCGGCCCATCCGGCTGCGGCAAGACCACGACAATGCGGATGGTGAACCGGCTGATCGAACCGAGTTCCGGCCGGATCATCGTTGGGGGTGAGGATGTCACCCAGGCCGATCCGGTGCTGCTTCGCCGCCGCATCGGCTATGTCATTCAGCAGGTCGGCCTGTTCCCGCACATGACCATCGCCGAGAATGTCGCGACCGTGCCCAAACTGCTGGGCTGGCCGGCGGAGAAGATCAGGTCGCGCTCGGAGGAGATGCTGGCACTCGTCGGGCTGGAGCCCGAGCAGTTCCTGGCGCGCTACCCGCGCCATCTCTCCGGCGGACAGCGCCAGCGTGTCGGGGTTGCGCGCGCCTTGGCTGCCGACCCGCCGGTCATGCTGATGGACGAGCCGTTCGGTGCGGTCGATCCCGTGGTGCGGGGACGCCTCCAGGAGGAGTTCGTTGCGATCCTGCGCCGGCTGAAGAAGACGGTGATCTTCGTCACCCATGACATCGACGAAGCGATCCGCATGGGCGATGTCGTCGCCATCATGAAGGATGGCGGCCTAGTGCAGTATGACACACCCGACCGCCTGCTGGCGGCTCCGGCTGACGCATTCGTCGCCGATTTCGTCGGTGCTGACGCCGCGCTACGGCGCCTCTCTCTGGTCAGCGCCGCAGATGCGGTCGAAGAGGGAGCGCCAGAGGTTTCCGACCTGCGGCTTCCGGCATCGGCCAATCTGCGCAACGTGCTCTCCGCGCTTCTGACCGAGGGGCGAGACGGGGCGACCATCGTCGATGGCGACAGCCGGCCGCTCGGGCGTATCACGCTTGCGGCGATCCGGGCGCGCAGTGCCGGGCGCCCGGCCGAACCCTAGCCCGGCCGACCATATCCGGCGGCTTCCGCGCTGCGTGCATCCTCGAGCAGCACGTCATAGCTGCTGCGTTCTATGGCTGCGAAACCGGAGAGCTTAAGGCGAGCCAGCAAAGCCTGCGCCTGAGGCTGGGCTGCTGCGTCGAGCAGCGCATCGCGAAGGTTTGCAAGCGGGGCCGCGTCCAGCGTGTCCGAGGCGACCAGGAGCGGCATCGGCCTTGGGAGCGTCGTCTCGATGGTCCGCAGCCGTGCAGCGGTTTCAGGCTCATGCGCGAGTAACAGGTCGTGAAAATACGAGTCGAGCGGACCAATATCGATTTCGTCGTTGAGCAACGCGGCAATCACCCGGCGCGGCGTCAGAAGCGGGCCGATGCTTTGCCGATACAACGGCCCGGCCTTCCAATGGGGGAGCAGGTGGCTGCGCAAGGCGTTGAACCCGGACTGGGAGTGCTCGACCGTCCAGCCAAGGCGCTGACCGAAGCTCCCGGCGAGCGTGGCGATCGGGCTTTCGGCGCGGGTGACGAGATGAGTTGCATAGAAGGGCCGCCCGCCCGCAAGCGCTGCGGCCGGGATCGGAGCCGCGATCGGCTGCACGGGAAAGCGACCGCTTGCGAAGGGGTAGCCGCAGATGAAGGCGAGGCCGAGATCGCCGCGTCGCCAGAGGTCCTCCAATGGAGCCGGTGCGGCATGGTCGACGACAGTCAGCGGCACCCCCGACCGGCTTGAGATCCAGGCGAAGAGATCGGTCCAGGCAGCATGAACCGCCGGGTTGACGGCATACATCCGCGCATTGGCGACAAGGTGCGGTGTGGCAGGGTTCATCAGGCGTAACGCAGCCTCTGGCCAATCCCCATGCGCCCGGCCTTCTCCAGCATGAAATGGCCAAGCGCGATGTCGGAGAGCGAGAGCCCGCGATGCCAGAACAGGATGGTTTCGTCGTCACTCTCGCGGCCGGGCTTCAGCCCGGCGACGATTTCGCCCATCTCGGCATGAAGGGTCGCCTCCGAGAGCTTGCCGGCCTCGACATGGGCACGTAGCGCGCCGAACTGGCCCGATCGGCACTGGCCCCAATCGTCGACGACGAGCTTGCTCATGATATCGGTCAGCGAAAGCTCGACGGCACTCATCGTGCCGTAGGGCACGACGAAAGCGCCCGGCTTGATCCAGTCCGTCCTCAGCAGCGGCTCGGGAGCATCGAGGCGCGAGGCTTCGACAACGATATCGGCGCCGTCGACGCAGGAGCGCCAGTCTTCGGTCACGATGACGGGCTTGCCGAGATCAGCTGTGAGCCGTGCTCCGAAAGCCTCGCGGCTTTCCTGTCGGCGGGAATGCACCCGGATCTCGTCGAAGTCGAACAGCGAGTCGAGCAGGCGTACGTTCCAGTAGGCCGTGCCGCGTGCTCCGATATGCCCCAGCACCTTGGCAGCCTTGCGCGCAAGGTATTTCGCGCCGATGGCTGTGACTGCGCCGGTGCGCATATCGGTGAGATGGCTCCCGTCGATGATGGCCCTGGGCACGCCATTGGACGGGTCCATCAACAGGAGCAGGCCAAGCTCCGAGGGCAAGTCCTCCTTGTAGTTGTCGACGAAGTCCCCGATCACCTTGACGCCCGCCAGGTTGATCGGCGCTCGAAACGCGCCCCTCAGCACGTTGAAATGACCACTGCTGCCGCCTGGAATCAGGTGCATGCGCGGTTCGATCACGGTTTCCCCGCGTCCTTGCGCCGCAAGCCCAGCCTCCACTGCGGAGATGATCTGCGGGTCGGTCAACCCTAGTGCCTCGACGTCCAGCGCATTCAGGAAATCGAGGTGGATGGGGGCGCGCGTCATGGGATCAAGCCTCTCAAGCTGCGAGGGAAACACTGACCGGGACGTCCTCAGATGACAATGGAGCTCAGTTAGAACGCTGATAAATGACGGGTTTTGCCACTTTTCCGCCACAGCTCGCATGGTAGCGAGAACCCTCCCCGGCGCGACCAGCGAAAGTGCCTGCAAATTTACCGTGCGTTAACCATACCGGCGCAGCGTGCAGCCTGCGGAGTGAAGCGACGTGATCGAAGGGGTTGATCGCGAGCGAACTCCGGCAGGCGAGCGCCACGGCCCCCGGTCGAGCGAAGACGACCTGCCCGACATCCCGACCGGGGACGTGGATATGGCTGCGCAACTCGCACTGGACAGGGGCGGCTTTGCAGCGGCCGCGTCGGCGCCCGTTCCGGCCGAGCCGATCGCGGCCGATGGCTCTCCCGTCAGGCGCACCGGTCTCCGCAACGGCTTGATGCTGGCGCTGCGCTTCGTCCAGGCGCGGATTCTTTCGGTATGGGGCCTGCTCTTCGCAGCGGCCCTGTGCCCACCCAAGGTTTTCGCGGATTTCGCGATCTTTTCGGCGCTGGCCAATTTCGTCGCGATCGCAGTTCTGCTGCGCTTCGAGGCCGTGTTCTTTCAGAGCAATGACAGGGTGCGTCTCGGCAGGGCGTTTCGACTGGCCTTCGCTGCGGGAATGGTTTTCCTTGCCGGGATGACTGCGGCAATTCTGTTCGCGGCGTCCGCGGGCTGGGTCCTGCGCGGCTTTGGTGCGCTCTTCCTGATTTCGTTGGCCAGCCGTGCGGCCATCAGGCTGATGACCGCCGAGGCGACCGCCGAGGGTGATTTCACGACGATCGGCAACAGCAATGTCGTGCAGGCGATCGTCCAGCCGGCCATGATGATCCTGCTGATCTGGCCGCTCGGCCCGACGGCGCTTGCGCTGTTCGCCGCCGATGCCTTCGGCCACGCAATGGCTGCGATCTACCTGGTCTGGCGCCGTCACAAGGCGCTGATCGGCTTCGTGAGGCTGCGCTGCTGGTCGCACCGAGAACTGATGGAGTCGGCGATACGCTGGCGCACGGCGCCGACCTATCTGCTGCCCTCGGCGCTGCTGTCCTTCGGTTTCATGGTGGCGCCGCTGCTGGCGTTGCCCTTCGCCGGCAACGCCCTTCTGGCGGCGCATGTCGCGCTTGCCATGCGCCTGCTGGAAATGCCGATGCAATTATTCAACGCGGCGGTCACGCCGCTGGCGATGAATGATCTGCGCAAGCGCGAGGGAGCGGATCGGCAACATTGGGCCCGTCGGATCACCATGGGCATGGTTGCCATTGTCGTCGTGCTCTTCGCCGGCGTCGCCATCGTCGCACTCGGGGCCGACTACGTGCTCGAGGGCACGCAATGGGAAGGGGTCGGCGAGACCATGGCGCTGCTCTCGCTGTTCTATGGCTGCAGTACCCTGGTCGGACCGCTGCACGAGATCGGTTCACTGTCGCTGTATCCGCGACGGCAGATGATGACGAATGCGGTTTCGCTGGCCGGTGCCGCGCTGGTTATGTGGTGGTTCGGGACTTTGTCGGTGGCGCTGCTCACCGCGATCGGATGCGTTTCGTTCGCGCGCATGATGGCGCATATCCAGTTTACCTGGACGCGGATGGGGGGCGCTCCTGCCCTGCCGCGTGCGGCGCGTTGAGCAGGTCTACTCGCGCCGGATCAGGCGGTCGGCGATCAGCGAAGACAGAAAGCCGGTCTTGAAGTCTCTCTCGAGCGCCTCGGGATCGTAGCTGCGCTCGACCCAGTCGAGGAAGGCGATGCCCTTGGCCTCGCCCTCGCGGGCATAGGCTTCGAAGAACGCGTCGAGGATCCCGGTCTTGGCGAAGCGGAAATGGCCGTAGCGCAACGAGAGCTGTTTCATGGCTTCGTCGAGCGGGCGGTTCTCGTGCACCAGCAGATAGAGCGCCGAGAAAAAGCCAGCCCGGTCCGCGCCCGATTTGCAATGCACCAGCGCAGGTTCCTTCAGGCCCTCGAAGAAGGCCTTGGAGCCGAGGATCGTCTCGCGGTCAGGTGCACCACGCGAACGCAGCACGAATTCGACCAGTGCGATGCCGTGGCGTTCGCAGGCTTCGCGCTGCAGCGGCCAGGCGCCGTGCTCGCGACCGCCGCGCAGGTTGACGATCGTCTTGACGCCCTGGCGGGCGAACCAGGCGACGTCGGTGGGCGCGGGCTGGGCGGCGCGCCAAAGGCGCGGCGTGACCCGGTGGGCATTGAGATAGGCCAGGCGGAAGATGCCATGATCGACCAGCAGCATATTGGCCCAGGCGCGCAGCCGGTCGACCCGGCCGGTAAGCGGCCGGTCCCAGCGCGCGATGCGGGCCATTCGCCGCGCATAACGCTGATCGTTGCGGCGCAGCAGGTTCAACACCACAAAGTTCCATCCTTGATCATCTGCAGCCCGATATCAGTGGGAAGTGCCATGCGCAAACCCTGATGCCCCGTCCGCCTAAAGGTCGGGCTTGGACTTTTGCGCTACAGCGCGCATAAGGCGCGCCAGTTTTTTGTCTCAACAGGTATGACCCATGCGCCTAGATGCCATCTCCATCGGCAAGAATCCGCCCGACGAAGTCAATGTGGTCATCGAGGTGGCCATTGGTGGCGAGCCGATCAAGTACGAGATGGACAAGGAAGCCGGCACGCTCTTCGTCGATCGCTTCCTCTACACCCCGATGCGTTATCCCGGGAACTACGGTTTCATCCCGCATACGCTGTCCGAGGATGGCGACCCCTGCGATGTCTTGGTCGCCAATACACGCCCCCTGATTCCCGGCTCCTACATCGCGGTCCGGCCGATCGGCGTGATGATGATGGAGGACGAGGGCGGCGGTGACGAGAAGATCATCGCCGTGCCGGTGCCCAAGCTCACCAAGCGCTACGAGAACGTGCACAACTACACCGACCTGCCGCAGATCACGCTCGACCAGATCCAGCATTTTTTCGAGCACTACAAGGATCTCGAGCCCGGCAAATGGGTGAAGCTCACCGGCTGGGGTGACGCCACCAAGGCAAAGCAGCTCATCGTCGAGGCGATGGAGCGGGCAAAGAAGGCCAAGGGCTGAGGGCAGACGCCCGGTATTCTCCATCATGGCCGGGCCTGTCCCGGCCATGATCTCGTCCCGTTACCCCGATCAATACGGGCCTCCGGCGCAAGGCCGGGCATCGCGCAGGTTACGCCGCGATCGCCTCGCTCAGCGCCACGACGCGCCTGGCCATCTCGGCATGAAGCCGCTCGACCATGCGGCCGTCGAGCTGGATCGCGCCCTTGTCGGCATTCTCCGGCTGTTCGAAGGCGGTGATGATCGCCTTGGCGCGGGCAAGCTCATGATCATCCGGCGCGAAGGCGGCGTTGGCCGCAGCGACCTGTGAGGGATGGATCAGCGTCTTGCCATCGAAGCCGAGATCGCGGCCCTGCGCGCATTCGGCCGCAAAGCCATCCTCGTTCTTGAGATCGTTGTAGACGCCGTCGACGATGTCGATGCCATGGGCACGGGCGGCGAGGATGGCCGTCACCAGCCAAGGCAGCATCGGCGCACGGCCAGGCACGAAGCGAGCGCGGGTTTCCTTGGCGAGATCGTTCGTGCCCATCACGAAGCAGGCGAGCCGCGTCGAGGGATCCTTCGCCGCCGAGGCAATCCGCGCCGCGTCCAGGACGGCGAGCGGCGTTTCGATCATCGCCCAGATCCGGATGGCCGGATCTGCCCAAAGGCCGGTCAGCTTGTGGCCGATCTCGATCAAGGTTTCGGGGGCCGACACTTTCGGGATCAGGATCGCGTCGGGCCTGGCCTCGGTCGCTGCGGCGAGGTCCGCTTCGAACCAGGGCGTGTCGACGCCGTTCACCCGAATGACCAGTTCGCGCCGACCATAGCCTCCGGCCTTCACCGCGGCGCAGACCTGCTCGCGCGCCATGTCCTTGGAATCCGGGGCGACGGCATCCTCCAGATCGAGGATCAGCGCATCGGCGGCAATCTCGCGAGCCTTTTCGAGCGCACGGGCATTCGAACCAGGCATATACAGGACGCTGCGGCGTGGGCGGATCGCTGTCATGGGATACTCCTTAACGACGGCTGATCGAATTTCGCTGCAGTGCACACTAGACGTGACTGCAATGCAACGACAGTTCATCGAAAGGTGAAGAGGGGGGCGAATGGGCTGGATCGCCGGCGTCGACGGCTGCAAGGCGGGCTGGATCGCTGCGATCCTGGGCGACGCTACGCCCCTGCGTCCGCAGTTGCGCGTGATCTCGCATTTCTCCGAGCTCTTTGCGGGATCGGCGCCGCCCGATCTCGTGGCGGTCGATATGCCGATCGGCCTGCCGGACCGGATTGTCGGCTCCGGACGTGGCCCCGAGCAGGCGGTGCGCAGCCTGCTCGGCGAGCGGCAATCCTCGGTGTTCTCCATTCCCTCGCGCTCGGCAGTCCAGGCTGCAGAGTATCTGGAGGCTTGCGGCGTGGCCGTCGGGACCTCCGAGCCACCGCGCAAGGTCTCCAAGCAGGGCTTCTTTCTGTTCCCAAAGATCCGGGAGATCGACGGCTTGTTGAGGCAGGAGCCGGTGTGGCGCGAGCACGTCTATGAAACCCATCCCGAACTTGCCTTTCGGACGATGCGCGGCGCTCCTCTTCTGAGCCCGAAGAAGGTCCGAGGGGCGATCAACCCCGAGGGCATGGCCGAACGACGGGCACTTCTGATCGCGGCAGGCTTGCCGGTCGAGAGCGTTCACGCACGGCCGCCGCGGGGAGCTGCTGCAGACGATATGCTGGATGCGTTCGCGGCGCTGATCGTCGCCAGGCACATCCGGGGCGGGCGTGGAAAGCCCTTCCCCGATCCGCCGGGACGCGATAGCCACGGGCTTCCCATCGCGATCTGGACCTTCGCGCCGGATCGCCCAGCCTATCAGGATCGCGCCATGTCCGACCGTCCGGTGTCCCATTCCATGATCGAGGCGGCTGCCGCGCGCATCGCCGGCCATGCTCGCGTGACGCCGATCATGCGCTTGGGCAAGGGGGCGCTCGGGTCCGTGGGGGACATCTCGCTCAAGCTCGAATGCCTGCAGCATGCGGGGTCCTTCAAGACGCGCGGCGCCTTCAACAACCTGCTGTCCCTGCCGGTGCCTGCTGCAGGGGTTTCTGCTGCATCCGGGGGCAACCACGGTGCGGCGGTGGCCTATGCGGCGCGCGAACGCGGCGTGAAGGCGACGATATTCGTGCCGGAGATTTCGCCCGCGGCCAAGATCGAGGCGATCCGGCGCTTCGGCGCGGAGGCCGTGGTCGGCGGCGCGCAATATGACGATGCGCAGGCTGCCTGCGATCGCTTCGTCGCGGAAAACGGCGCGCTCAAGATCCATCCCTTCGCCGCGGTCGAGACCATCGCCGGTCAGGGCACGCTCGGGCGCGAGTGGGATTTGCAGGAGCCCGATCTCGATACGGTGCTTGTCGCAGTCGGTGGCGGCGGGTTGATCTCGGGAATCGCCTCCTGGTTCGCGGGATCGAAGGTCAAGGTGGTCGGCGTCGAACCCGCGGGCTCGCGTGCCTTGCAGGCGGCGCTCGAAGCCAAGGGACCGGTCGCGGTCGATGTCGCCTCGGTGGCCGCGGATTCGCTCGGCGCCCGCAATGTCGGCCAGCTGGTCTATGACGCCTGCAAGGACACGGTCGATCACGTTGCGCTCGTGCCGGATGCCGCCATCACCGAGGCGCAGGCGCGGCTCTGGCGCGATTTCCGGCTGGCCGTCGAGCCCGGTGGCGCGGCCGCCTTCGGCGCGCTGATCTCGGGAGCCTACAAGCCGGCTCCGGGCGAGCGCCTGGGCGTTCTGGTCTGCGGCGCGAATGTCGATCTCGCCAAGCTGCAGGCGATTGTAGCCTAGGCTGCGCGCCTCTTCCTGTCGCGGCGCGACGGAGGGCCGCGAGGCTCGTTCGATGAATGGTCGTCGCTCGGCCGACCATTCCGGGCGTGCGCATTACCCCATCGTCGCAGCGGCACGGGGCTGGACGCAGGCTCTCACGGCGGCGCACAATCCGCCTGCCCGACCAGACGCGAGACGCCGATGTCCCAGACTGCGACGCTGCCCGCTTCCAAAACCAGCCCTGGCCGCTTTTTCGAGGATTTCCGGCTGGGCGAGACGATCGTCCATGCCACGCCACGGACCGTGACCAGCGGCGACGTCTCGCTCTATACGGCGCTCTATGGGCCGCGCTTCGCGGTCCAGTCTTCGGACAGTTTTGCACGCGCGGTCGGATATCCCGCGGCGCCGGTCGACGATCTGCTGGTCTTCCACATCGTCTTCGGCAAGACGGTGCCGGACGTCTCGCTGAATGCCGTCGCCAATCTCGGCTATGCGGATGGGCGCTTCCTCAGGCCGGTCTATCCGGGCGACACCTTGTCGACCACCTCGGAGGTGATCGGCCTGAAGCAGACCTCGGCGGGCGATGCCGGCATCGTCTATGTCCGCTCGATCGGCCGGAACCAACTGGGCGAAATCGTGCTGAGCTATGCGCGCTGGGTGCTGGTGCGCAAACGCGAACCGGGAGCCCCGGCGCATGCCGAGCAGGTGCCCGAACTTCCGAAGGTCGTCGCTCCCGAAGAGCTTGGCGAGGGCTGCCCGACACTGGATCTCACCGCCTATGACGATGCGCTCGCGGGCTCGGCGTTTCGCTGGGGCCATTATGCGGTCGGCGAACGCATCGACCATGTCGACGGCATGACCGTGGAGGAAGCCGAGCATCAGCTTGCCACCCGTCTCTACCAGAACACCGCAAAGGTGCATTTCGACGCCTACGGCGCGCGCGAGACGCGTTTCGGCAAGAGATTGATCTATGGCGGCCATGTCATCAGCCTGGCCCGTGCCCTATCGTACAACGGTCTCGGAAACGGCCTTCACATCGCGGCGATCAATGGTGGCAGGCATGTCGCGCCACTTTTCGCGGGCGATACGGTCTATGCCTGGAGCGAGGTGCTGGAGAAGGCCGAGTTGCCGGGCCGCAGCGATGTCGGCGCCCTGCGTCTGCGTCTCGTCGCGACCAAGAACCTGCCTTGCGGGGAGTACCCCTTGAAGCTGGGCGATCAATATGCCGGTGGTGTCATCCTCGATCTCGATTATTGGGTGCTGTTGCCGCGCTGACGCGTAAGCATAAAGTTACAGATTGAGATTTATGTAACCACCGATTCGCTGCCTCGCATTGCAGCGCGGGAACGGTTTCTATAGAGAGCCAATCACTCTAGAACCATTCCCAAATGGATCGGGGCCCCGGCGGGCCGCAGAGTCGGAGAGTTCACCTTGGCCCAAACCAAACCGATCGCGCGCCCGCTTTCGCCGCATCTGCAAATCTACCGCTGGTCCTGGACCATGGCGATGTCGATCGCGCATCGCGTCACCGGCTCGGCGCTCTATGCCGGCACGGTCCTCATCGCCGCCTGGCTCGTGGCCGCCGCCTCGGGGCCGGGGGCCTATGAAACGGCTCAGGCGATCGCCGGCTCCTTCCTGGGGCGCCTCGTGCTGTTCGGCTATTCCTTTGCGCTGCTGCACCACATGGTCGGCGGCCTGCGCCATTTCGTCTGGGACATGGGGTACGGCTACGACCCCGAGACGCGCATGAATATGGCGAAGTACAGCGTCTTCGTCTCGGCGGGCCTGACGATCCTGCTCTGGATCGTCGCCTACGCGATGCGCTGAGGAGTTTCGTCATGTCGTCAAATTCTTCCATGCGTACCCCGCTCGGCCGCGTTCGCGGTCTCGGCTCGGCCAAGTCCGGCACCGGCCATTTCTGGCTGCAGCGCGTCACCGCCGTGGCGAACGTCTTTCTGACGATCATCTTCCTCGGCGTTGTGATCTCGCTCTTCGGCAAGCCCTATGCGGCTGCTGTCGCGACGCTCTCGCACCCGCTGGTCGCGATCCTGATGCTGCTCTTCACCCTGTCGGGCGCGGTCCATATGCGTCTCGGCATGCAGGTCGTGATCGAGGACTATGTCCACCACGAAGGGTTGAAGATCCTCGCCGTGATGGCCAACACCTTCTTTGCGATCGCGATCGGCGCAGCTTGCGTCTTCGCGATCCTGAAACTCTCTTTCGGAGGCTGAACCCGATGGCGATCACCAGAGCCCAATCGGTCCCGGCCTATACAGGCCAGGCCTATCCGATCACCGATCACACCTTCGACGTCGTGGTTGTCGGCGCCGGCGGCGCGGGACTGCGCGCGACGGTCGGCTGCTCGCAGGCGGGCCTGAGGACTGCCTGTATCTCCAAGGTGTTCCCGACCCGCTCGCACACCGTCGCGGCGCAGGGCGGCGTTGCCGCTTCGCTTGGCAACATGGGCAAGGACACCTGGCAGTGGCACATGTACGACACCGTCAAGGGGTCGGACTGGCTCGGCGACCAGGATGCGATCGAGTATCTCGTGCGCAATGCGCCGGCGGCCGTCTATGAGCTCGAGCATTGGGGCGTGCCGTTCTCGCGCACCGAGGACGGCAAGATCTATCAGCGTCCCTTCGGCGGCATGACCACCGATTTCGGCAACGGTCCTCCGGCCCAGCGCACCTGCGCTGCCGCCGACCGCACCGGCCACGCCATGCTGCACACGCTCTATGGCCAGGCGCTGCGCTACAACACCGAGTTCTTCATCGAATATTTCGCCATCGACCTGATCATGGACGAGGATGGCGTCTGCCGCGGCGTGATCGCGCTCAAGCTCGATGACGGCACGCTGCATCGCTTCCGCTCGAAGATGGCGATCATGGCGACCGGCGGCTATGGCCGCGCCTATTTCTCGGCGACTTCGGCCCATACCTGCACCGGCGACGGTGGCGGCATGGTGCTGCGTGCCGGCCTGCCGCTGCAGGACATGGAGTTCGTGCAGTTCCACCCGACCGGCATCTATGGCGCCGGCTGCCTGATCACCGAGGGGGCTCGCGGCGAGGGCGGTTATCTCACCAATTCCGAGGGCGAGCGCTTCATGGAGCGTTACGCTCCCTCCGCCAAGGATCTGGCTTCTCGCGACGTCGTCTCGCGTTCAATGACCATGGAGATTCGTGGCGGACGCGGCGTCGGCAAGAACGGCGACCACATCTACCTGCATCTCGACCATCTCGACCCGAAGATCCTGCACGAGCGCCTGCCGGGCATCTCGGAGAGCGCCAAGATCTTCGCCGGTGTCGACGTCACCCGCGAGCCGATCCCGGTCCTGCCGACGGTGCACTACAACATGGGCGGCATCCCGACGAACTATCATGGCGAGGTGCTGACCAAGGTCGACGGCAATCCCGATACCGTGGTGCCTGGCCTGATGGCGATCGGCGAAGCGGCCTGCGTCTCGGTGCATGGCGCCAACCGCCTCGGCTCGAACTCGCTGATCGATCTGGTCGTCTTCGGACGTGCCGCCGGCTTGCGCTGCGCCGAAATCGTGACGCCGGGCGAAAAGCAGCCCGAGCTGCCGAAGTCCTCGGCCGATCTCGCGCTGACCCGCCTCGACAAGTTCCGCAATGCCTCGGGCGGCACCCCGACGGCGGAGCTGCGCAACCGCATGCAGAAGACGATGCAGGACAACTGCGCCGTCTACCGCACCGGCGAAACGCTGCAGGAAGGCCACAAGCTGATCCACGAGGTCTGGGCCGGTGCCTCCGACATCGCGACCACCGACCGTTCGCTGATCTGGAATTCGGATCTGGTCGAGACGCTCGAGTTCGACAACCTGATCACGCAGGCCGTCGTCACCATGGATTCGGCGCTGAACCGACCGGAAAGCCGCGGCGCCCATGCCCGCGAGGACTATCCGGAACGCGACGACAAGGACTGGATGAAGCACACCCTGTCCTGGATCGACGACGAGAAGCGGACCGTCACGCTCGACGACCGCCCGGTTCATACCTACACGCTCTCGAACGATATCGAGTACATCAAGCCCAAGGCGCGGGTGTATTGAGGACGATCTGACCGATGGCCGAATTCAATCTCCCCGCGAACTCACGACTGACCGAAGGCAAGGCCTGGCCGAAGCCGGCCGGCGCCAAGAAGCTGACCGAGTTCAAGGTTTATCGCTGGAACCCGGATACCGGCGAGAATCCGCGCACCGACACCTATTATGTCGACCGCGAGGATTGCGGACCGATGGTCCTCGACGCGCTGATCTGGATCAAGAACAAGATCGACCCGACGCTGACCTTCCGGCGCTCCTGCCGCGAGGGCATCTGCGGCTCCTGCGCCATGAATATGGACGGCAAGAACGGGCTGGCCTGCACCACTGGCATCGATGAGTGCGGCTCGAAGGGCAAGGTCGCGATCTATCCGCTGCCGCATATGCCGGTGATCAAGGATCTGGTGCCGGACCTCACACGCTTCTATGCGCAGCACGCTTCGGTCGAGCCCTGGCTCAAGACCACGACGCCGGCGCCGGAGAAGGAGTGGGCGCAGGGCAAGGAGGACCGCGAGAAGCTCGACGGCCTTTATGAGTGTATCCTCTGCGCCTGCTGCTCGACGTCCTGCCCGAGCTACTGGTGGAATGGCGACCGCTATCTCGGTCCTGCCGTGCTGCTTCAGGCCTATCGCTGGCTGATCGACTCCCGCGATGAGGCCACCGGCGAGCGCCTCGACGACCTGGAAGACCCCTTCCGGCTCTATCGCTGCCACACGATCATGAACTGCGCCAATGCCTGCCCGAAGGGCCTGAACCCGGCCAAGGCGATCGCAGAGATCAAGAAGATGATGGTGGCGCGGCAGGTCTGAGGCGCCACTCATTCGACGGGGTGGTCGTCTGACGCGACGGCCTGCGCCGGCTTAGGCGTCCTGGGCGCATTTCGGGGAGAGGCTTCGGCTCTCGCCCGATGCGCCGGAGACTGATTGGCGATATCGGGCTCGCCTGGGCGCGCGACCGGATCCTCGGGATCAGAGATATCGCGTCGGCGCGAATGGGGCCGGATCGGCGATCGGCTTCTCGCCGCAGATCTGCGCAGCCAGGATTTCGCCGGTGACGGGCCCCGTCGCAAAGCCGATATGCTGGCTGCCGAAGGCGAGCCAGAGACCGGGATTCCGCGGCGCTTCCCCGATCATCGGCAATGAATCGGGCAGGGTCGGCCTGGCTCCGCGCCAGGTCGTGGCTTCGGTCGCCTCGGTCAGGTCAAATGCTTCCTTCGCCCGTGGCAGGACGGCGTCGATCTGCGCGAAATTCGAAGGCGCATCCCGGTTTGCGAGCTCGACACCGCTGGTCAGACGGTAGCCCTTTTCCATCGGCGCGAGGAAGTAGGCGGATTCGACGTCGTAGAACGGGCGCGAAAGGCTGCGCCCGTCGCCTGCCTTGTAATGGCGGTGATAACCGCGCTCGACATTGAGCGGGACGCTCAGCCCGAGCGGGTGCAGCAGGTCGGTGCTCCATGGGCCGAGCGCGACCACGGCGATTCCGGCATCGAAGCTGCCGGAATCGGTCGTAGCGCGCCAGCCCTGGGGTGTCCTGGAGAGCCCTGAGGCGGCGGCGCGGACGATCTTGCCGCCGCGCGCGGCGAAGAGCGCCGCATAGGCTGCGACCACGGCCTGCGGCCAGTCGACCGAGCCGTTGTCCCGCAACCACAGGCCGGCCGAAAAGATCGGGTTGAGATCGGGCTCGACCGCCGAAAGGGCCTGCCGATCGAGATAGTCGGCACGAAAGCCATGATCCTCGAGCCACTGCTGCTCGGTGCGGGCAGCCTGTTGACCGGCCTCGCTGCGCCAGAGCTTCAGCGTACCGGTTTCACGCAGGCGATGGCTGATTCCAGCCTCTGCCATCCACGCCTTGTGCAAGGTCAGGGCCTGAGCCGTCAGACCCTGGAGTGCGGCAACGCGCGGCGCGAGACGGGATGGGCGCGTCTCGGCGAGGAAGCGCAGGACCCAGCCGGGATTCCGCAGCAGGTGGCCCCAGCGATAGCGCACGGCAGCGTGCTGGTTGCCGAGATAGTTCGGCAGGCTCTTCCAGAGCGAGGGATTGTTGAGCGGGACGACGGAGGTCGGGCTGACCACGCCGGCATTGCCGTAGGAGGTTTCGCTGCCGGGCTCGCGCCGGTCGATCAGGGTGACCATGAAGCCGCGTTTCTGCAGCGCGAGCGCACAGGAGACGCCGACAATGCCGGCGCCGAGGACAAGCGAGGTACGGGTCATGCGAGGGAGGTCTCTCCATCCACCGGCACGTGCAGCCAGTGGTCGAGGAAGCCGTCGAGCCAGGCCCTGACGGCGGGATCATAGCGATACCAGCCTTCGAGATGCTGATGGCGCAGCTGGGCCCCGGGCATCAGGGTGCGCTCATGCGCGCGCACCGACCAGCGGCACATCATCGCCGGGGTCACCTCGGGATGAAACTGGATGCCATAGGCCTTGGGGCCCGAGCGAATGGCCTGGACCGGGAAATCGCCCCCGGTTGCGAGGCATTCGGCGCCGCTAGGGCAATCGAAGCCCTCGCGATGCCATTGGTACACGGTCGAGGGCCAGGCGAAGCCGGCCTCGCTCGCATGCGAATGCCCGGCTTCCGTCAGCGCAAGATCGTAATAGCCGATCTCGGCCCGGCCCTGCGGGTGCGTGTAGACGGTGCCGCCCAGATGTCGCGTGAGCATCTGGGCGCCCAGGCAGATGCCGAGAAAGGGGGCCTCTTCCTTCAGGCAGGTGCCGATCCAGTCGATCTCGGCCTTGACGAAATCATCGGGGTCGTTGGCGCTCATCGGGCCGCCGAAGATCACGGCGCCGGCATGATCGCGCATGGTCACCGGGAGCGGATCGCCGAAGCGCGGCTTGCGGATATCGAGCGCGTGCCCCCGCGCCGCCAGAAGGCGGCCGACCCGGCCGGAGGTCGAATGTTCCTGGTGCAGGACGATCAGGACAGGCTTCGGTGCCGGCCTGTTCCTGATGGGGCGAAGGGGGGAGCGGAGCTTGCGGGCAGCGCTGAGACGAAAGGGCTGATCGTTCATCACGGGCTTCGGATCGCTCCCGCGCCAAGGTCGCGCCCAGTGGCGCACCATCCATCCATGAACTGACAATGCGGTTCCATGCGGGACCGAGCAAGCAATTCATGCGCCAGGGTTGCATGGCGCGCAGGTGTTTTTTGCATGGCGGCGCCCTGATTCCGCCGGGAGCGCACGCTTCTTGACTTCAAGTTCACGATAGGTCATGAGAATGAACGTTCATTCTCATTTCGGATTCCTCGTTTGCCACCACCCTTTGCCTTCGCCTCTTCCGAGCGCGCCCTGACGGAGCGCCATTCGCGCATCCTCGATGCGGCGGAGCGCGTCTTCGCGCGCGCCGGTTTCCATGCCGCAACGATGAATGACGTTGCGGCCGAGGCCGGCATGAGCCCGGGCAATCTTTACCGCTACTTCGCCTCCAAGGACGTGATCATCGCTGGGATGGCCGAGCGGGACCGGGCTTCGATCGTCGCAGATTTCGCGGCGCTTGATCCGCGCGCCGGCAACCTCCTTGACCAGCTCGAGGCACTTGCGCGGCGGCATCTCGTCGATGAGCCGCGCGAAAAGGCCATCATCGCGTTGCAGATCTGGGCGGAAGCCGCACGCAATCCGGAAATGGCGGCGATGTGCGCCGATATCGACGGCATGGTCATGACAGGCCTGACGGTCGCGGTCTCCGCGGCCAAGGACGGCGGCGAGCTGCCGGCCGATCTCGACGAGGTCCGCTTCCTGCAGGCGATGTCGATGCTTGCCGACGGCTTCTTCTGCCGGCGCGCCTTGGATCCGAATTTCGACACCGAAGCTGCTGCCGAGACGATGTTCACCGCGATGCGCGGATTGGCTCAGGCAATGCGCCTGCAATCCCCACACACAAATCAGCCATGACTGATTCGAAGGTTATCACCATGTTGCCGCTTCCCCTCGCGCTGACGCGCCTGGCTGCCCTGTCCCTGCTGACCCTGGCGCTGCTGCCGTCTGTCTCGGCCTCGGCCCAGACGCCAGCCAGCGCGGCCGCGCAGGCAACGGCTCCCGCCCATGGCCCGGCCGTGACGGTTACCCCGGCCACGACCGCGGAAATCGTGCAGAGCGTCGTGGTCTCCGGCTCGATGATCGCGCGCGACGAGGTTCTGGTTTCGCCAGAGATCGATGGCTTCGCGCTCGTCGAGATCCTTGCGGAAGAGGGGGACCGCGTGACGGCGGGCCAGGTGCTGGCACGCCTCTCTCGGACGACGCTTGACGTCCTTCACACCCAAAACGAGGCACAGATCGCGCGTGCCGAAGCAGCGATCGCCCAGGCCAGGGCCCAGGTCAGCGAAGCGGAAGCCAATCGTGTTCAGGCCGAGAATGCTTTCGAGCGGACCAAGGCCCTGCGCGATTCGGGCAATGCCAGCATCGAGACCTTCGATCTCCGGTCCGCGGCGGCGAGGACGACGGTCGCCCGCGTCAACTCGGCGCAGCATGCGCTTGCCATCGCGACAGCAGATCTTGCGCTGGCCAAGGCGCAGGAGCGCGATATCGCCGTGAAGCTCGCGCGTACCGAGATCAAGGCTCCCGCAGCCGGAATCGTCAGCCAGCGCCGCGCCAAGCTTGGCGCCATGGCGCCCCTGGCCGCTACCGAACCCCTCTTCCGCATCATCGCCGATGGTGCGATCGAACTCGAGGCGGATGTCGCGGAGGTCGAACTTAGCTCGCTTAAGCTCGGCCAGAGGGTCGCAGTCACGCCGGCGGGAGCCCAGAAGCCGCTCGTCGGTGAGATCAGGTTGATTGCACCGCAGGTCGACAAGGCGTCTCGGCTCGGGCGCGTGCGAATCGCCCTTAAGGATAATCCGCCGGTCGCGCTTGGCTCCTTTGCTCGCGGGGTGATCGAAACCGGGCGCAAGACGAGCATCACCCTACCGCTCTCCGCCATCACCTATTCGCGCAATGGAGCGCTGGTGCAGAGCGTCAAGGACGGCAAGGTCAGCACCAAGAAGGTGACGCTGGGACTGACCGGAAACGGCCGGATCGAGATCACCTCCGGTCTCGCCGAAGGCGAGACCGTGGTCGCGCGCGCGGGCACTTTCGTGCGCGACGGCGACGCGGTTACCCCGATCGCGACGAATTGACGGGGCCGGCGGAATGAACATCAATTTCTCTGCCTGGTCGATCCGCAAACCGGTCCCGGCCATCCTGCTCTTCGTGGTGCTCTGCGTGCTTGGGGTGATGTCGTTTTCGACACTGCCGGTCACGCGGATGCCGAATATCGACGTGCCTTTCGTCTCGGTCTCAGTGACCCAGGCCGGCGCAGCGCCGGCGGAGCTTGAAAGCCAGGTCAGCAAGCGCATCGAGGATGCGGTCGCCAACATCACGGGCGTCAAGCATGTGATGTCGACGCTGACCGACGGCCAGTCGCTCACCCTGATCGAGTTCCGGCTGGAGGTGAACACCGACCGGGCGGTCAACGACGTCAAGGACGCCATCGCCAAGGTCAGGGCGGATTTGCCACGCACCATCGACGAGCCGGTGATCCAGCGCATCGATGTCGAGGGCCAGTCGGTCCTGAGCTATGGCGCATCGTCGCCCGGCATGACGCTGGAGCAACTCTCCTGGCATGTCGACGATGTCGTTGCGCGCGAATTGCAGGGGCTGAAGGGCGTTGGCCGTGTCGATCGCTACGGTGGCGTCGATCGCGAGATCAGGATTTCGCTCGATCCCGACCGGTTGCTGGCGCTCGGGACAACGGCTGGCGAAGTCAACCGGCAGATTCGGGCGACCAATGTCGACCTCGCCGGTGGGCGCGGCGAGGTTGGCGGCCAGGAACAGGCGATTCGCACGCTCGCCGGGGCACGTACGGTAGCAGAGCTTGCCGAGACCAAGATCTCGCTCACCGGTGGCCGCGAGGTGAGGCTGAAGGAGCTTGGCCGCGTCGAGGATTCCAATTCCGAGCCGCGTTCCTTCAGTCGCCTGGACAAGCAGCCCGTCGTCACCTTCGCGGTGTTCCGCTCCAAGGGTTCGAGCGAGCTCTCGGTCAAGCAGGTGGTTGCAGCGCGCATCGACGAGCTGAACAAGCGCTACCCGTCGATCGAGCTGAAGCTGATCGACGATGCCGTCGCCTATACCCATGGCAACTACCAGGCGGCGATGGAGACGCTGTTCGAGGGGGCGGCGCTGGCCGTGCTCGTCGTCTTCCTCTTCCTGCGCAACTGGCGCGCGACGCTGATCACCGCCATCGCACTACCGCTTTCGGCCATCCCCACCTTCTGGGCGATGCAGATGCTGGGCTTCTCGCTCAATCTGGTCAGTCTGCTCGGAATCACGCTCGTCACCGGCATCCTGGTCGACGACGCGATCGTCGAGATCGAGAACATCGTGCGCCATATGAAGATGGGCAAATCGCCCTATCGCGCGGCGATGGAGGCGGCCGATGAAATCGGGCTCGCGGTCATCGCGATCACCCTGACCATCGTCGCGATCTTCGCGCCGGTCTCCTTCATGGGCGGTATCGCCGGGCAGTATTTCCGCCAGTTCGGCCTGACGGTTGCCATCGCGGTGCTGTTCTCGCTGCTGGTGGCGCGACTGATCACGCCGATGATGGCGGCCTATCTGATGCGACCCGTGAAGCACGAGGATGACAGGCCTGGTCCGTTCATGCGCGGCTATGTCGGCTTGCTGCGGCTCACTCTCGCGCGGATCCGCCTGCCGTTGCTGCCGCGTTTCGATGGGACGGGGCGCTGGCGCAAGCTGCCATTCAACATGGCCTATGTGACCCTGGTGGTCGGCTTCATCTTCCTGTTCGCCTCGATCCAGGCGACGGCCTTGCTGCCGACGGGCTTCTTCCCGGAGGAGGACACTGCGCGTGTCGTCGCCAGCGTCGAGTTGCCGCCGGGCGCAACGCTGGAAGAAACCCGCGTCACGACCGACCAGATCGTCGACGCGCTGAAGACGATTCCCGAGGTCAGGCATGTCTTCGTGCTCGGTGGCGCCTCGCCGACCGGACAGCGCGAGGTCCGGCGCGCCTCGGTCACGATCATGCTGACGCCAAAGAGCGATCGTGCGGTCAAGCAAAAGGACCTGAAGGTCGTCATCGCCGAGAAGCTCGCCACCGTCCCCGATGCCCGGGCCTGGTATGTCAACGAGCGCGGCGAGCGCGAGATGGCGTTCTCGATTCTCTCCAAGGACGGCGATGCGCTCGACGAGGCGGTTGCCCGGATCGAGGCGCGCATGCGCCAGGTCGACGGCTACCTCAATGTCGCGACCGCTGGCTCACTCAGCCGGCCGGAGCTGCGCGTCACCCCGAAACTCGAGCAGGCAGCAACGCTCGGCGTCACGCCGGAGGCAATCTCGGAAGCGGTGCGCATCGCGACGATCGGCGATGCGGGTGCCAATCTTGCCAAGTTCAATGCCGGCGACCGGCTGGTGCCGATCCGTGTCCAGCTCGATGAGGCAGCGCGTGCCGACATCCGGAATATTGCCGCCCTGCGTGTCACCAATACGAGCGGCGTCTCGATTCCGCTGACGGCGGTGGCCGATATCGGCTTCGGCGAGGGGCCGAGCTCGATCGACCGCTATGACCGCGTCCGACGGGCTGCGATCGGCGCCGACCTGAAACGTGGTTTCGAACTCGGCACCGCGCAGGATACCTTCAACGAGATCGTCAAAGAGGTCGGACTGCCGGCGGGCGTCAGGATTGCCGCCACCGGTGACGCCGAGATCCAGGGCGAGGTCGTGCAGGGCTTCATCACGGCGATGACGACTGGCCTGATGTTGGTCTTCGCGCTGCTGATCCTGCTGTTCGGCTCGGTCGCCCAGCCGGTGACCATCCTGCTCTCGCTGCCGCTCTCCTTCGGCGGCGTGGTGATTGCGCTGCTCGCGACCAATAACCCGGTCTCGATGCCGGTCTATATCGGCCTGCTGATGCTGATGGGCATCGTCACCAAGAACGCGATCATGCTGGTCGATTTCGCGGTGGAGGAGGTCGCCCGCGGCAAGGACCGGATCACCTCACTGCTCGAAGCCGGGCGCAAGCGGGCCCGGCCGATCGTGATGACGACGATCGCGATGGCGGCGGGCATGTTGCCCTCCGCCTATGGCGTCGGCGATGGCGGCGAGTTCCGCGCGCCGATGGCGATCGCGGTGATCGGCGGTCTGATCGTCTCGACCGTGCTCAGCCTCGTCTTCGTGCCGTCCTTCTACACGGTGATGGACGATATCGGCCGTGGTTTCAGCTGGCTCTTCGGCCGCTTCTTCAGCAAGCCGGAGGATGAATCGGCCTGGGAGCCCATGGGGGATGAGGAATCGCCCGGCGAAGCCAGCGCCAAGGCGATGAGTGGAAAGCTGCCGCCGCCGCGGCTTGCGGCGGAGTAGGGTCGACGGGCAGGACACGACGGGCAGGACGGAGCCGAGCGGAAGCGGCTTTGCGTCTATAGTTTCGAGGTCGGGCCGCAGAACCCTGCTGTGCTCCGCGGCTGGGGGAGCAATCTCAGGCCGCTTCAGAGGGGCGGGGCCAGGTCCGGCAGCAAATCTCAGCCCTTCCGCACCAGCAGAACGGCTGCCAGAATCGCCACGCCGCCAAAGGCCTGCGCGGGCGAGGGCTGCTCGGCAAAGATCGCCCAGGCAGCGAGAACGCTGACCAGTGCCGGCCAGACCATCACCAGCGAGGCGGCGCTGGCGCCGTATTGGCCGAGCGCCAGCGTGATCAAACCCTGGCCCAGCGCATGCGAGACGAGTCCGAGCGCGATGACCGCAAGCCAGCCCTGTAGACTCTGCGGCAGGATGGTTTCGCCAAGCAGGATCGCGACCGCGATGCAGAAGACGGCGCAGAGCGCGCTGGAGATCAGGCCGATGCGCCCGGCATCGGCAAAATCCCGGGCCCGGCGAATGGCGATGATGTAGATGGCGTAGGAGAAGGCTGCTCCGACCGCCAGGCTGTCGCCGAAAATGCTGCCCGGACTGGCCGCGGCCGTAGAAGACGCGAATTTCGGCAGCACCAGCATCAACGCACCGCCGATCGCCAGCAACAGCGCGCCGAGGATGCGCCCGGTCGGCTTCTCACCGAGCAGGAGCCAGGCCGCCAGGACGACGACGACCGGCGAGAGATTGCCGAGCAGCGAGGCGTTGGCGATCGTCGTGAAGCCGAGCGAGGCATTGTAGAGCGTCACGTCGACGGCGAAGGCGAACCCGGCCAGCGCGATCGGCCACCAGCTCCCCGAGCGCGCGGCCCCCGATCTGGGCTTGCGCTGTTCGAACGCGGTCCAGGCTGCGAGCACGGGCAGGGCAAAGAGCATGCGCCAGAAGCCGGCGGCGGCCGGTCCGACATCGGCATAGCGCACGAAGATGCCGGAAAAGCCGATGCAGGTCGCGCCAGTCATCAGGGCGACGAACATGGCAAGGCCGGGTGCAGCCGGACGTGACAGGGCGAGGCTCGGGGTGGTCATCAGGGTCATCCGCGACGGGCAGTGCCGGCGATATAGGGTGCTTCCTTCAATCGGAAAAACGGATTATTCTCATCGTTCCATTCGAAATTCCGATGGAGCGAGGCGATGGCGACTCATTTCGATCTGGCGGCGCTCGATATGCTGGTGACGGTCGCCGAGACCGGCGGTTTCACGGCAGCGAGCGTCAGGCTCGGCCGCACGCAATCGGCGGTTTCGGTCCGCATCCAGGATCTCGAAGCGCAATTGGGCCAGAAGCTGCTCGAGCGCTCGCGGCGTGGGGTGACACCGACCGACGCCGGCGAAAGGCTGATCGGTCATGCCCGCCGCCTGCTCGCGGTCGAGCGCGAAGCGCTGGCTGATCTGGGCGGCGAGGCAGCCACGGGGCGACTGCGCGTCGGCGTGCCCGACGATTATGTCGACGCCTACTTGCGTCCGCTGATCGCACGATTTGCGGCCGAGCATCCGCGTGTCGAGCTGGAACTGCGTTGCGATCTCTCGAAACGGATCGAGCCTGCGCTTGCGGCCGGCGAGTTCGATATTGCCGTGATCACGCAGGATCCGGTCCGGCCAAAGGGAGAAACGCTGCGCCGCGAGCCGCTGGTCTGGGTTGCGGCGCGCGGTCATCGCCCGGAATTGCAGGAGGTTCTGCCGCTCGCTTTATTTTCCGAAGGCTGCCGGGCGCGCCCTCGTGTCCTGGCGGCGCTCACCGGGGCAGGGCGGGCGCATCGGCTGGTCTTTTCCTCCTCGCATACGGCGGGAGTGATCTCCGCGGTCGAGGCCGGATTCTGCGTCACGGCGATCACCGAGAGTGCGGTGCCGCCGAGCCTGCGCCGGCTTGGCGCCGCCGAGGGCCTGCCACCGCTGTTCGAGCTTTCGGTCGGTCTCATCGTCGCGCCTAGCCCTAGTCTCGCGGCCCGGCGCTTTGCACAGGCGCTTCGCGAAGAAATGGCCGCGCCACGGCTTGCCGCGTGAGCCGCCCGCATTGCCCTTCGGCCCGCGGCCCACTACTGAGAAGCAATGAAATTCCTCGACCAAGCCAAGATCTATGTGAAGGCCGGTGACGGCGGCGCGGGCTGCGTCTCCTTCCGGCGTGAAAAATTCATCGAATTCGGCGGCCCCAATGGCGGCGACGGCGGACGCGGTGGCGATGTCGTGATCGAATGCGTGCAGGGGCTCAACACGCTGATCGACTTCCGCTTCCAGCAGCATTTCAAAGCCAGGATCGGCGAACACGGCATGGGCAAGGACCGGCACGGCGCCAATGGCCCGCCGATCGTGCTCAAGGTGCCGCCGGGTACGCAGGTCTTCGACGAAGACGGTGAGACCTTGATTGCCGACCTGACCGAATCCGGCCAGCGTTTCGTTCTGTGCAAGGGCGGCAATGGCGGCTTCGGCAACGCCTATTTCAAGACCTCGACCAACCAGGCGCCGCGCCATGCCAATCCGGGCCTGCCGGGAGAGGAGCGCTGGGTCTGGCTTCGCCTGAAACTGATCGCCGATGCCGGGCTTGTCGGCCTCCCCAATGCCGGCAAGTCGACTTTTCTTGCCACGGTTACCGCTGCAAAGCCGAAGATCGCCGATTACCCCTTCACCACCCTGCATCCCGGCCTTGGTGTCGTGCGGGTCGATGGGCGCGAGATGGTGTTGGCCGATATTCCTGGCCTGATCGAGGGAGCGCATGAGGGACATGGGCTCGGCGATCGCTTTCTCGGCCATATCGAGCGCTGCCGCGTGTTGCTGCATCTGGTCGAAGGCACCAGCGAGCACGCCGGCAAGGCTTACAAGACCGTTCGGGAGGAACTCGAGGCCTATGGCGAGGGCCTGGCCGAGAAGCCCGAGATCGTGGCGCTGTCTAAAGTGGACGCCCTGAGCCCGGAGCTGCTCAAGGAGCAGGTCGCGCGGCTGAAGCGGGCCGCCAAGCGCGCGCCGATCGTGCTGTCATCAGCGTCTGGCCAGGGCGTCGACGATGCCTTGCGCGCCCTCTTCGCGGTGGTCGAAGAGGCTCGGAAGGAAGAGGCCCAGGCCGATGCTCCGGCGCTGGAAACCGGCTGGCGCCCATAACCGGTCATTCGCCACGGGATGTTGACGACCGTTCCCAGCGAGCTCCAAACGGCTTGCGTGGAAACGCGCGCCACCATCTAAGTCATGGCTACCGTCAAAGGGGGACTTGTCAGGTGATTTCGAAGCTTAGGCCTCTCGCGTTCGTTTCCGTCGTGATCTTCAGTGGCGCAGCCCTTGCCCAGGCGCAGCGTCCTTCCGCGAGTGCACAGGCTCCGGCCGCTCCTGGCGGCGTTTCGCAGCCGGACAATACGACGGCGACCTATGGCGACTGGACCCATCGCTGCCAGCAGGGCGTCGGGACCCGGATCTGCGAGATCGTGCAGACGCTCGAGGTGCAGGGGCAGCGCGGCCCGGTGGCGTTGATCGCGCTCGGGCGGCCGGTGCGCAATGAACCCTACAAGCTCGTGGTGCAGGTGCCGCCGAATGTGAGCCTCGGCGCCAAGGCCGGTATCCGCCTTGCGCTCGGAGAGAAGGACGAGGGGACGCTTGCCGACTTCCAGCGCTGCCTTCCCGGCGGCTGCTTCGCCGAGGTGAACGTGAGCGACGACCTGCTGAAGCGTTGGCGCGGCTTTGGCGAGGCTGGCCAGCTTCGCTATCAGGATGGTGCTAACCGCGCCGTCGTGCTGCCCTTCTCGTTCAAGGGCTTTCAGTCCGCAGTGGACGCGCTTGCCCGCGAGCCCTGAGATCGGCGCGTTTCAGTTCTCGGTGAATTGCAGCCGGTGCAGCCGGGCATAGGTGCCGTCATGCTCGATCAGAGCATCATGGCTACCGGTCTCGACGATCCGGCCCTCTTCCAGCACGACGATGAGATCGGCCTCGCGCACGGTCGAGAGGCGATGGGCGATCACCAGTGTCGTGCGGTTCTTCATCAGCCGGGCGAGCGCCTGCTGGACGAGCCGCTCTGACTCGGTGTCGAGTGCGCTCGTCGCCTCGTCGAGCAGCAGGATTGGCGCATCCTTCAGGATGGCCCGCGCGATGGCGACACGCTGGCGTTCACCGCCGGACAGCTTCGAACCGCGCTCGCCGACCTGCGTATCGTAGCCATCGGGCATGGCCATGATGAAATCATGCGCCGCTGCGTCCCTGGCGGCGGCCATGATCTCGGCCTCGGTCGCTCCCGGCCGGCCAAAGGCGATGTTGGCCCGCACGGTATCGTCGAAGAGCATGACATCCTGGCTGACGACACCGATCTGGCCGCGCAGGCTGGCGAGAGTGACGTCGCGCAGATCCTGTCCGTCGATCTCGATGCGGCCCTCGTTCGGGTCGTAAAGGCGCGGCGCCAGGGTGAGCAGCGTCGACTTGCCGGAGCCGGAGCGACCGACCAGAGCTGTCATCCTGCCACCCTGTGCGACGAGATCGATGCCTTCCAGGGCGCGGGCATCATCGCGATAGCGAAAGCGAACGTGCCGGAAGGCGATCTCGCCGGCACCGACCTTGAGGGGCTGCGCTCCAGGGCGCTCGGTGACCAACGGCTTCTCGTCGATCAGGGCATAGTAGCGTTTCAGCGAGGCCCCGGCCTCCTGCAGGATGGCGTTGAGGTTGCCGAGCGAACGCATCGGCTGCGCCGCGAGCAGCAGCGCCGAGACATAACCGGTGAAATCGCCGATCGTGCTGGTGCCCGCCGTGATCCTGACCCCGATGGCGGCAAGGACGCCGGCGACCGCCATGCCGCCGGCGACCTCGAGCAGAGGATCGAGCCGGCCGCGGGCATTGGCAGCCTTCATCTTGAGCGAGCGGATCGTCTCGAAGGCATGCGCGGCGCGCGCCTTGAGATAGGGCTCGAGCGAGTCCGTCTTGGCGACGCGGGCACCCTGCAGGCTCTCGGTGACGAGGCTTGCCATGATGCCTGTCTGCTCCTGCTGCGACATCGCCATGCGGCGCAACTTCTTGCCGATCCGGCCGATCGGGCGCGCGACGATCGGCGCGATCAGCAGAACGACAAGGGTCATCTGCCAATCGATCCAGAGCAGGGCCCCGACCAGTGCGATGGAGGTCATCACATCGCGCACGGCGATGTTGATGATCCGGGTCAGTGCCTCCTTCACATAGGTGAAGTCGGTGGTGAAGCGCTGGGTCAGCGACGCGGGGTTCTCGCGCTGGAGCTGAGCAAGGTCGGCGTCGATCAGATGCGCGTAGAGCGCGGACTGCATATCCGCTTCGATTCGGCTGACCACGCTGTTGGTCATCACCGTTTGCGTAAGCAGCGAGAAGCCCTTGATCGCAGTGACGATGACGACGACGACCGCAACGGCGTTGACCACGCCGATCTCGATCCCGATCGACTTCGAAACGAGACGCTCCATCCGGCGCACGAAGCCCGTCGCTTCCGCCGATAGGGGGTCGGCGAAGGCGTCGAAGGCTGCCTTGATCAGAAGCGGGTAGAAGCTGGTTGTCGCGGCGATCACCACCACTAGTGCCAGGATCATCGCCATCTGGGGCAGGTAGGCGTTGACTCGCTCGCGCCAGACGCGGGCGAAGAGCGCAAAGGTGTCGTCGGTAACGCGGCCGATCTTCATGGCGCGGGGCCTAACATGGTCGACCGCGATATGCCACTGGCTTGGCGGCGGGGGCGTTCCTCGCGCTCCGGTCTTGTTCCAGACACGAAGCTGGCGTCCCATAGCCACAGTGCTGCAACTGATTCCGGAGATAGCGTATACTCATGCCCGCGCCCCCGCCGGCCCAGATCGGCCAGAGCTTCGCCGAGATCGACACGCCAGCGCTCGTTCTCGATCTCGACGCCTTCGAGCGGAATCTCGTCGCCATGGCCGCCTATACGCAGGCCCATGGCGTACGTCTTCGTCCTCATGCCAAGACCCATAAGAGCCCGGATATCGCCCTGCTTCAGATCGCGCATGGCGCCGTCGGCCAGTGCTGCCAGAAGGTCTCCGAAGCCGAGATTCTCGTCGCGGGCGGAGTCGGCGATGTTCTGGTCACCAACGAGATCGTCGGTCCAGCCAAGCTCGATCGGCTCGCCAAGCTGGCGCGCAACGCACGGATCGGCCTTTGCGTCGATCATCCCGAGGGCGTGCGCGAGGCGGCGGAGGCGGCTGCGCGGCACGACGTGATGCTCGACGTTATGGTCGAGCTCGATATTGGCGGGCGCCGCTGTGGCGTCGCAGTCGGCGAAGCCGTCCGCATCGCCGAGGCGGTCGCGCGCAGCAACTCGCTGCGCTTCACGGGCATCCAAGCCTATCACGGTGCTGCCCAGCACATGCGCTCGATCGACGAGCGGCGCGAGGCGATCGAGCGCGCCGGGCTGCTCGCCCGCAACGCGGTGGAGCGCCTCGGGCAGGCAGGCCTCACCTGCGAATATGTCAGCGGCGCCGGCACCGGTACCTATGAGCTCGAAAGCCAGTCCGGCATCTGGAACGAGATTCAGGCCGGCTCCTACATCTTCATGGATGCAGATTACGCGCGCAATCGGCAGGCGGACGGCACCCCCTTCAGGGCCTTCGAACACGCGCTCTTCGTCCTCGCCGGGGTGATGAGCAAGCCCGTGCCGGACCGTGCCATCGTCGATGCCGGGCACAAGGCGGCGGCGGTCGATTCCGGCATGCCGATGCCGTTCCAGCGCGACGGCGTCATCTACACCAAACCCTCTGACGAGCATGGCGTGCTCACCGGTGATCCGATCGCGCTGCCGCATCGCGGCGACCGCATCCTGCTCATTCCGGGCCATTGCGACCCGACGGTGAACCTGCACGACTGGTATGTCGGCGTGCGCGGGCTGCACGGTCCCGATGCGCATGTCGAGACGCTTTGGCCAGTTGCGGGGCGTGGCGCGCTGACCTGAGGACACAGGGACTGCGTATGGCTGCGTCCGAAATTCGCTTCCCATGTTTCGGACGCAGGCCCCGATGCTGGCTGAGTTCCTGCTGACCCTTGCGACCCCGGTCGGACGGATGACGCGGCAGCTTGGCCTGTTGCGGGAGAGCACTGCGCTCTGGGCGCGCGGGCGACGCCAGCGCAAAGGCTGGACACCGCACCACCAGCGCTGTCAGGCGGTCGTCGCGCAGATCGTCCGCGAGCTCGGACGCCACCGCACGGCCATCGTGCTCGGCTCGGGATTGGTGCGCGATGTGCCTCTCGACCTGCTCTGCGCACGCTTTCAGCGCGTCGTGTTGATCGACGTGGTCCATTTGCCCCAGGTCAGGCTGCGCATGGCGCTGCGCCGCAATGTCGAGCTGGTGACGCGTGATCTGACTGGCGTCATGAACTGGCTTGCGGGGGAGAGCCAGGGGCGTAGCGACCCGCTGGCCGATCTCAGTGCGGACAAGGAGGTCGATCTGGTAATCTCGGCTAACCTGATGTCGCAGCTCGCCTGGCCGATCGAGGACTGGCTCGAGGAGAACGGGGACCGCGCAACCGCCCTTCCGGATGATCTGCCGGCGCGTTGCATCGCCTGGCATCTCCAGGACCTTGCGCGCTTCGCGGGACGTGTCTGCCTGATCAGCGATGTCGAGATGCTCGAGCACGACCGCGATGGCACAGTGACGGACCGGCTGGATCTGGCGCGCCGTGTCCCGCTACCGCCGCCGGATGAACGCTGGGACTGGCTCGTCGCGCCCTTTGGCGAGGCTGAAAGCGACCGCGAATATGTTCATCGCGTCTGCGCCTGGAGGAATTTCCGGACGCACGAACTCTGACCGTTCGTGTCAGCCTGGGCCGGGCGAGCACCGAGGGCGGCGCAGTGCCGACCATCGATGGCGATAGGACCGGCCGCACCCGCACCGTGACGGAGCATGCAGCGTCGCTAATGGCGACAAGCCACAGGTCAACGAGTACCCTGTCAGAGCGCGGGGCTTGGCCAAGTCCCGCATGAGACCCGATCAATGACGGATAGGTTGGCGTGAATCGGTTCATCAGCCCCGAAGGGCAGAAGGCGATCGCCGCATGGCAGGGGCGACCGGCCGCAGCCCTTCTCATGCAAAGCGATGCAGGCCGATGCATCAGCCTATGCGCACTCTCGTCGTCGCCGAGCGTCTGATGGCGCAGGACACGGTTTCTACCGGTGAGCCGCAGCAGCCGGCCCTGCTGCACGCCGCCGGGAGCTTGCGAGCAGCCTTGACCGAGATGGCGCAGGCATTCGAGACCGCGACCGGGGTTCAGGTCAAACCTGCCTATGGCCCTTCGGGATTGCTGCGCGAGCGGTTGGCCAAGGACGAAGCCGCGGAGGTGTTCGCTTCCGCCAACATGGGCCACCCGGCTGCACTGGCGGACGCGGGCCTGGCCGGGCCGGTCGTGCTCTTCGCGCGCAACGAGCTCTGCGCCTTCGTTCGGCCGGGCCTGATGGTCACCGCCGAGACGTTGCTGGAACGCATGCTCGATCCATCCATCAGGCTCGGCACCTCGACGCCGAAAGCGGATCCTTCGGGCGATTACGCTTTCGAGGTCTTCGCGCGGGCCGAGGCCTTGAAGCCGGGCGCAAGGGCGGCGCTCGAGGCCAAGGCACTGCAGCTGACGGGCGGTCCGAGCAGCGTTGCCGCCCCTGACGACGTCAATGCCTATGGCTACAAGCTTGCCAGTGGCGAGGCCGACATCTTCCTGGCCTATTGCACCAATACCCAGCCACTCGCCCGGGAGCAGCCCGGCGTGACGCTGGTCCGGCTGCCGGCTGCGCTCGCGGTGGGGGCCGATTACGGGTTGACCGTGATGAGCAAGGCCTCGCCAAACGGCTACCGGCTTGCCATGTTCATCCTGTCGCGGGCGGGGCAGGAGATTCTGGCGAAACACGGCTTTGCCGCGCCGGCGCTCCCACATAGCGGGTCGAAGTGACGGAGTTGGCAATGGATTGGCAGGCGACGCGGCGGGGCGAGACCATCGCTGCCTTGCCCGATCGGCAGGATGCGCATCTCGTCTTCATCGGCCGCCTGCGCACGCCCTTCGCCTCACGCGATCAATGCCCGCGTCGTGGAGACCCGGAATCAGGGCCCATCTGCCATGTCGAGGTCGATGCGACCTGGTGGCCGGCGCTGGCCGGCGTCGAAGCCTGCGCATATCTCGACCTGCTGTACTGGATGAACCTGGCCCGAAGGGATCTGCTGACCCAGAGCCCGAAATCCAGCGGCCAGATCCTCGGCACTTTTGCACTGCGCTCGCCGGTCCGGCCCAATCCGATCGCCCTGTCGCGGGTCAGGCTCATTGGGGTGGAGGAGGGCGCGCTGCGGGTGCGCGGGCTCGACTGCGTCGACGGCACTCCGCTTCTCGACATCAAACCGAACCGCTGCCCGCAAGCGGGCGCCGGCACGGAGCATGATCATGCGCGGACCTGACCGTCGAACCGTTCTGGGCGGCCTTGCCGCGACGCTCGCCGCGCCGCGCATTGCGCGTGCTGCAACCGTGCGCGATGGCGCCGGGCGTGAAATCGCCATTCCGGTCCGGGTCGAACGCGCCTTTCCGGCGGGGCCACCTGCTGCGATCACGCTCTATACGCTTGCGCCCGATCTGCTGCTCGGCTGGCCGCGCGCCAATCGCGCGGAGGAGCGCGAATTCCTGCTGCCTGGAATTGGCGACAGGCCGGAAGTCGGTCGCATCACCGGGCGCGGCAACAGCGCCAATCTCGAAGCGGTGCTCGGCCTCAAGCCGGACCTGATCGTCGATGCCGGTTCGACGGGCAGAACCTATGTCGAGCTGGCAATGCGGGTGCAGGAACAGACCGGCATTCCCTATGCGCTGCTGGATGGTCGCTTCGAGCAGATTCCGGCGAGCTATCGCATCCTCGGCCAATTGGCCGGGCGCGGCGAACGCGCCGAGACGCTGGCGCGCTGGTGCGAGACCGCAATGGCGACGATCAAGGGGCGTATCGCCACGATTCCCGGGGAGAAGCGTCCCTCGGTCTATTACGCGCGCGGCCCACGCGGGCTCGAGACGGGGCTCGGCGGCTCGATCAATGTCGAGACGCTCTCCTTCCTCGGCGCGCGCAATGTCGCGGCAGAGACCCCGGGCAGCGGGCTTGCGAATGTCTCGCTCGAACAGATCCTGTCCTGGGATCCGGAGGTGATCGTCACCATCGATCCGGCCTTCGCCGATGGCGTCGCCAGCGATCCTGCCTGGGCGAATGTCCGGGCGGTGCGCGATCGCCGCGTGCATCTCTCCCCTAAGCTGCCTTTCGGCTGGGTCGATTTCCCGCCTTCGGTCAACCGGATGATCGGGCTGTGGTGGCTGGCGAAGCTGCTCTATCCCGCCCAGTTCCCCGAGGATATCCGCCCGCTCGCCCGCGAATTCCACACGCTATTCTATCAGGTGACGCCGACCGACGCGCAACTCGACCGTGTCCTGGCTGGGCGAGGCTAGCCCCTTGTCGCCATCCTTCGCGCGCGGAACCCTGTTCGCCTTCGGTTTGCTCGCGCTCGGCGTCGTGCTTGCCTTCGCGCTGGGACGCTTCCCGGTCGGGCCCGGTGATCTGCTGCGCATCCTCTGGGCGGGGGTGAGCGGTCAGCCGTCGGGCCTGCCGCCGCAGCTGGAAACGGTGATCTGGAATATCCGCGGCCCGCGCGTGATTGCGGCCATGCTCTGCGGGGCGGCGCTCGCGATCGCCGGCACGGCCTTCCAGGGGCTGTTCCGCAACCCGCTGGTCTCGCCCGATATCCTCGGCGCTTCGTCTGGCGCGGCGCTCGGCGCGGTGGTCGGCATCTATTTCTCGCTCGGCATCGTCGGCATCCAGCTCGGAGCCTTCATCGGCGGATTGATCGCGGTCGGCGCCGTCTATGTCGTCGGCTCGACCATCCGGCGCGGCGACCCGGTGCTGGCGCTCGTCCTGACCGGCGTGGTCATCGGCTCGCTGCTTGGCGCCGGAATCGGCCTCGTGAAATACTGGGCCGATCCTTATAATCAGCTCCCGGCCATGACCTTCTGGCTGCTGGGCAGCCTTGCCGGGACCGCCAAGCCCGATCTCCTGCCGCTGCTCGGCCCGGTCGCCCTCGGCTCGGTGGTTCTGATCGCCCTGCGCTGGCGCATGAACGTGATGTCGCTGCCGGAGGAGGAGGCGCGGGCGCTCGGATTGAACACCGGCCCGTTGCGCCTTGCCATCGTCGCGGCCGCGACGCTGGTCACGGCGGCGAGCGTTGCGGCGGCGGGGATCATCGGCTGGGTCGGCCTCGTCGTGCCGCATCTCGCGCGGTTTCTCGTCGGGCCCGACTTCGGCAAGCTCGTGCCGACCGCCGCGATCCTCGGCGGCGGCTACCTCTTGATCATCGACACGCTGGCGCGAACGATCGGCCCGGTCGAGACGCCGCTCGGCATCCTCACCGCGGTGATCGGCACGCCCTTCTTCATCTGGCTGCTTGCGTCGGCGCGTGGAGGCTGGTCGTGAGCCTCAGTGCCGTCGATCTCGCCTATGGCTATCCAGAGCGCCAGATCGGCCGGGCGATCACGCTGGCCCTGCGGGCGGGTGAGGTGCTTGCCCTGCTCGGGCCGAATGGCAGCGGCAAGACGACCCTGCTGAAAACCCTGCTCGGCCTTCTGCCGCCACATGCCGGCGGGCTCACCCTTGACGAGCAGCCGCTTGCTGGCCTGACGGTCTCAGAGCGGGCGCGAGCGCTGGGATACGTGCCGCAAGCACATGCCGGAACCTTCGCCTTCTCGGTCTTCGCTGTCGTCCTGATGGGGCGTACCGCTCATGGCGCGCTGTTCGCCGCCCCCTCGCGGCATGATCGCGAGGTGGCGATGGCGATGCTGGAGCGCCTCGGTATCGCGGGGTTGGCCGAGCGCCCTTACACGCAGATCTCGGGCGGCGAGCGCCAGCTCGTGCTGGTCGCCCGCGCGCTGGCGCAGGAACCACGCTACGTCATCCTCGACGAGCCGACCGCAAGCCTCGATTTCGGCAACCAGGGCAAGGTGATGGCGCAGATCAGGCGCCTCGCGGCCGAAGGACTGGGCGTGCTCTTCACCACGCACGACCCCAATCAGGCGCTGCGGCATGCCGACCGCGTCATGATGATTCGCGAGGGGCGGATGCTGGCGAGCGGGATCGCGCAGGACTTGCTGACGCCGGTGCGCCTGATGGAGCTCTACGGCGTCGGGATCGAGACGGTGCGGGACGACGCGGGCCGCGTCGCGTTCCTGCCGGGCGAATAGAGCTGTCCGAGCGTGGCCTCGGGGGCCGCCAGAAGGCATCCAGAAGGATATGATCGAGCGTCGGCGTGGCCGGTCGCTGGCCTGGCTATCCCCGCCCCAGCTCAACCGGCACCGAGAAGGAGCGCTTGACCTGCCCGAGCGCGAAGCTCGATTCGATCGAGGCGACATTGTCGAGCCGGGTCAGCTTGTCCTTCAGGAACCGTTCGTAGGCGGCGAGGTCGCTGACGATGATGCGGAGCAGATAGTCGCGCGGGCCGGTCATCAGGTAGCAGTCGGCCACTTCCGGCCAGCGTGTCACCGCCGCAGCGAAGCGGTCGAGTTCCTCCTCGCGCTGGCGCTCCAGCTTGATCGAGGCGAAGACCGAGACCGGGAGGCCGAGCTTGTCCTGGTTCACGACCGCGACATAACCCTCGATGATGCCCGCCTCCTCCAGCAGGCGAACCCGCCTTGCGCAGGGTGAGGGCGAAAGCCCGACTTTTTCGGCCAGGTCCTGATTGCTCATGCGTCCATCGGCCTGGAGAGCCTGGACGATACGCCGGTCGATATCGTCGAGTTTATAGTCTGGCATCTTGTCTCGCTTTCGTTCGCAGGATTAGCGGAAAGCGCTAAGATGGAAAGCATCGTCGGCGATCTTTGGCAAAAATCGCTGCCGGAAGCGTGCATGATGGCTTTGCCGTATCGAGAGAAGCCAAATGACCGATCCCCGTCTGCCGATTCTCGCCGAACTCGAGAAGAAGATTCTCTGGCTCGCCTCCTGGACGATCCATAACGCCAACCACCTTCGCGATAACGGCGATGGGATGAAGGTGGGCGGGCATCAGGCTTCGTCCGCGTCGCTGGCGACGATCATGACGGCGCTCTACATGGCGGCCCTGAAGCCGCAGGACCGGGTCGCGGTGAAGCCGCATGCCTCGCCGGTCTTCCATGCCATCAACTATCTGATGGGCCTGCAGACCCGCGAGAAGCTGGAGAATTTTCGCGGATACAAGGGCGCCCAGAGCTATCCCTCGCGCACCAAGGATATCGACGATGTCGATTTCTCGACCGGCTCGGTCGGCCTCGGCGTCGCGCAGACGCTCTTCTCCTCGCTGACCCAGGATTATGTGAAGGCCCATGGCTGGGGCGCAAGCCGGCCGGATGGGCGCATGGTGTCGCTGATCGGCGATGCCGAGCTCGACGAGGGCAATATTTTCGAAGCCCTGATGGAGGGCTGGAAGCACGGCGTCCGCAACACCTGGTGGGTGATCGACTATAACCGCCAGTCCCTGGACGCGGTGATCCGCGAGGGGCTCTACGACCGCTTCGAGACGATGTTCCGCAATTTCGGCTGGGATGTCGTGACGCTGAAATATGGCTCGCTGCAGCAGGCCGCCTTCAAGGAGAAGGGTGGCGAGCGGCTGAAGGCCTGGATCGATTCCTGCCCGAACCAGCTCTACTCGGCCCTGACCTTCCAGGGCGGCGCTGCCTGGCGCAAGCGCCTTATGGATGATCTCGGCGATCAAGGGCCTGTGACGACGCTGATCGAGAGCCGCTCCGACGCCGAGCTGTCGAAGCTGATGTGCAATCTCGGTGGCCACGATCTGCCCTCGCTGCTCGAAGCTTTCGAGGGCATCGATCACGACCGGCCGGTCTGTTTCCTCGCCTATACCGTGAAGGGCTTTGGCCTGCCGCTTGCTGGGCACAAGGACAATCACGCCGGGCTGATGACCAAGGAGCAGATGGACGGCTTCAAGAAAGCCAACACGATCCGCCCCGGCCATGAGTGGGACCTGTTTGAAGGGCTGTCGCTGCCCGAAGCCGCGCTCCGCAGCTATCTCGACAAGGTGCCCTTCTTCTCCGAGGGGCGCCGTCGCTTCTCGGCACCGTCGCTGCCTGTGCCCGCGAAACTCGAGGCCGGCATCCAGGCGACGATGTCGACGCAAATGGGCTTCGGCAAGGTGCTGGACGAGCTGGCGAAGCTCGGCGGCCCCCTGGCCGACCGCATCGTCACCACCGCGCCGGACGTCACCGTCTCGACCAATCTCGGGCCATGGGTGAACCGGCGCGGCCTGTTCGCCCGGGCCTCGATGGCCGATACCTTCAAGGACGAGCGCATTCCCTCGATGCAGAAATGGGAATTCTCGCCGAAGGGCCAGCATATCGAGCTCGGMATCGCCGAGATGAACCTCTTCATCAATCTTTCGGCGCTTGGCCTCTCGCATTCGATCTTCGGCGAGCGGCTGATCCCGATCGGCACGCTCTACGACCCCTTCATCTCGCGCGGGCTCGATGCGCTGAACTATGCCTGCTACCAGGATGCGCGCTTCATGGTGGTCGCGACGCCGTCTGGTGTGACGCTGGCGCCGGAGGGTGGCGCACATCAGTCGATCGCGACACCTCTGATCGGCATGAGCCAGGACGGGCTCTGCGCCTTCGAGCCGGCCTTCGTCGACGAACTCGCCGTGATGATGCGCTGGTCCTTCGAATACCTGCAGAAGGATGGCGAGGGCGATCCCGACGAGCGTACCTGGCTGCGCGATGAGACCGGCGGCTCCGTCTATCTCAGGCTCTCGACGCGGCAGGTCGAGCAGCCGAAACGGGCAATGACGGCCGATCTCGAGCGCGACATCATCGATGGTGCCTATTGGCTCAGGAAGCCCGGCCCGAACGCCTCCGTCGTCATCGCCTATACCGGCGCGGTTGCGCCTGAGGCGATCGAGGCTGTGGGGCTGCTCGGCGAAGACCGGCGCGATGTCGGCCTGCTCGCCATCACCTCGGCAGATCGGCTCAATGCCGGCTGGCAGGCGGCCGAGCGGGCGCGACAGCGCGGCAATCATGGCGCGACCAGTCATATCGAGCGGTTGCTCGGCGAACTTTCACGCGATTGCGGTATCGTGTCGGTGCTCGACGGACATCCTGCGACACTGGCCTGGCTCGGCAGCGTGCACGGCCACAAGCAGAAGGCCCTTGGCGTCGAGCATTTCGGCCAGACCGGCACCGTCGCCGACCTTTATCGGCATTTCGGCATCGACGCGAACGCGATCGTGCATGCGGCGCAGGCCGCGGCGCCAGGCCGGCCGGTGCGCTATCTGAAGGCGCTGCCGTAGGCGGGGGGGTATCAGTCCTTGCAAGGCAAGGCGCGGTGGCGAAAGGCCCCMGCGCTCTACTTCGCCAGCCCTTGTTTCACATTGACGCCTGCGAGCAGCGCGCCGCCCACAAGGAAGAACGCGATCAGCACCGCCAGCCCCGCCTGCTGACTGGCAAAGACGGTGGTCGCCAGCGCCACGAAGGTCGGGCCCATGAACGAGGTCACCTTGCCCGACAGCGCGAAGAGGCCGAAGAACTCGCCATGCCGGCCCGCCGGTGCGAGACGGGCCATCAGGCTGCGCGAAGAGGCCTGGAGCGGACCGGCGACCAGGCCGATCAGCAGACCAAGAGCGAGATAGATCCGCTCGGGCACCGAGGCGAACAGCCCGTCGCCTGGTGCCGGAGGCGTAGCCGGCAGCACGAAGAAGATGCGGTCGGGCCCGAGCGAGAGGATGCCGAGGCAGGCGAAGAGCAGGCAGGCGATGGCGCCCAAGACCACGGGCTTGCCGCCGATGCGGTCATCGAGCTTGCCGCCGAACCAGGCGCCGAGCGTGCCGGTGATGGTGAGCATGATCCCGAAGATGCCGAGTTCGATGGTCTGCCAGCCGAAGACGCCGGCCGCGTAGATGCCTCCGAAGGCGAAGAGCGCCACAAGCCCGTCCTGATAGATCATGTTGGCGAGCAGAAAGCGCCCAAGTGCAGGCAGGCGCGGCAGTTCGGCGATGGTCGCCTTCAGCCGCGAGAGACCGCCCTGCGCCGCTTCCCTGAGGCGCATGCCGGTTCCCGGTGAGTCCGGTGTCAGCAGGAACATCGGTGTGACGAAGATGACGAACCAGAGCGCAGTGAGCGGCCCCGAGGCGCGGTCACCCTCGCGCGCTGCTGCGTCGAGGCCGAGAATCGGCACGAGGCCTGCCAGCGTCTTGCCGGTGAGCGGATCTGCGGCGAGCAGCGCCAGCGTGATTGCAAGCGAGATCAGACCGCCGAGATAGCCGATGGCCCAGCCCGTGCCGGAGAGCCATCCGAGCCGTTCCGGCGGCACGAGCCGCGTCATCATCGCATTGTTGAAGATGGTGGCGAATTCGGCACCGATCGTGGCGATGATGAAGCCCGCGAGCGCGATCGGAACCGCGGCGGGCGAGCCGGGCCTTGCAAACCAGAGCAGGGCCGAGCCGATGACGAGCAGCGCGCCGAAGGCCGCTATCCAGGGCTTGCGCGGGCCCGTGCGGTCAGCGATGCCGCCGAGCAGGGGAGAGAGCAGGGCGATGCAGAGACCCGCGAAACCCGTGGCATAGCCCCAGAGCGCCTGTCCCTCTGCCGCGTCCGCCGCAAGGGCGGAGGCGAAAAAGGGCGCGAAGACGAAGGTGGTGACCAGCGTGAAGAATGGCTGTGCCGCCCAGTCGAAGAACAGCCAGGCCGTGACGGCCCGGCGTGGCGGATACGTGACGGGCGCGAGTGCCGCCGCAGGCGCGTGGGAAAGGTTCACTGCAGGGTCGTCTCTGGGTCGCCGCCACCGCGCGCCAGCTCGATCTCGGTGATCGCGACCAGGACGTCGGCGCGGTTCTTCAGGCTGGAGGCCTCGAGCAGCGCCTGTTTCTCGCGCGGACCGAAGGGGCACATCATCGAGAGCGCGTTGACCAGCGCCTCGTTGGGTGCTTCGTTGATGCCCTTCCAATCGATCTTGAGGTCATTGGCCTTGGCGAAGGACCGAAGCGCCTTGAGCAGGCTGTTGCGGTCGACCTCGTCCTCCCCCGCACGCGCGGTGAAATCGATGGCGAAGTCGTCATAGCTGACACGGCACTGGCGATAGGCCGTCGTCACCGAGAGCTCCTCGACAATGCGGAAGCGCGCGATGCCGGTGAGCGTCAGGATATAGCGATCATCGCCAGTCTCGGCGAACTGCGTGATCCGGCCGAGGCAGCCTACCTGCAACAGGCCGGGCGTGTCGGCCTGGCGGCCGCTTTCCGGCTCGGGCTGGATCATGCCGATGGTGCGGTGGTCCCGCAGCGCATCGTCGATCATGGCGATATAGCGCGGCTCGAAGATGTTGAGGGGCATCTGCCCGCGCGGCAGGAGGAGCGCACCGGCCAGCGGGAAGACCGGGATCACCAGCGGGCAGTCCTGGGCTCCGTTATAGACGGCATTCATGCCCATGGGCGTGTCGCTCCCTTCCATCGCGGCACCTTATGAAAACAGCAGCGTCGAAAGCTTGCGCCGACCTGCAACGCTGGCGTCGTCCATGTGACCCCAGGCCTCGAAGAACTGCAGCAGCTGCTTGCGCGCGCCGTCGTCGTTCCAGGTCCGGTCAGCCTTGATGATGGCAACCAGCTGGTCGACGGCTTCTTCGCGCTTGTCATGGGCATTCAGCGCCAGCGCCAGATCGAAGCGGGCCTGATGATCCCCGGGGTTGGCCGCAACCTTCGCTTCGAGTTCGGCCGTATCGCCGAGCGAAGCGGCCTGCTCGGCGAGTTCGATCGCGGCACGCACGGCAGCCAGCGCCGGATCGGACGCCTTGGCTTCGGGAGCGGTGGCCAGGATGCCCTTGGCGCCGTCGAGATCACCCATGTCGAGATGCAGGCGCGCCAGTCCGGCGAGCGCTGGGACATTGTCGGGCTCGAGCGCCAGCACATTGGCATAGAGTTCGCCCGCGCCGGCCGCATCGCCGGCCTCGAGCGCCTCCTGCGCGGCGGCGACCAGCTCTTCGGTCGCGCCCGGGCCCATCGGTCCAACGAGCTTCTCGATGAAAGCCTTGATCTGGCTTTCCGGCTGGGCGCCCATGAAACCGTCGATCGGCTGGCCGCGCTGGAAGGCGATGACGGCCGGGATCGACTGGATGCCGAGCTGGCCCGGGATCTGCGGGTGCTCGTCGATGTTCATCTTGACGAGCTTGACCTTGCCACCGGCAGCCTTGATCACCTTCTCGATGACCGGGGTCAGCTGTTTGCAGGGGCCGCACCACGGGGCCCAGAAATCGACCAGAACCGGCTGGTTCATCGATTCGGCGACGACATCCTGCCGGAAGCCCTGTGTCGTCGTATCCTTGATCAGGCCGGGTTGCTCGGCCGCATCGCTGTTGAGCAGCATGGGTCTTCCTTCATCTCGTCAACAAGATCGACCGCGGCCACGCTGGGCCGATCACGGTCGGGCATACGAAAACGGGCGCATGACCATAGGCCGCGCGCCACATAGATGGGGAGGTTCAGTCGTTCTGTCCATCGACCGGTGCTGGCAAATCGACGATCAGCGGCTCATGTCCGGTGCTGCGCAGGAAGCCCAGCATGTCGTCGCGTGCGATGCGCAGCGTCGCGGTGTTGATCAACGGATGGAAATTCATCGCCTCGCCGCTCATCAGATTGGCGTCGAGCACCATCGTCACATCACCGGCGCGATCATTGATCACGGCAAAGGCGGTGACCGAACCGGGCGTCACGCCGAGCTTCTCCTCCAACAGTTCGGCCGAGCCGAAGGAAAGCCGACCGCTGGCTCCCAGCGTCTGATGCAGCCGCTTCAGATCGATTCGTGTGCTCTCCAGGGCCGAGACCAGGAAAAGCCGGCCCTTCTTGTCCTTGAGAAACAAGTTCTTGGTGTGGTGCCCATCGATCGTGCCGCGCAGAGACTTCGATTCGGCGACGGTGAAGACCGCCTCATGATCGAGCCTGTGGAAAGGAATACCCTGCGTGGCCAGATGGGAGCAGAGCTCGTCGGGTGTCAGTGGCGAGGTCATCGTAACTCGTCGGAAACAAAGAGTTCTTGGCGTTGCCTAGCCCGCCGGACGGCATCACCGCAAGGGCGCCGTTCCGGCGCCGGCGGGGCGCCAATCAGGGCATCGGCGAAAAACTTTGCAACAAGGCGCTTGCGCTTCGCAGCGCTTTGGGCAATAAGCCCGCCACGCGCCGCTTGGCGCGCCAATGTCCGGATGCGGGTGTAGCTCAGGGGTAGAGCACAACCTTGCCAAGGTTGGGGTCGAGGGTTCGAATCCCTTCGCCCGCTCCAGACATTCTTCCCAACCAAGACTGTCGCAGGCGCCGGGTTTCCCGGCGCTTTTTGCGTTTTGAGGTCGAGGCGATCGCTTGAAGGGGGGCCACAGGCGCTCAGACGTCCGTGGTGCCGGAGCTCACCCGCTTGCGCAGACGATTCGCGGTTTGGGCGTTCACGCTGGGCCCCTCGCACTCGGTGCCGGTGTCGAGGCCAGCGTCCCGCGCGGAATTCCTGACGACGCTGATCATTATCCTGATCGGAAACGCGCGCCGATGGGCCCTTGGGAGCCGGAGAGCCGGTTCCGGCATGCCGTGCTCTCGTGCGCAAACCAGGCCACCGCCTTCGACAGGATATCGCCGCCCGACGCAGCCGGTGGTCCTCGCGCCGCGGACGGATCGGTTCCTTACGTTCCGCGCTGGTTGTGCCGTCGTCCCGATCAGCCTGGTCGACCGCGAAACGCGGCCGGCGATGGTTCGCTTCCGGCCGTCGGGCGCCCGGCAGGCTTATTGCCCCGCCTGCAGATTCGCACTCCTGGCCGTTTGCACGATGAGACGCGAGATGAGCTCGGGGGCTTCGACATGCGGCATGTGTCCGATGTCGGCGAGCACGTGAAGAGCGACGAAGCCCGGAAGACCTCTGCTATGGGAGACCGGAATGATGCGGTCGGCTTTGCCCCATATCACGCGGGTCGGGATGTGAAGCGACGCGATTGCATTCCCGATCTGAATCGTCTGGGTCGCGTCTGGAAACAGGCGGGCTGCGAGTTCCCGTTGCGGCGCGTCCACGCCGCGCCGCAACCTTTCCCGCAAAACCGCTTCGGCATAGCCTTGGGGAAGCAAGGCGGGATCGGCGACCAGTTGTTCCAGCCAAGGCAGCAGGCTGGCTGCCGAGCGGGCCCTTAAGAAACCCTCCAGAAATTCACCATCGATGTCCGGACCGAGGCCGGCTGGCGCAATCAGGGTCAAGGATCGTGCACGAATCGCCGAATTCGCGGCGATGGCGGCTGCGACAGCGCCACCCAGGGAATGCCCGACGATGTGGCATTCCGTCAGCCCGGTGTCCTCGAGATAGGCGAGCGTTGCATCCACCAACGCGTTCAGGCTCGGGCTGCCCGCCGCCGCAGTGCGGCCGTGGCCGGGCAGATCGGGAGCGAATGACGCGATGGTGGGGTCGAGATATGCGCGGACGTTGTTCCAGGCGCCCGAATTGGCCCCAAAGCCATGAATGAAGACTATCGGAGGGAGCCCGCCCTTGTGCCGGGCAACAGGGCTCCCCTGCCGAGGCGCGGAACCGACTTGTACTGGCTCGGGCCGTTGCTCGGCCAAGATCCGCTCGATATCGCGGCTCTTGATTCGACCTCCCGGACCCGTGCCAACCATCGCCGTCGTGTCCAGCCCCGCCTGCCTGGCAAGGCGGCGAGCCAGTGGGGAAATCGGGGTTCGATCCCTGGACAGGCTGATTGATGCGGACCGGGTAGGCTCCGGGGTGGCAATCGCAACGGTTGGCTCGGGCATGTCGGCTTCGCCGATCGCATCCCCGTCATTGCCGATATGGCCCAGCACGCTGCCGACGCCGACCTCGGCCCCTGCCGCAGCGACGATTGCGACGAGCATGCCGTCGCGCTCCGCCTCGATTTCAGTCGCTGCTTTCGCAGTCTCGACGACGACGACGACATCGCCTTGCTTCACCCTGTCGCCCACGGCAACCGCCCAGGACACCACGGTTGCGCTTTCCATGTATTCGCCGGCGCCGCCGGTGAGCCTGATCTCGCTCGTCATGACTGGCCTCCGCTCATGCCACTGCCCGCCGCGCTGCTGCCGCGATCTTGGCCGCATCCGGCAGCACGGCGTTTTCGAGCGGCTCGCTGTAGGGGATCGGAATATCGTGGGTCGCAACGCGTTCGACGGGAGCGTCGAGCTCGTCGAATGCCGTTTCCATGATGGTGGCGCTCAGCTCCGCGCCATAGCCGCAGAAGCGCCAGCCTTCATTGACCACTACGGCGTGATGGGTTTTGGCGATCGAGGCCCGGATGGTGTCGCGGTCGAGCGGGCGCAGGCTGCGCAGGTCGATCACCTCGGCGGAAATTCCTTCGCCGGCGAGGAGTTCGGCCGCCTTCAGCGATTCGACTACCATGCGCGAGGAGGCGATGATCGAGACGTTGCTGCCTTCCCGCGCGATGCGGGCCTTGCCGATCTCGACCAGATGATCGCCGTCCGGCACCTCGTCGCGGCTGTTGTAGAGGAGCTTATGCTCAAGGAAGATCACCGGGTGATCGTCGCGGATCGCAGCCTTCAGGAGGCCCTTGGCGTCGGCGGCAGTCGCCGGTGCGACCACTTTCAGGCCGGGAATATGGGCGACGAGCGCGTCCAGGCTCTTGGAATGCTGTGCCCCGGCACCAGCCCCGCCGCCGCCCTGGGTGCGGAGCACGAACGGCATGGTGACCTGACCGTTCCAGATATAGTTGTAGATCGATGCCTGGTTCATGAGCGCGTCGATGCTCAGGGGCAAGAAATCCGCATACATGATTTCGAGCACGGGTCTCGTGCCGGCCATCGCGGCAGTGACGGCCATGGCGGTCAGCGTCTGCTCGGAGATCGGTGTGTCGCGAACACGCTCGGGGCCAAATTCCGCGAGCAGGTCCTTCGTCACCTTGAAGACGCCGCCATAGACCGCGATGTCCTCGCCGAAGAGCCAGACATTGGGATCGCGCTGCATTTCCTCGCGCAGGGCGGCACGCAGGGCTTCGGCATAACGCATCATTGCCATCACACGGCTCCAGCGTAGTAGGGGGCGCTCGGGGCATGGTCGACGAAGCCCGGCAACGGATCAGCCAGCGCTTGGTCGACGGCGGCATCGACGGCAGCACGTGCTTCGGCGCCGACAGCATCCAGGTGTGCCGGCGATACGCTTGCGGCCAGCGAGCGGCGGGCGAGGACGATCGGGTCGCGCTCGCGCCACGCTGCACGGTCTTCTGCGCTCTGATAGCCGCCGACATCGCTGGTCGAGAACCCGACCATCCGATAGGTCTTGGCTTCGACAAGCGAGGGGCCTTCGCCGCGCCGCGCCCGGTCGACCGCTGCGGCCACCGCCCGATAGACGGCCGTGATGTCGTTGCCGTCGACACTGTCGCCAGGCATGCCATAGCCGGCAGCGCGAACCACCAGATCCGGAACCGAGGACTGGGTCGAGTGATGCGCGGTCAGACCGTACTGGTTGTGCTCGAGCACGAAGACGACCGGCAGCTTCCACAAGGCTGCGATATTCATGGATTCATGGCAGATGCCGGTCTGTGCGGCGCCGTCTCCGAAGAGGCACATGGCGACGCGAGCGCCGCCATCGGCGCGATTGCGCATCTGGAGCGAAACCGCAAAGCCCGTGGCTGCCGGGATTCCGCCGCCGACGATAGCATTGCCCCCGAGAAGGCCGTTCGCGACATCGGCAATCAGCATATGACCGGCGCGGCCAGCGCATGTCCCGGTTGAACGGCCGAGAATCTCGGCCACGATCGGATGAAGTCCGACGCCCTTGCCGACGTAATGGGCGTGGCCGCGATGGGTGCTGGTCAGCAAATCGGAGGCATCGAGCATCGCAGTCGCGCCAATGCCAACCGCTTCCTGTCCGTCGCAGCGATGGATCGGGCCGCGGGTCTTGCCGGCCTTGTGAAGCTCACCCAGCCGTTCCTCAAGATGCCGCACCGCAATCATGCGGCGCAACATCTCGATCTGTTCGTCAATCGTGGGCGAATTCCTCATCGTCGGTGTTCTCCGCGCGGTCGAGTCGAGCGTCCTGATGCGAGACGTTCGCCGCGCGTGACCGGCGCATGCGTGGAGAAAGCCAAGCGTTTTCGGAGATCGGCTCTAGCGCATTTCCCGACAGAGCGCTATAAGTGTACGCACAATGGAATGCACTATTTGCACGGCGGCGAACGTTCGATCTCGAGAGGGCCTCGTGCCCGATCGGCTTGGACGTTTCTCTGTCCCACATGAGTTGAGCGGGCAGAGCGCTTCCGCAAACATGGAGAAGCACGATGATCTTCGACCACCGCGTCTACACGGCCCGACCAAACCGTCTTCCGGACTTCCTGCGGCTCTATGAGGATGTCGGCCTGCCGATGCAGCGCCACTATCTGGGTGAGCCCTTCGGCTTCTTCCAAACCCATATCGGCGATCTCAGCCGTGTCGTTCATCTCTGGAAATACGACAGCCTCGCCGACCGTGAAGCTCGCCGCGATGCGATGGAGGCCGATCCGGCGTGGCAAGCCTATCGCCGCCAGGTGGTCGAGGCCGATCCGCTGATGGACATGCGCAACCAGATTCTGAAGCCGGTATCGTTCTTCAACCCGAAGGCTTGACCCGGTCGGCTTGCCGGTCCACGCGGAATCCTGATTTCATGAAACTCGATTTCTTTGCCGGCAACGAGAGTTGGCGGATCGCCTGCGATACCGCGCGCGCGCCCCGCACGCTTCGGTCCCTGGCCTCCACCCTGCCGGCGCCTCTGCAACTCCACACGCCCAAGATCGCAGGCCAGCACATCTACTGGCATGCACCGTTCGTCGAGGACGCCGAGGGCGGGGTCGATGTCATGGAGGCGCCTCCCGGCGCCTTCCTGTATTGGCCGGCGCGGCAGTTCCTCGAGCTGACCTTCGCACCCCTTCAGGCCGAGACCGCCACGGTCACGCTGCTGGGCCAGATCGAAGGTGGCCTGCCCGCCTTGCAGGCGCTTGGCCTGAGCCTGCGCGAAGGACATGGAGTGAAGGCGTTCGACGGGCGGCTGGTGCTCGCCGAGGGCGCGCAGCCACAGATGACGGCGTCCCCGGCTTCGAGCTTGCCCGAGGCGCTCGTCGCGCGGCGCGAGACGCTGTGGCGGGCCAGTCCGCCGGATATCGACGGCATGCTCGCCTCGCGCGCGATCATGCACCCCTCCGGCCCGCTCTTCCTGGCCGAATCCGAGGCGCGCATCCTGCAGGAGCTGCTGTGGTGGGTCCGCAGCGGTCTCGCGAGCGAGGAGCCGCAGGTTTCGCGGAGCGTCGCCGCGCTGGCCTGCAACAAGGCCGGTACCCGCCTGCGCGACTTCTGCCATCTCGGTGAGAGCGCCGAAATCCTGTTTGCGCTCGAGGCTGCGTTCCGGCGCCCGGAGATTGCGCTGGCGGAGCTGACCGACGAGGCGATCCTGTGTGCAGGTCGTCTCGCAGCCTGGCTCGACCTGCGGATCCCGTGGTCGGCCGTCAACGGTGCCGTCCGCACGGCACTGGACGCGAGGGCCGAAGCGGCATGACCAGCGCGCTCGCTCCCCTGCAAGATGGCGGCACGCTCGCCTTCACCGAGACCGGCGCCGGCGTGCCGCTTGTCCTGATCTCAGGGCTGGGCGGGCTCGCGTCGTTCTGGAAGGATTTCGCCAGCGTCTGTGCCGGCCATTTCCGCGTGATCACTTACGATCATCGCGGCGTCGGGCGTTCGAGCCCACTGGACGGATCGACCAGCATCGCCGCGATGTGCGACGATCTCATTGGCCTGCTCGATCATCTGGGCATTGAGCAAGCGATGATCCTCGGCCACTCCACCGGCGGCGCGATCGCGCAGCGATTGGCGATAGACAATCCGCAACGTCTTTCGCGCCTCGTCCTCTCGGCGACCTTCGCGCGACCGTGCGCCTATATGGAGCGACTGTTCGCCGGCCGTATCGAGATCCTCGACCGGCTCGGCGTCGATGCCTATCGACGTCATGCCGTCACCCTGCTGAACGCGCCGTACTGGCTCGCCGAGAACGACGCCCGCGTCACTGCGGAGCTGACCGGCGGTGCGCCTGCGACCGAACGGGACGCCGCGACCATCCGCGCGCGTATCAAGGCTGTGCTGGGACATGGTGTCGACGAGTCCCTCGATACGATCGCCTGTCCGGCCAGGATCGTGGTCGCGGCCGACGACATCGTGACCCCGCCCTATCACTCCGAGCGCCTCGCGCATTCCATCCCCGGCGCCGAACTCGCCGTGCTCCCTCGTGGCGGTCACTACGCCATGCGGGCTGAGCCGGCGCTCTACCGGGACGCAGTACTCGATTTTCTGCGCGGCTGACCGGCCCGCATGACAAGGATCTGAACCGATGCAAGACATTCTGGGACGTGGACCGATCGGCGTCGTCGGCCTCGGCACGATCGGCCAGCGCTGGGCGGCGACCTTTGCCCATGCCGGCTATGACGTATCCTGCTATGATCCCGATCCCGCCCGCTGGGAGGCCTTTCAATCCCTGCGCGCAACGCTTGCCGACGACCTGCAGCGTCTTTCGCCGGCCAAGGCCGAAACGGGAGACATTCGCTTCGCGAGCGATCTCGCAACCGCGATGGCCGGTGTTCGCTTCGTCCAGGAATCGGGGCCGGAGCAACTCCCATTGAAGCAGGCACTGCTGGCGGAGATCGAACAGCATATCGCTGCGGATGTGGTGATCGCGTCCTCCTCTTCGGCCCTGCTCGTCTCGGACATGCAGTCGGCCTGTGCGCATCCCGAGCGGGTGGTCCTCGCCCACCCGTTCAATCCCGTCCACCTGATGCCGCTCGTCGAGATCGTCGGCGGGAAGGCGACCTCGCCGGAGGTCGTCGAGCAGACGCGTGCCTTCTATGAGGATCTCGGCAAGAAGCCAGCCGTGCTCCGGCGCGAGGTCACAGGCCATCTGGCCCTGCGGCTGATGGGAGCGATGTGGCGCGAGGCCATCGCACTCGTCGAAAGCGGCGTCGCGACGGCGGAGGATGTCGACCGAGCCTTCTGCTACGGCCCTGGCCCGAAATGGACCTTGCAGGGCTCGTTCATCTCGAACCACCTCAACGCCGAGGGTATCGAAACCTTCCTGACCAAATACGGCAAGACCTATCAGGACATCTGGGACGATCTCGGCGATGCCCGGCTTGATACCCCGACCGTGTCACGCGTGGCGAAAGCCGTGCGTGAGGCGATCGGTGAACGCAGCGATGACGACCTGCGCAGCCAGCGCGATGCCGGGCTGGTCGACCTGCTGCGGGTGATGTCGCAGCGTGCGGCACTCTGAACGCAGGCAATGAAGAGGACCGGATGATGCAGAGCGCCTTCCCCTATCAAACCGCCCTCGTCACGGGCGCATCGCGCGGAATCGGCGCCGCGATTTGCCGCAAGCTCGCGACCCTTGGGCTTACGGTCTACGGCGTTGCACGTAGCGAGGATGCACTCGCAACCGTCGTCGCCGAGGCCGGGGTCATCCCGGTGGTTGCCGATGTTCGCGATGTTGCGGCGATCGTCGCCGCGCTCGACGGGGCCAAGATCGACATCCTGGTCAACAATGCCGGTATGGTCGCCTCGGTGAAACCGCTCTACGAGCAGACCGCGGAGGAAATCTCCGAGACGATCGCGGTGAACTTCACTGCGCCCATGCTGCTGATGCAGTCGTTACTGGGCGGCATGGTTGAGCGTCGTCGCGGTCATGTCATCAATATCACGACGACTGCCGCACGCGGCGTGTTTGCGGGAACGTCGGCCTATGGTGGGGCCAAGGCGGGGCTCGCCCATGCCGGTCGTTCTCTGCGTTACGATCTCGCCGGCAGCAATGTCCGCGTCACCGATCTCGCTCCAGGCCGCGTCGAGACTGACATTTATCTGCAGGCCTTCGCGGGCGATCGCGCCCGCCTGCATGATTCGATGTATGGCGCCGTTCGGGCGCTGAAACCGCAGGACATCGCTGAAACGATCGCGGCCGTGCTTGCCCTGCCTGAGCATGTCGACGTCACCGAAATCGAGGTGTCGCCAACCGATCAGGCTGTGGGCGGTCATGTCTACAAGTCGCAGCCGGCCTGAAGGAGGGGGGCTCAGGGGCGCCTGCCCGGCCTCCCGTCAGTGAGCTTGGCAAGAACGGCGTCGCAGGCCGCGGTCCAGCCTTCTTTGGCGCCGTGCTCGGACAGCACCGTAAGGCCGCGCTCCGTGATCCCGCCTGGCGTCGCGAGATTCGCAATCAGCGTTTCGACCGGCTCCGGCCGTTCGGCAATCATCCGGCCAGCCGCCACGAAGGTCGTCGCGGCAAGTTCGCGGGCTGCCTCAGGGCTCATGCCATGAGCGACGGACCAGTCGCGACCGAGGCCGATGAGGCTCTGAGCCCAGCCATAGATGGCGGCGCTGACCGTTGCGGTCTCGAACTGGGCTTCATTCTCAAGGACAATGACGGGGCCGAGCCGTGCGAGCAGCGCCTGGACTTCGGGAAAACTCGGGAACGCCGTTGTCGGGCTCGCGCCGAGAGATGCGGCTGTGAGCGGCATGATCCGCATGACGCGGGCAGGGGCGGCGGCTCTTTCCAAATGCGCAATGGGCACGCCCGCGCAGGCCGAAACCAGGATATGCTCCGGGCGCCATGGCAGATGGCAGATAGCTGCAATGGCATCGGCCGGCCGCGTCGCGAGAAAGATGATGTCCGCACCGGATATGAGCGTGGAATTGCACTCGGCCAGCTCAAGCTCATGGCGTTCGGCCAGTTTCGGTCCCTGACCGCGCGGCGACAGGGCGAGGTGGGGAACCGTCTGCTGGTCGCGCAAGAGGCCTTCAATCATCGCCTCGGCCAGATGGCCGACTCCGAGAAATGCGATCCGTGTCATGATGATCCCAAGAAGAAGCTGCCGGCCGGATTCGGAGGGCGCTGGTTGATTTTTTCCGGTTGCGCGATTTGAAGCTTGCACTGACCGCTTCTTGGTGATGCGAGAGCGGGGAAACGTCGTCGACAATGAGAGACGGAATGCCGAAGACCGCGAAGGCCCCGACCGTCAAGGCAGCCCCACCGCGTCGGGCGGCGGACAGCGCAGAACGCGCCTATCGCGCGATTCGGCAGCAGCTCGTCGAATTCAAGATGCGGCCGGAGGAGCGCATCAACGAGGTTCATCTGGCGCAGATGCTGGAGCTGTCGCGCACGCCGGTCCGAGAAGCGCTGAACAGGCTGGCCAGCGAGGGGTTTGTCGTCTTCACGCCCAACAGGGGCTTTTACTTCCGCGGCCTCGATATCGACGATCTCGTCGATCTGTTCGAGATGCGCTCCATCATTGAAACCGGCGCGTTCGCTCTTGCGTGCGAGCGCGTCGATCAGGCTGGGATCGAGCGCCTTCAGGCGTTCTGGGAGGATGCGCGTCGGCGCTACGCCAACAACGATCCCGACGAGATCCTCGAACTGGACGAAGCCTTTCATGTCCATGTCGCCGAGCTTGCCGGCAATCCCGAGGTCGTGCGCCAGCTTATCGGCGTCAACGCCCGAATCCGGTTTATCCGACGAGTCCAGATCGAAAACGGCCCGCAACACTCGAGTCTCGTCGGGGATCATTCGCGGATCGTCCAGGCGCTTGCTGAGCGCGACGCCGCAAAGGGCATTGAGATTCTGCGCGCACATATTTCGCTGACTTTCGCCGAGGCGCGCAGTGTTCTCAAGGATGCGCTTCTGAAGATTTTCGTGCCGGAAGAGTCGGGGTCGGTACGGCGCCGGGCACGCGTTCCGCGGAACTGACATCCCGATCCGCCTACGGGATATGAGGACGTGGCGAGACCCGCTGCGTCTCTGACGCGCATTTCCTTCCGCCGCGCGTTTGCGCGCGCGCTCACTCGGCCGGCAAATGTCAGCCGGCGAGGCGGGACTGCGTGCAGGTAATGCCCGCCTGCCAAACCAGCTGCTGACATCGCGATCGTTCTTATTCCCTATGCCCCGCGATTCGGGGTGCTGGATGCGGGGCCTCGCAGGGCCTGCCCACCCTTGCGCCACGCGCGTTCTCATCTTTGTGCAACGGCCAGAAATCGAAGTTTCAAAAGTGCCTGTACAACTGCATGCACTTATGACACGGTCACTGGTGTCAGGGGAAGCGGCTCCGCGCAAAACGGTAGTGAGATGCTCGATCACGTACTCGGCCTGGACCATATCGTTGTTGCCGTGAGCGAACTCTCGGCATCGGCCGAACGTTGGCGCGCGCTGGGGTTTTCGGTGTCGCCGCGTGGTCTCCACAGCGACTATCTCGGCACCGCCAATCACACGATCATGTTCGAGGACGACTACGTCGAACTGCTCGGCGTGCTTGCCCCGACGGACTTCAATCGGCCGACCCGCGACTTCCTCGCCGCGGGAGCGGGGCTGGAACGCCTCGCGATGCGGACTGACGATGCGCAGGCGGCGCTCGATACGCTCAAGAGAGGCGGCATTTCGGCGACTGGGCCGTTCGAATTCCGTCGGCCAGTCGAACTGGGCAGCGGCGGCGTGGGAGAGGCGGGGTTTCGCATCTTCCAATGGCCGCTCGAGCCAGCGCCTGCCGGTGTGCGCCTCTTCGCCTGCCAGCATCTGACGCGCGAGACCGTCTGGCTGCCTGATCTCGTCAGCCATGCCAATGGTGCCCGCGCCCTGAGCCGCATCGAGATCGTGGCTGAGGATCCGCCGGCTGCCGCGGCGCTCTGCGCGCAAATGCTCGGCCTCACATTCGCGCGGGGCGAGGACGGTGGTTTCTGCGTCGCTATGCGCCCGCGGGGGGCGGATCTCGTCTTCATGGATGCGCCGAGTTTCGACAGGCGTTGGCAGGTCGGCGCGCAGGCTCAAGGCACAGGCTGCGGAATTGTCCTCGACGTCGCGGCTGGCACGACCGCCGAGCCATTCGCCGAATGGAGCATAGCCGGCGAATGGCCGCTGCATTGCGCCTCCGTCGAAGGGGCTCTGATTGGCTGGGAAGCCGGAAGGCGGTCCGCGCGGCCTTGATCGATCGCCTGACGCCAGCAGGCCTGAATTCACAATAATGGAGGGGAACATGACTGCATCAACATTTACGCGTCGTCAGATGCTCGCATCGGCCGGTGCGGCGGCGCTGCTAGCGGGCTCGCCGATCGGAGCGTTCGCCCAGGAGCCGCGGCGGGGCGGTACCGTGACCGTGCACATGCCGCAGGAGCAGCGCATCCCGAACCCCGCATTGCGGGCCTCGACCGGTGTCTATGTCATCGCCTCCAAGATCATGGAGCCGCTGGTCGACCTGAACGAGAAGGGCGAACTCGAGCCCATGTTGGCGACGAGCTGGGAAGGTTCGCCGGACGGCAAGACCATCACGATCAAGCTGCGCGAGGGCGTGAAGTGGCACGACGGCAAGCCCTTCACCTCCGCTGACGTGCAGTACACGGCGATGGAGCTGTGGAAGAAGCACCTGAACTACGGCACGGCGCTGCACTCCGCCCTGGAGGCGGTCGATACGCCGGACGCGCATACGGCGATCTTCCGCTACAACCGTCCGATGCCGATGGACCTGTTCATGGGCGCCGCGCCCGACCTGGGCTACATCGCGCCCAAGCACATCTACGAAGGCACCAACATCCTCGACAACCCGGCGAACGTCGCGCCGATCGGAACAGGCCCGTTCAAGTTCGCGCAGTATGAGCGCGGCCAGTATGTCATCGCCGAGCGCAACCCCGATTACTGGCGCAAGGGTTACCCCTATCTCGACAAGATCATCTGGCGCTTCATCACCGACAAGGCCGCGGCGACTGCCGCGATCGAGGCCGGCCAGGTCCATATGAGCAACTATTCCTCGCTGCCGCTGGCCGACATCGATCGGCTGGGCAAGGACGCCCGCTTCGAGGTCTCCTCGCGCGGCAACGAGCGCCAGCCCTTCCAGAACACGATCGAATTCAACCTGCGTCGCAAGGAACTCGCCGATGTCCGGGTCCGCCGTGCCATCGTACACGCGGTCGACACCGATTTCTTCATCGAGAACTTCCTGTACGGCAACGGCAAGCGGGCGCACGGGCCGATTCCGTCCGTCTCGACCAATTTCTACAAGGCGGGAGCGCCCGACTATCCGTTCGACGTCAAGAAGGCCAACGCCCTGCTCGACGAGGCTGGCTTCAAGCGCGGCTCCGACGGCACGCGCTTCTCGCTCAAGATGCTGAGCCCGCCCTTCGGCGAGGACATCCCGCTCTGGTCGACCTTCATCCAGCAGTCGCTGCAGCAGGTCGGCATCAAGGTCGAGCTTCAGCGTCCCGATGCGGCGACCTATCTCACGGCCGTCTATCGCGACTGGAATTATGATCTCTCGACCGGCTGGCACATCTATCGCGCCGATCCGGCGATCAGCACCATGGTCTGGTACCGCTCGGGCAGCCCGAAGGGCACCGCGTTCACCAACCAGTGGGGCTGGGAAGATCCCAAGGCCGACAAGATGATGGACGATGCCGCCTTCGAGATCGATCCGGCCAAGCGCAAGGCCGCCTATCCCGAGATCGTCAAGCTGCTGAACACCGAGCTCCCGCTCTGGATGGCGACAGAACGCCAGTTCATCTCGGTCACCAGCAAGAAGCTCAAGAACCACCACAACAATCCGCGCTGGCCTTCGAGCCACTGGGCGGATCTCTGGATCGAATCCTGATCCTGGCGCGCCCCAGAAAAGTACGGCCATGCACATTCTCAAACTGGCCGGACGACGCCTGATGAGCAGCGTTCCGACGCTGCTCATCCTGCTCGCCGGATTATTCGTGCTGCTTCAGTTCGCGCCCGGCGACACGGTTGATGCATTGATGGCGCAGATGGGCGGTGGCGACCCTGCCACTGCGGCAGAGTTGCGTCGCTTCTATGGGCTGGAAGGCAGCGCGGCTGTCCGCTTGCTGGACTATCTCTGGCGGCTCGTCCGTCTGGATCTCGGATTCTCCGCGATCTACAACAAGCCCGTCGCCACCGTTATCCTGGAGCGGCTGCCGGCAACGCTCCTGCTGATGTTCTCGGCGCTGAGCTTCGCCTTCTTTGCCGGCATGCTGCTTGGCATCGTCTCGGCACAGCGCGTGAACGGCTGGGCCGATACGCTGATTTCGCTGCTCGGCCTCATCTTCTATGCCACGCCGTCCTTCTGGCTCGGGCTGATGAGCATCGTCGTCTTCTCGATCTGGCTGGCCTGGCTCCCGCCCGGTGGCTTTCAGGAAATCGGTGCCGGGCTGACGGGCATTTGGCTGGTGCTCGATATCGCACGGCATCTGGTCCAGCCGACGATCACGCTCTCCCTGATCTTCCTCGCCATCTATCTGCGCATCATGCGCGCCTCGATGCTCGAGGTCTCGACGCTGGATTTCGTGCGAACCGCCCGGGCAAAGGGCCTGAGGCAGAGCGAGATCGTCCGGCGGCATGTCCTGCGGAACGCTCTCTTGCCGATGGTCACGCTGATCGGCCTGCAAGCCGGCACGATGCTGGGTGGTTCGGTCGTCATCGAAAGCGTGTTCTCGCTCCCCGGCATCGGGCGGCTCGCATACGAATCCGTAGTTCAGCGCGATCTCAACACGCTGCTCGGGATCGTCTTTGTCTCTGCCATCATGGTCATTTGCGTGAACTTCGTCGTCGATCTCATCTATGCGCGCCTTGATCCGCGGATCACGGCCGGGGCGTCCTGATCATGAAGGCGCTCCGATATTTCCTGTTCAGCCCCGCTGCCGTGCTTGGCCTGCTCCTGCTCATCGGCATCGTCGGCCTCGCCATCTTTGCCGACCTGCTCTACCCGCGCGATCCACTGGGGCTTGCCGGTCGGCCGCTGCAATGGCCTTCGCTCGGCGGTCGCTTCCTGCTGGGAACGGACGCGTCGGGCCGCGACATCGCGGCACAGATCGCCCACGGCGCCCGCACCACATTGCTGATGGGCATCGTCTCGACCTTGATTGCGATTGCAATCGGCATCGTCGTCGGTGCGATCGCCGGCTTCTATGGCGGCATGACGGATGACGCGTTGATGCGCATGACGGAGGCCTTCCAGACGCTTCCGAACTTCATCCTGCTGCTTGTGCTCGTGGTGGTGGTGGGCTCGAACATGACGGCGGTAACGATTGCGATCGGCATCGTGTCCTGGCCGGCGGTGGCGCGCCTGACGCGCGCCGAGTTCCTGACCCTGCGCAATCGCGAGTTCGTCCAGGCCTGCCGGACGCTCGGCCTGACCAATCGCTGGATCATCTTCCGCGAGGTTCTGCCCAACGCGCTGGCGCCGATCATCGTCTATGGCAGCGTCGTGATGGCGACGGCGATCCTCCTCGAAAGCGCGCTCGCCTTCCTCGACCTGTCCGATCCGAACATTGCCTCCTGGGGCAATCTGATCGGCCAGGGCCGCAAGGTGTTGCGCAGCGAGTGGTACGTCTCCGCGATTCCCGGCGTGGCGATCCTGCTGACGATCCTGTCCGTCTCCCTTGTCGGACAGGGGCTCAACGATGCGCTGAACCCGAGGCTCCGCGGCCGATGACCCCTCTCGTTCGTATCGAAGATCTATCCATCGCCCTGCCCGGAGGGGCCGACCGGCCTTATGCGGTCGAGAAGCTCTCGCTGACCCTCACGCCGGGCGAGATCGTCTGCGTGGTCGGGGAAAGCGGTTCCGGCAAGTCGATGACCGCGTCGGCGCTGATGGGGCTGCTTCCCACCAGCCTGCCGGTGCGGGGCGGCAGGATCATGCTCGGCGAGCGGAACATTCTCGGCCTCTCCGAGGACGAGCTGCGTGCGATCCGCGGTCCCGAGATCGGCATGATCTTCCAGGAGCCGATGACGGCCCTGAACCCCCTGCGCACCGCGGGCGACCAGATCGCGGAGATGTTCCGGGCTCACACCAAGCTGTCGAAGCAGGAGATCCGGGAGCGCGCGCTGAAGCTGCTGGACGAGGTCGGCATTCCCGAGCCGGCTTCGGCCTACCGGGCCTATCCCCATGAGTTGTCGGGAGGGCAGCGCCAGCGCGTGATGATCGCCATGGCGCTGGCTCTGGAACCCAAGATCCTGATCGCGGACGAGCCGACCACTGCCCTCGATGTCACCATCCAGGCGCAGATCCTGACGCTGATCAGGGACATCCAGCGGCGGACCGGCATGGCGGTTCTGTTCATTACCCATGACTTCGGCGTCGTCGCGGAGATCGCCGACCGGGTGATGGTGATGCAGCATGGTCGCGTCGTCGAAAGCGGAACAGTCCGCGAGGTGCTCGACAACCCCAAGGCCGACTATACGCGCGCGCTGATCGCAGCGGTTCCGAGCATCACACCGCCGCCGCCGCGGGTGTTGCCGGATAGGACGATCGCAACGGTGCGCGATCTGTCCAAGACCTATCGGACGGGTGGCGGTTGGTTCGACCGGCAGCGCCGCGTGACCTACGCAGTGAAGGCGGTCGATATCGATCTGCCGAGCCGGGCTACTTTGGGCATCGTCGGCGAAAGCGGTTCGGGCAAGTCGACTCTGGCGCGCTGCATCGTACGCCTGCTCGATCCCGATCAGGGAGCGATCGAACTCGACGGCGTCGATTTCGGCAAGCTTCGCGGCGAGACGCTGCGCCGCCAGCGTCATCTCGTCCAGATGGTGTTTCAGGATCCCTACGCTTCGCTCAATCCGCGGCGCACGGCCGGGGACCTGGTCTCCCAGGGGCTGATCGCCCGCGGCGTCAAGCAGGACAAGGCCTTGGCCAAAGCCAAGGAGCTGTTCTCGCTGGTGGGGCTTGATCCCAGCGCCACCGACCGTTTGCCGCATCAGTTTTCGGGCGGGCAGCGGCAGCGCATCGGGCTCGCCCGAGCGCTTGCGCTCGAGCCAAAGATCCTGGTCGCCGACGAGGCGGTTTCGGCGCTGGATGTCTCGGTCCAGGCGCAGGTGCTGCAGCTGCTCGTCGAACTGCGCGATCGGCTCTCCCTGTCGATGATCTTCATCACGCACGACCTGCGCGTCGCGGCCCAGATCTGCGATCGGATCGCGATCATGCAGCGCGGCGAGGTGGTCGAACACGGCGTCACGGCCGAGATCTTCGCTGCTCCCAAGCATCCTTATACGCAGAAGTTGCTTTCCGCCGTCCCGGGAAGAGCCAACGGAATGGAGATGACCCCATGACCGAAATTCACGAACCCGGCGAGACATTCGTTATCCAGCCCGGCCAGGCGACGAGCTATTGGCAGCCGGTTCCGGCCAACGGCCATATCGAGGTGGTCGTCGACCCCGCGCGGGTGCGGATGGATCACCCATTGGCTCTGGGAACCCAGACCGTGCCGCCCGGTGGCTATGTCCGTGAACACAGCCACGATCGACACGAGGAGGTGATTTATTTCATCAAGGGCAAGGGGCGTGCCGTGCTCGACGGCAAGGACGTTCCGCTTCAAYCCGGCACCGCGATCTTCGTCGGCAAGAGCCGTCGGCATATGTTCATCAACGAGGGGACCGAGGACCTGCACTGGGTCTGGTTGATCGTGCCGAATGGCCTCGAGGATTTCTTCCGTCTGATCGGCCGTTCGCGGGTCGCGGGCGAGGCGGCGCCGGCCAATTTCCCCCGACCGGACAACGTTCTCGAAATCGAGCGCCAGACCGTGTTCGCCGTGCCGCCGACCGACCAGCGCAACCCCTGATCTGTCGCAATGGGACTGCCATGAGCAGGAAGCGAATAGGGTTGATCGGCTTCGGCACGATCGCGCGCGAGGTGCATGCGCGCCTCCAACAGTCGGCGGACTTTCACTTCACCGTGCTGTTGCGGCCGGATTCTCCGAGTTGCGCCACGGTGCCGGTGGGCGTCGAGGTCGCCACGACGGTGCCGGAACTGATTGCCAGCCGACCCGACCTCGTTGTCGAGGCGGCCGGGCATGCCGCCGTCGTGGAGGCCTTGCCGGATGTTCTGGCCGCTGGTCTCCCGGTCATTGCGGCTTCGACGGGCGCCCTTGCCGATACTGATTTCCTGGCTCGCCTGACCGGGATCGCGGCACGGAGCGGGGCGCGGCTCATCCTGCCATCCGGGGCTGTCGGGGGGCTCGACTATCTCGCGGCGCTACGCGAAGCCGACGATGCCCGGATTCGCTACACCTCGCGCAAGCCACCGGCCGCGTGGGCGGCCGAGCTGGCGCAGGCCGGGCTTAGCGAGCGGTCGCTCGTCGCCGAGATCGTGCTCTATGAAGGCAGCGCGGAGGAAGCGGCGCGGCTCTATCCCAGGAACCTGAATGTCGGGCTCACCATTGCGCTCGCAGCGCGTGCCGCACGGGTGACGACGCGGATCGTCTCCGATCCCGCTGCCAGGGGAAATATTCACGAGATCGAGGCGGAGAGCTCGCTCGGCTCGGCCTATCTGCGCTTCACCAACTTGCCCTCCGCCGGCAACCCAAAGACCTCGGCGATCACGGCCTCCAGTCTGGTCGCCGCGATCCGACGCCAGTTCGACATCGTGGCCATCTGACGCGGGAATTCAGGAGCGCATGGCCGGGAGGATTTCATGACCAACACGGTGTTGCCGCCTCTCGCGGATCTCGTTCCCGGCGCGCTTCGGCCGGGCGCCGAGCTGCTTGCAGAGGGCGCGGTCATGGCGCGCACCTGGCAGGTGGGCCGCAATCTTTTCCTCGATACGATGGGCGTTCCTTCCGAGGCGGCTTACAAGCGCAGGACTGCCGTTCAGGGGCGCATCATGCAGCACGCCCATATCGGCTTTCGCAGCGTCGACAGAACGCTGGACGCAATCCGGACCGTGCATGAAAGCTGCGCCCGGCTCGGCACGGTGGTCGATCGCTTCGGCATCACCCTGGACTGGTCGATGGGGTACCCGCTCGCGCAGCGCTCCCAGCGTCCGCGCGGCACCGGCATCGTCCTCGACGGGCCCGAGGATTTTTCGCGGATCACCGGCATCGTGCCGGCCGCGGCGCATTTCGGCGACTTCATGCTGGGCTTGCCCGGAGCCGTGGAGAATACCCGGGCCGCGCTGGCAGCCGGGGTCACCACTGTCGGGAATCTCGGCCAATATTTCACGTTCCGCCTCCCCGATTGGGACGACGATGTCGCCACCACCGAGGCCACGGTGACGGCGCTTGGGTTGATCGCTGCTCAACCCGTCGAGGTGTTGGTTCATTCGAACCTCGACGACGGCTTTGCCGGTTTGTTCGCCGATATGAGTTCGGCGCTCGGCATGGTGCTGATCGAGAAATATATCGTCGATGAGTTGATCGGCGCCAAAGTCTCGCATTGCTACGGACACCATTTCACGGCCCCGCTCATGCGGCTCGCCTTCCATCATGCCTTGATGCAGGTGTCGGACACGCCGGGAAGCATGATTTTCGGCAACACGGTGAGTTACAGATCCACGCCGGCCGGCAATTTCGCAAGTCTGGCGAGCTACCTCCAGGCCGATATCTGGTCGCTGCAGCGCCGGGCGAGTGGGCACGCGATCAATCCGGTCCCGGTGACCGAGAACGAGCGGATACCCGATACCGACGAAATCATCGATGCGCAGGTTTTCGCAGCCCGGATGGTCGAGCACGCGTCCGCCAATCTCGGCCTGATCGACCTGGCTTTGGTCGACGGGATGGCCGCAAGCCTCGTCGATGGCGGCCGGGCCTTTGCCGGCAAGGTCTTGACGGGCCTGCGGGAAGCCGGAATCGACACGCGCGATCCTGCCGCACTCATGTTGGCCCTGCGCCGAATCGGCCCGAAACGCCTAGAGGCGCTGTATGGCGCGGGGGCAGCCGACCGTGCGGCATGGGGCGGGCGGCGGGCCATTGTGCTTGCCGAATGGGTCGAGGAGCTCCAGCACGCCACTGAATCCTGGGTGGCGAAGGTTCCGGTCAGTGCCCGTCGTCTGATCGAAGCGAGTGGTCTCAAGGTCTGTGTGGCCAGCAGCGATGTCCATGAGCACGGCAAGAATCTGATCGAGCACCTGCTCACGAGCCTGGGGGTTGAGGCGGTCGATGGCGGTACATCGGTCGACCCCGATGATCTTGTCGAGATTGCGCTGGCACGGGGATGCGATGTCATCGCCATCAGCACATATAACGGCATCGCCCTTCGGTTCGCGAGCGAGGTACTGGGCGCTCTCGAGCGGGCCGGCCGGTCCATCCCGGTCTGCATCGGCGGCCGGCTGAATCAGATTCCCGACGACTCGAACTCGGGCTTGCCGGTCGATGTGACCCGCGAGATTTCAGTGCTCGGCGCCCTCCCATGTGAGACACCGGAGCGAATGGTCCTCGAGCTTGAAGCCTTGGCCCTCGCGAAGCGTGGCGATCTCCGGTCGGGGAGTGGGCCCGGCCGGCCGGTTGCCGCGAGCACAGGGCAATGACAATCCGCTTCCAGGGGTAGCTTCACGGCCCCTGGTGAGCGATCTGCCGCTTGCGGACTATGGGCGCATTTCGCCGGACGGGGGCTGCCCGATCAGGTCGAGCGTGCGCGGATCCGGTTCGCCGCCAAAATAGCGCTGCAGGCCCTGCCGGAAGATAGTGTCGCCGCTAGCCGCGGCTAGCGTAAACAGGGTCAAGCTCGAGCGAAGCTTCTTGTCGTCGGGCGAGCCGAAGATGGTGTGGGCTGAGTGGCCCTCGAGCTCCAGGATGGCGGCGGTGCACGCGACGAGGCGGGGGCCGAGAATGGGATGGGCGAGATAGGCACGCGCTTCCGCCAGCGACGCCAGGCCGTAGCGTTCCGCCGTCGGCGAAAGGCCAAGACCGCGCAGCTGCGGAAAGACGAACCACATCCAGTGGGTCCGCTTCCGGCCTGCTCGCAGCTCGGCAAGCGCGGTTTCGAAGATCGGCTCCTGGGCGGTAACGAAGCGCTGAAGGTCGTGAACCTCCGTCACGGCTTGCCCTCCCATCATTCGGCGCGACGAGCACACGGCTGGACGGTTCTCCGGGGGCCGCCGCGGATTCCCATTCTATGTGAAGAAGCGCGCGGGGCGGAAATCGGCAAGCTCCTGCCGTTCAATGCCAGTGAGGATCTCGTCCGCGGCCATGGCCCCGAGCGCCGGCGAGAGCGTCGCGCCGCTATGCGTGACCATCAGATAATAGCCGTCGAGGCCAGGCACGGGCCCGATGGCCGAGAGGCCATCCCTGGGAATGGGGCGCTGGGTGACGCGCGTGGCCTCGGGTTGGATCGGCGCAATGCCGGGAAGGATCCTGGTCAGCCGTTCGATCACGACCGCAGCCTGCGCCATGCCGGGATGCTCGCTGACCTCGGGCGTCACCTGCGCGTCGGCCGGTCCCCAATGCACCATCAGCCTTCCGGCGCCATCCGGTCGGAAATCGCAAAGCGGCGAGGAGACCACGCGCTGGATCGAAGCCGGCACAGGCGGTGTAAAGACCAGGAAACCGACCGTGGGCTCCAGCGGGACATTGGGAGCGGACGTGCCGATCGTGTCATTGGACCAGCGCCCGGTGCAGTTCACCACCAGGTCTGCATGAAATATCTCGCCGGTTTCGCAGCGTACGCCCTTGACCTTGCCGCCTTCGACGAGGAGGGCCCTTACCCGCGTCTGGGTCTTCAGCTCAGCGCCGAGCCGGCATGCCGCGCTCATCATGGCGTGGGCGTAGACGACCGGGTCGAGCCAGCCATCATTCGGGTACCAGGCGATGGGCGCATCACCGATCGCCGCGGGATCGATATCCGGCTCGAGTTCGAGCAGTTGCTTGCGGTCGATCCATTCGGCCGCGTAGCGCCAGTCCTGCAGGCGTGAAACCTTGGTGCGCTGACCGTCGCGCTCGGCTTCCGCCTTCCATTCGACGCGACCGCCGCCGTGCCACCAGGGTGTTGCGCCAAACTCCTCCTTCAATGCTGCGTGCGCCTTCATGCCGGCGACGTTCAGGTCATGATAGCTGCGAGGCTCCTTGTTGCAGGAGTTGGTCCAGGCGAAGCTGATGCCGGACGTACCGCCGCCAACCCGTGTCGCCTCGAGCACGGTGACGCGCGCGCCCGCGAGGGCGAGGCGATAGGCGACGGAGGTTCCGAGGACTCCGGCGCCGACCACGATGATCTCAGGCATAGTATTCTCCGGCATGGTGTGAACCCGCTCTTGATCCGGTCCCGTTCGCGCGCCGGCTTGTTGCCGGCGGGCGTCCTGGACTGCCGCGAGCGGATGCGAGGCAGACCTGGGAATGTGCAGAGCGCCGCGTTCGGCGTCCAGGCCGGCAGCGCAGACCCTCGGGCGTGTCGTGGGAATGGCCGGTCGCTGTCAGTGATGGCCCCCAAGGACGGTGCACGTGCCAAGGACTTTCGCTGCCGTCGATGGCGGCGTCTCGCGCCTCGGAATGGAGCAGATGCGGGCCCCGGGGAGTGGATAACTCAGCAAGGCATTGCGATCATTGGCTTTATTCCAGCGTTCCCGACGGCGGATTGCCAAAATATGAGGCCCTGTCATCGAACTGTCGGAAAAGTTTTGTTTTGGCGTTGACAGGTCGAGATGGTGGGGCCTATAACGCAGCCATCGAGACGGCGCCGCCGCTGGCGGGGCCGCTCTACTGCGCTTCATGAGAGCTTCGGGCCTTGTAGCCGAGAGATCGGTTGGCCTGCTTGTCTTTGTTAGACGCACCGCTGTTTGAAAACTGAAGACA
>NZ_JBFTKS010000023.1:7500-124673 GCF_056396065.1 Allobosea sp. 05T433 | reverse complement strand
GCCCTTCGCGCACCGTGTCACGGACGAAATGCGCCAGGTGACCGGGCGGCACGAACTCATGCAGCGAAGGCGGCAAAAGCCAGCCCTGATCGACATCCCAAGAGCGAAACACTTTGGCCATGAGCCAGTGAATCATCCCGAAGCCACCCCGTCCAGAGGATTACTCGGACGGGCTCCTAGATCATCGGACCGGATATCATATCCAGTCCGACGGTCTAACCACCTGTGTTTGCATCGGCTTTCCCGAAAACCGCACTCCACTTTTCGGAGCGATGCCAAGCAAGGTCAGGACGTGGCCACGCCGCGTTCGAGCTGCGGGAGGAGATCCCAGATCCGCCGGTTCAGAGCATAGAGTTCCTGCGTCGCCGCCGCGATCTCGTCGAGCCGAGCCTGGTCGACGGGGCGGCGGGTGCCGAAACGCAGCCTGCCCCGGGCCTCCTCCAGTTTCATGCTCTGTGTGTGTGTGATCGCCCCGCTCGCGTCGACGACGAAGGTGGCGTGGTTGAGATCGTTGCGCAGCCGCGTTGCCGCAGAAAAGGCCTCGACAACCGCGTCAAGCTCGGCGCGCAGCCCCTTGTCCGTGATCCGGACCTTGGCGAGGCGCTGCGCCAGGTCGAGGCGCGCCCGCGTCGTGTTGAGCGTGGAAAAGACGATCGCTGCAGCCGCCTCGTCGGTGTCCAGCAGCAGCATCAGCACATAGATGAACATGCTCTCATTGTTGGACCAGGCGAAATTGAGATCGCCTATCAACGACAGAAAGGCTACCCTTTGCTCGGCCGAGCGTTGCGCGGCCAGCTCCAGCGCGATGAAATCAGGACGGGGCGGCAGCGTAGATGGCCCGTTCCGGTTGTGCCTAAGCATGTCGTCCACCGTTCCTGAAGGCTCCGATACGGCAGAGCCAGCATGTTCGATCTTCTGAGAGCCCGACCAGCGCGCAAGGCTGCCTTCTCCGTCCTCGAGCCGTTCGTTCTGAAGACTTCCGCGAATGGCGCCGGCCTGCAAGCGGGCGACTGGCTCCAGCCGCAGATTCTCGGTTTCCTTGCGACCCTGGTCACGCTGATCGTCGAACGCAAATGCGGCGAGCTGCGAACGCACGCGCTCGCCTCGGCCCAGTCATCGGTGCTGAATGCTCTCACCGGGATCGGCCCGGAACTTGTGGGCGAGGAAATCTGTCTTCTGAGCAGCCGCCGAGACCCGGCCTTCACCGCAGGGTCGATGGGAGCGCTCGCCTTTCTGGAAGCCTTGGACGCCACCCGGCCATCGGCGGGCGAACTGGTAGGAATGGAGCCGCTCGGCACAGCTTCCAGCGAAGCCGGAAGCAGAACGCTGGACGAGCTCTGGCACGACCATGTCGAACGTCATATGCGCAGAGGTCAGTTCTTGGCCTGAGAGACCGGCATGCCGAAACCGCTGAAGCTCGCAGCTCGGACCCGCGGCTGCGCCGGCTCGTCGTCAAGCAAGCCGAGTTCAAGTTGAACTTCCGTCAACGCCTCGCCGGCCTCTTCCAGCCGCTCCGGCCGGGTTGCAAGGAGCCGCCGCAACGCCTGAATGAACAAGGTGTCCGTTTCCGCGGTTGCGATGCCTTCCAGCGCTGCCATGAAGCGTTCAAAACGCGCGACGCAACTCGCGCTGCCTGGGCCGCCATCGACCTGGCAGTCCAGGAACTCGCAGCGCATGACCATGTCGCCATGCTGCCATGGTGCGTAGCAGGCCACCTCCAGCGGAGAAACCGCGAGGCCGCCGGCAATCTTCTGCTTCAGATGCCAGGCCGTTCGGACGGAAACTCCCAGCGTTTGCGCCAGCCTTTGCGACCCCATCTTCTGCCGGGTCGCCGTCAGCAGGTAGAGGGCCTGGAGCCAGACATGCAGAGGCACATGGCTGTTGTGAAAGATCGTGCCGTTCCTGATCGTGAACGGCTTCCGGCAGGAATAGCATTTCCACGCGCCAATCGGGGTGCTCAGGCCGTTGAGCCGCCCCAGCCGGGCAGCCTCGCCGCAATGCGGGCAAACCGGTCCGGAAGGCCAGACCATTCGTTCGAGCGACAAATGGACGACGCGCTCGTTCTGCAAGCGGATGGCGTTCGGCATGGCGCAACCTCCAACCCGAAAACATGGTCCCAGATGGGTAATTGAAAGTCAATAAAGTCTGAAAATGGGTAATAATTCGATACATTGACGCCGCAAGGGCATAGTTGGATGTTTGCTGATCGGGAATAATGCACACAACCCCCAAATTGTCACATTATTTCTGAGACATTTATCAATTTAGGCAACAAAAAGAAATTGTTCGCCAATAATGAATATTACATTCAATAATTTTAAATAATATTCAGAATTTATACCTATCTGCTAGTATATGACTCATAAAATTATATGTCTCAGATTTCATTTCGCACACTCTGGCCCAATATCGAACCAGACTAATAGTTCAGAAAAATTATTACTTATATCAACTAATTAATATCGGGAGACGCAAACAATGACTTAGTCAATTAAGGGGTTTCTGCTGTCGCCAGTACGAAATCTTGAAGAACGTTCCTTGCGTAGATAGGCGGGACATTCATTCGACATAAATTATCAATATTCCGCACTAATGGCATCCAACGCAAGTGGATCGGCGCAGCGCAGAAGGGACGCGGCGATCAACGAGCGGAAGGGTGCCTTTCCTTTTTTGACGGGAAAGCACCATGCCGAACAACAACGATTATCACCCGCAGGATCCAAGCCAGGATCAGGCGCAGGCTGAGATTCAAGCCCAATTGCAGGGACAAGGTCAGGGGCAAGGACAAGGCCAGGGGCAGGGACAAGGCCAGGCGCAGTACTCCGCGCAGGCCGTCGACACCTCCGTCTGGAATGACAACGGCAACCTGAATCTCAACGGCAACGGCAATCTGAACGCCAATGGCAACCTGAACGGCAACCTCAACTACAACGAGAACATCAACCACGTTCAGACCGCCGTCGACACCACTGTCAATGTAAAGGTCGACCTCGACCTCAGTGGCGCCCTCGTGCCACCCGTCGATAACCGGGTGATGGATATCGACTCGATTCACGACATCCACGACTCGATCGTGATGCCGTCCGTCGTCACCCAGACGACGGATGACGGCAACAACTTCAATATCGCGCAGGTCAACAACCTCACCGACAATGACAGCCTGTCCAATCCGTCGGTGAACTTCAACTCTGGTGGGCTCGACCCGTCCTGCTATGGTCCAGGCCATATCCCGGAAGCGGTTGGCGATTTCTCCATGACCGCCACGGCCACGGGTGGCTCAGCATCGTCGAGCTTCGGCGACATCCATGGCGGAAGTGACGGCTACTCGGGCATCGGCGCGGCTGCTGCCAACGTGGCCCTGACCCAGGAGGCCTTCACACAGCACATCGCCATGGGCGCAAATGTCCAGTTCAACTCCGTCGATCACCTGACCGTCGCAGGTCACGACATCGGCACACTTTGAGCGTCCCAACGCTCGGAAGGCAAGCTATGCTCGGACGCGCGGGGTCGCCTCCCCGCGCGCTCCCTGCTCGGGGCCGGTGAGCCCCTGAGCCCACGCAATGCCTGGTGCCCTCGCGACCGGCCTTGCCAGGCAATAGTGCAGAGTGTGCCATGAACATTGGCGGCTTTACCGAAACGATATGGCATTTTGCCGGCTATCTTCGCGTCTTCATTGATGAAATGCGGGCGCGCGAAACTTATGACGGCGAAGCGTCCCGGGTCGTGTCGGACGAGGGGGGCGATCGCTTCTACGATCGCGTTGCGCCCATCACACCGGATGAAACGGCTTCGCAACCCGTGTTCTTTCGGGCGCCGAACGTCTCCGACGACAGTCCCGCCCTCCACAGCCTGACGCCCACACCCTTCACTCCGCCGGCCAGAATCCTCCCATCGAGTCATCCGCCTCCACATCGCCTCGATGCGCCCGACAGCGTCGATAACGACTATGGCTATATGGTCACCAGCCACAAGATCGTCACTGTGGGGTATCAGAACGGCGGCACCGAGACATTGCTCTCGATCCACCAGGTCAATCAGGCGGACGACCGGGATCTGCTGACATCCGACGCGATCCGTTATCCTGACGGCACTCTCGTCGTGCCCCCCGAACTTCATCTCGACGGCGTCCTGAGCGACATGCTGCACCAGGCGCAGAGCGCTGTGCCCGGCGAGGTCGCGGCGCTTCAGGGCGGCACGACCCAGAGCGTGATAGCGGCTATCGAAAGTCGCGATATGCGCTGGACCGAAACGGGGAGCCCCTATTCCGACGGCAGCCCTGTCTCACATGCCATGGAAGGCAGAATTGTCGACGGCGCGCTCAACGCGAACGATCCACCGGTGCCGAGCCTTGCCGAGGTCGCGCCTTGGCGCCTGGCCGACGCGCCCGCCGACAGCATCACCAAATCCATTACAGCCGCCGAACCCACAGGCGGGGTCGCCGTCGTCTCGGAGACCGGGCTGAACATGCTGGCAAATGCTGCGGTCATCGTCGACGCCAACGAAGCAACAGGCTCGATGATCGTGGGCGGCAATTATTTCTTCAGCCGCGGCATCGCGCAGGTAAATGTCCTCGTGGACAACGACCATGTCGACGTCGCCGTCGATGGCACGCTGGCCCCCTTGGTTCAGAGCCATGGCAACGAAGTCCACAACATCGCGGAATTCGCGACGCATACGATGACGATCGCGCCAAACGGCGCCGCAGCGACCCCCTTCTGGTCGGTCGATGTCATGCCGGGAAGCTTCTATGATGTGAAATCCGTCATTCAGTTCAATGGACTGAACGATAGCGACAGGATCGTTCAGGCGGAGAACGGAACCTATTTCGACGTGAAGAGCGGCGAGAACGCCCAGCTCAATCTCGCTCAGATCACCGGCCTGGACAGCTACGACATCATCATCATTGGCGGCAACTATCACCGCGCCGACTGGATCTACCAGTACAACATCGTTCTGGACTCAGACAGCGCCAAGCTGTTTGCAACAGGCCACGGCAGCGATATTACCGTTGTCACCACAGGCTTCAACAACCTTACCAATCTCGCAGATATCACGACCTATGACAGCGTCGCATTCAAGCCGATGCAGCAGGCGCATTACGATCTTCTCGGCGCTCTTGATCAGAACTCTACAATTCTGACGCCCGACGCCAACTGGCAACTCAACGGCAACAGGTTCGGAACGCTGCACGTCCTCTACGTGCCCGGCGACTATTACGACGTGAACGTCATCACCCAGATCAATGTTCTGAACGACGCCGACCAGGTCATCCAGGCCAATGCTCAGCCCGGGACGACCCAAGGTGTCGCCGCCGGCGGGAACACGGTGCTCAATGAGGCGCATATCATTGATCCGGGCACGCTCTCGACCTCGAAATACCTGGGCGGCGACGCCTACGAGGAGAGCGTGCTGATCCAGACCAACATGATCACCGACACCGACAAGGTCACCATCCACGACACCCAGACATTGGTGCCCGAGCTCGTCGCCTTCGCGCATGACGTCGATACACATTCCGGATCGGACTCCTCCATCTCGCGCCCGGTCGTACCCGACCCGTCCCAGCACGATCACCTCACCTCCAACATCATGTCTTGAGGCCAGTACGCATCGAGGGCTCTCCATGACCGACGAAGCCGTTCCCGCCGCGCCACCGAACCGTCCAGATGCCGCCAGGTTGCCCGGAGCCACGCCGCTCGGGACAACCATTGGCAGGCCCCCGCCCCCGCTCACGCTGGTCGCCAATTCAAACGACCGCATGGCCGGCGAGGCCCGTCAGGCCTCACCAGGGCAAGCCCCGCTGCGCGCCGAGGCGAAGCATGGCGCTCCTCCCGCCGACAGCGTCCCCAATCTGCGACCGGTCGGAGGCGCCGGCAGCCCGCAAGGCACGACGACATCGAACGGTCCTGGGGGCGGCAAGGGCGGAACAGGTGGTGGCGGAGGGGGCGGTGGCAGCGGCGGCCGATCACCGCTCGAACAACGCCTCGGGGATCGCGATTTCCAGCAGGTCCTCGGCAAAGGGCTCGCGGAGGCGCGCCACAACCTGGTGATCGTCGCGATCTTTTCGATCGTCGTGAACACGCTGGTGCTGGCTGTCCCGATCTATCTGTTCCAGATGTCGGACAGGGTGCTGACCAGCCGCAGCCTCGACACGCTGATGATGCTCTCGATCATCGTGATGGTCGCGATCCTGGCCCATGTCCTGCTCGACATGATGCGCCGCTTCATCCTGATGCGGGTTGCCGTGGATGTCGAAAGCCGGCTCGGCGGCCCCGTTCTCAGCGCGGCAGCCAAGGCGGCCCAGAGCGGTTCGAATCGGGAGTTCCAGATACTCGCCGATCTTCAGCAGATCCGGAGCTTCCTGACCGGGCCGGTCATCCTGACGATGCTCGATGCACCGACCGCACCGATCTACCTGCTGGCAGTCTATCTGATTCATCCGCATCTCGGCTACATCGTCACGGTCGCCGCCATCGTCCTGTTCGTGGTCGCCTATTTCAACCAGAAGCTGACGGCCGTCCCCTTCGCAAGGTCGAGCGCGTTTGCGACGCGCGCCAATCTTCAATCGGAAGCGATGTCGCGCAACTCGCAGGTCATCAACGCCATGGGCATGATCCCGGAGGGCGTGCTGATCTGGGGCCGCGAGACCGCGGAATCCCTGAAGGCGCAGGTCAGCGCCCAGGACCGCAACATCATGATGACCGGGTTGTCGAAGTTCTTCCGGCTCGGCACGCAGATCGCCATGCTGGGCTGGGGTGCCTGGCTGTCCCTGGAAGGATCCCTCACCGGCGGCATGGTCATCGCGTCATCAGTGGTCGCGGGCCGCGCGCTGGCCCCGCTTGAAGGCACGATCGAAGGCTGGCGCAGCTTTATCCACGCGCGTGCCGCCTATTCCCGGGTTCAGGCCCTGTTGCAGGCCTCGCCGCTCAATCTCGATCGGCTGAAGCTGCCGAACCCCAAGGGCCGCCTCGATGTCGAGCGCATCCTCTATGTGCCGCCACCGAACAAGAAGGTCATCCTGAACGGCATCAGCTTCAGCCTCGAACCCGGCGACTCGCTTGCCATCGTCGGCGCCTCGGGCAGCGGCAAGTCGACGCTCGCGCGCATGCTGGTCGGCTCGATCACGCCAACGGCCGGCACGGTGCGGCTCGACCGGATGGAGCAGCGCAACTGGGACCCGCGGCAGTTCGGCGAGAATGTCGGCTATCTCCCCCAGGATACGCAACTCTTCCCAGCCTCGATCAAGGCCAATATCGCCAGGATGCGGGACGACGCGAGCGACGAGGATGTGTACGAGGCTGCCGAGATCGCCGACATCCACGAAATGGTCGCGCAGTTCGTACATGGCTACGAGACGCAGATCGGCATCGATGGCAGCCCGCTCTCCGGCGGCCAGAAGCAGCGGCTCGGGCTCGCCCGTGCCTTCTTCGGCAATCCGAGACTGGTCGTTCTCGACGAGCCCAACTCCAATCTCGACACGATCGGCGAGGCCGCGCTGGCGCGAGCCTTCGAGCGTGCCAAGGCGCGACGCATGACGGTCGTGGCGGTGACACAGCGACCGGCCCTGCTGCGCAGCGTCGACAAGATCATGATGATCAAGGATGGCGCGGTCCAGGCGATCGGCGCACGCGACGAGATCCTGCCCCTGATCGTCGGGCAGCGGAGCATCGACAACACGCCAAGGCCGAACTGAGATTCTGTGCCGCCACGCCCCTGCCGGGGCGGGCAGTCGGGCGTTTTGCAAGGGTGGAGAGACGCACGATGACCGCAATGATCGCAGCCCAGCCCTGGTATGGCGACGTCCCGCGCAACACCCGCTGGGCGAAACTCAGCGGCATCGGCATCATGCTGATGACGGTCATGGGCTTCGGCGTCTGGGGCAATACCGCACCGATCTCAGGCGCCGTGATCGCGCCGGGGGTCTTCGTGACCACGGGACAGAACAAGACGATCCAGCATCTCGAAGGCGGCGTGATCCGCGAGATCATGGTGCGAGAGGGCGACGTCGTCCTGCCCGGCCAGTTGCTCGTGCAGCTCGACGACACCTCTTCCCGGGCGGAACTCCGCCGGCACCTGCTCAAGCAGATGCGGCTGGAGGCGGTCGAAGCGCGGCTGAACACCGAGGCGGCCGGTCGGTCCCAACTGGTATTCCCCCCCCACCTGATCGCAAGCAGCACCGACCGCGACGTCGCCGCGATGCTCCAGGCGCAGACGGCCACTTTCATTGCCCGCCAGAACAACATCTCCAATGACATTTCGGCTCAGCAAAAGGGCATCGACGGGCTGGAGGAAAGAATCGCAGGCAGCAAGGCCCAACTTGCCGCCGTCGCCCAGCAGAGCGAACTCCTCAAGGAAGAGCTCGCTGGCAAACAGGCCCTGCTGGACCGTGGCTATATCCGCAAGCCCGACGTCCTCGCGCTTCAACGCAACGCCGCCAATCTACGCGGCGAGGCCGGCCGGATCACCGGGGACATCGGCGACGCGCGGGAGCGCATCGCTCGCGCAGTCGAGCAGATCGATGGTGTCAGAAAGAACGCGATCAAGGCCGCATCGGAGCAGTTGCAGGACGTCAGTGCCGATCTGAACGATGTCCGTGAACGCATACACACGGTAAAGGGGGTTCTCGACCGCGCCAGGATCGTCACTCCGGTCAAGGGAACCGTGGTCAAGCTGCGCTACCACTCAGCCGGCGGTGTCATCGAGGCGGGCAAGAGCATCATGGAGATCGTCTCGCTGCAGGAAGAGCTCGTCATAGAGACGCATGTCCGTCCTCAGGATATCGACAAGATCAAGCACAGTCAGGTCGCGACCATCCGCCTCAGCGCCCTCAATCAGCGCACGACGCCGATGATCAAGGGCAAGGTGATCTATATTTCGGCCGACGCCCTGCCGGATGAAAGGCAGCGCGGCTACCCCAATACGTCCGATCTCTATGTCGTACGGGTCCGCCTCGACAGCAACAGCGCCGCCGCGATCCACGATTTCCAGCCGACGGCCGGCATGCCGGCAGAGGTCTATATCCAGACGAAGGAACGCACGTTCTTCGAATATCTGATGCAGCCGCTGAAGGACAGCATGGCGCGCGCTTTCCGGGAAACCTAAGCCGTCGATGTGGGGCGGGCGCCTTGCGGGGCGCCCGCCCTGTCCGGCTTCAGGCGTGATGCCGTACCCTGCCGCGAGAGCCTGCCGGAACCGCGGCTTGCCGGACGGGAGCATCGGCGAGGTCCTCGAGAATCGGGCAATCGGGGCGACCGTCGCCGTGGCAATGATGCGCCAAATGGCCGAGCGTCTTCACCATCGCCTGAAGCTCGCCGATCCGCGCCTCGAGCTCGCCGATGTGGCGCAGGGCAAACGCCTTCACATCGGCACTGGCCCGGCTCTTGTCGCGCCAGAGCGCCAGGAGTTCACGCGTTTCCTCAATCGAGAAACCGAGATTCCGGGCGCGCTTGACGAAGCGCAACGTGTGGACGTCGTCACCGGCATAGACACGATAACCCGCCTCGGTGCGCACCGGAGCCTCGATCAGCCCGATGCTCTCGTAGTAGCGGATCATCTTTGCGCTGACGCCAGAGGCTGTTGCCGCTTGTCCGATGTTCATCTCTCATGCTCCTCCTACAGTCTCACCCCGCCAACGCGAGCCTGGCGGCGCGCTGGTCCTGCAACGGGGCCGGCGTGCGAGCGCGGAAGCGCTTCAGGCGCAGCGCATTGGTCAGGACGCTGACGCTCGACAGCGCCATGGCCAGTCCGGCGAACATCGGCGACATCAGGATGCCGAAGCTCGGATAGAGCGCGCCGGCAGCCACCGGGATCAGCAGGGCGTTGTAACCGAAGGCCCAGATCAGGTTCTGGCGGATATTGGCGATCGTCGCCTGTGACAGCGCAATGGCATTGGCGACACCATTCAGATCGCCCGACATCAGCACGACATCGGCGCTCTCGATGGCGATGTCCGTGCCGGTGCCGATGGCAATGCCGACATCAGCCTTGGCCAGGGCGGGCGCGTCGTTGATGCCATCCCCGACGAAGGCGACCTTGGCGCCACCGGCCTGGAGCCCGGCCACCACCTCGGCCTTGCCGGTCGGCAGAACCTCGGCCACGACCTCGTCGATGCCAAGCCTCGCGGCAATCGCCTCGGCCGTACGCCGGTTGTCGCCGGTAATCATCACGACGCGCAGGCCGAGCCGATGCAGCGATGCGATAGCCTCGGGGGTCGTGGCCTTGACCGGATCGGCAACCGCGATGATGGCCGCGAGCCTGCCGTCGATCGCCGCATAGAGCGGCGTCTTGCCGGCATCGCCCAGGCGGCCTGCCGCCTCCGTGAAGGGCGAGAGGTCGAGCCCGAGACGCCGCATCAGCCGGTCGGCACCGATCTCGATCGTCCGGCCTTCGACGACGGCCTTGACGCCGAAGCCGGGTTCACCCGCGAACTCCGACACCTCTGCGAGGGCGAGGCCGCGCTGGCGGGCAGCGACAACGATCGCTTCCGCAATCGGATGCTCCGAGCGAGCCTCGACCGAGGCGACCAGCCGCAGCACCTGGGCCTCCTCGAAGCCCTCGGCGGTGACGAGATCGGTCAGCTCCGGCTTGCCCTTGGTCAGGGTTCCGGTCTTGTCGAGCGCCACGATCTTCGCATCCTTCAGACCCTGGAGCGCATCGCCCTGGCGGAACAGGATGCCGAGCTCGGCGCCCTTGCCGGTGCCGACCATGATCGAAGTCGGAGTCGCCAATCCCATCGCGCAGGGGCAGGCGATGATCAGCACGGCGACCGCGTTGACGAGAGCATAGGACAAGGCGGGGCTGGGGCCGAAGGCGAACCAGGCCGCGAAGGTCACAAGCGCGAGCGCCATCACGGCCGGGACGAACCACATCGTCACCTTGTCGACCATGGCCTGGATCGGCAGCTTCGAGCCCTGCGCCGCCTCGACGGTGCGGACGATCTGCGAAAGCAGCGTATCGGCACCGACCTTGGTGGCGGTGAAACGGAAGGCACCCGTGCCGTTAATCGTGCCACCGGTCACAGCCGCCCCCGCTTCCTTGCGGGCGGGCACCGGCTCACCGGTGATCATCGCCTCGTCGACATAGGACACGCCGTCGAGAACCTCACCATCGACCGGGATGCGCTCCCCCGGACGCACAATGACGACATCGCCCGGAACAACGCTCTCGATCCCGACATCGGCCTCGACGCCGTCGCGTAGGACACGCGCCGACTTCGCCTGCAGCGACATCAGTCGCCGGATCGCTTCGCTGGTCCGGCCCTTGGCTCTGGCCTCGAACCAGCGTCCGGTCAGGACGAGCGTGACGATGACCGCACCGGCCTCGAAATAGGTGTAGTCCGTGCCGTCAGGCGGGAACTCCGGCGCGAAGGTCGCCACCGTCGAGTACAGATAGGCCGCGCTGGTACCGAGCATGACCAGCGAATTCATGTCCGGCGCGCCACGCAGCAAGGCCGGCCACCCCTTCTTCAGGAAGCGCAGGCCCGGCCCGAACTGGACGAATGTCGCGAGCAGGAAGGACAGGAGCTTGATGTTGAACTCGCCGACACGCCCGGCGAGAAAATGGTGCAGCGGCTCGTACATATGCGAGCCCATCTCGAAGACGAGCAGCGGGATTGTCGCGACTGCGGCGATGATGACCGCGCGCTTCAAACCCGCCTGCTCCGCCTCGCGCGCCTGCTGCTCGCGATCCGAGGCTCCGGCATCGATGCTCGCCGCTTCGGCGGAATAGCCCGCCCCTGCAACGGCCGCGACGAGCTGCTGCATCTGGCCCGCACCGCCGAGAGTCCGCACGGTGGCACGCTCGGTCGTGAGATTCACGGTCGCGTCGAGCACGCCCGGCACCGCCTTGAGCGCCCGCTCGACCCGGCCGACGCACGACGCGCAGGTCATGCCGGAGATCTTCAGCTCGACGGTGCGCTCGGTGGGCTCGTAGCCGGCGCCGCGGATCGCGTCCGCGATCGCGCCGGCATCGCTACCGCCGGAAGACAGGGTCACACGCGCTCGTTCGGCCGCGAGGTTGACCGCGACTGAGCCGACGCCGTCGACGGCCTTCACGGCGCGTTCGACGCGCCCGACACAGGAAGCACAAGTCATCCCGCCGATCTCGATCTCAAATTCTCTAACGGGGCTTCCCGCTGTCCGTGCCATCGCCATGGCTTGATCTCCGCATGTTGATGGCGAGGGGTATGATCCTTCCCATGATGGGAAGGTCAAGGCCAATTTTCAACACTCCGCGAGAGGGCCGGATCCTCCCCATGATGTGCGCCGGCATCCCGCAGAGGGCGCTTGACCTTCCCATCATGGGAAGCTTTAGGCTCCCTTCATACCCCTCAGAAAGGATGCAGAACGATGTGCGGATGCCAGAGTCATAGCGAGAAGACGACACCTGGGACTCAGGCACAGCCTCAGGGCGCGGGAACACTCAGCTTCCGCGTCGAGGACATGACCTGCGGGCATTGCGCCGGTACGATCATCAAGGCGATCGAAATTGGCCTTCCCGGAACCCGCGTCCAGGCCGACCCGGCCTCGAAACTGGTCAGCGTCCTGGGCACCAGTGACCGCGCCGCCATCGCGGCGATCGTCACGGCGGCCGGCTACACGCCGCAGCCCGTCACCGCCTGATCCAACATCCTGCGCCTGGTCAGCTATAGGCCAGGCGCAGCCCCGCCTCGTGGCAGCAGGCCTTCAGGCTGGTGAGGATCGCCTTCTCATTGGTCTGCACGCCATGGCGCTGCAGGCATGGCACCAGGATCGCCGCCTGCGCATAGCCCGCCGGTCCGATGACCGGGCAGGCGATATCGGTAACCGCCAGAATGTCGCGGCTTGGTGCGATCTGGTGTCCCTGCTCCCTGATCATCGCGAAGATGGCTGCAACGCCGGAGCTCTCTAGCCGCGTCCGCGCCTCATTATCGGCATCCTTCATCAGGGTCAGACGCCGTGCCCGTGTCTGGAACGCCAGGATGAGCAATCCGGAATTGGCCTCCAGCGCCGGCCTGCCATAGCCCGGCCGCACGGTAACCGTCGCGTCGAGATGTCCGGAGGTCGTCGCGAGCACCACGGTCTGCGCACGGCTCAGCACGACGAGATGAGCCGCCTGCCCGCTCTCCTCGCTGAAGCGCTCCATCAGAGGCAGTACGACCGAGGTCAACTGCCGCCCGCTGGGCGTCCTGATGCCGAGATCGAACAATCGTCGCGACAGTGCGAGCCTGTCCGTTCCCGCCTCCCGCACCAGATATCCGCGCTGCTGCAGCACGAAGACCATGCGGAAGATCTCGCTCTTCGAACGCTCCAGTCGCTCGGCAATGGTGCGGGTCGATAGCGGCTCGCCGACATCCGCCAGCAGCTCGAGAATATCCAACCCCTTCTCCAGAGCCGGAGCGGAATAGGAGGCCTTCTCGCCGTCATCTGTTTCCGGAAGGTCAGGCATGCTGCCTCGTTTCATATGTGAAGCTTGACATCAAATAAGAAGCCAACCTAGCCTCTTGTAAAGGGGAGGCTCAATGACACCATCGCTGATCACTCTGTCGGTTTGTTGTGGGCGTGCCGTCACGCCGCCTGCGGCCGTGGCGGTCTGAGCGCGATGAAATACGGCCTGCAGTTTCGGGATGTGTTTGCGGCGTGGGAGTCGATCCTCGACRGCGTCTGGATCACGCTGCTGCTCTCGGCCTGCGCGATGCTCGGCGGCCTCGTCATCGGCGTCGCCTGTGCTGCGGCGCGGGTCTATGGACCGGGCTGGCTGAAGCGGATCGTCGGTGGCTATGTCGAGGTGATCCGCAACACGCCACTGCTGGTCCAGCTCTTCCTGATCTTCTTCGGCCTGCCCAGCTTCGGCCTCCGGCTCGACGGCCTGACGGCGGCGATCATCGCGCTCGTCATCAATCTCGGCGCCTATACCACCGAGATCGTCCGGGCCGGGCTGGAAGCGGTGCCGAAGGCGCAGACCGAGGCCGGCCACTCGCTCGGCCTCTCCGGCCTGCAGGTCTTCCGCTACATCGTGATGTTCCCGGCGCTGAAATCGATGTTTCCCGCGCTCGCCAGCCAATTTGTGCTGCTGATGCTGGCGACGAGCGTGGTCTCGCAGATTTCGGTCGAGGACCTGTTCCACGCGGCCTCGATCGTGCAGTCGCGCACCTTCCGCGACTTCGAAGTCTACACCGTGATCGGCGTGCTCTATCTCGGCCTCGCGCTGGCCTTCCGCGGCCTCTTTGCCGGCATCTATTACTGGGCGTTCGTCAGGCGATGATCCGTTCCTTCGGCCTGATCGATGTGATGTACCTGGTCGCGGCGGCGCGCTGGACCGTGGCCTTGACCGTCACCGCCTTCACCGGAGCCGCCCTGCTCGGCCTGGTCATCGCCGTCGTCCGCATCCTGCCCTTCGCGCCGCTGCGCTGGCTGGCGGCCGGCTACACCCATATCGTCCAGGGCACGCCGCTGCTGGTCTGGCTGTTCCTGATCTTCTTCGGCCTGCCGCTGATCGGCATCTCGGTCAATCCGTGGTTCGCAGCCGCCGTCGCCTTCTCGGTCTATGGCAGCGCCTTCCTCGGCGAAATCTGGCGCGGCGCGCTGATCTCGATCGCCAAGACGCAATGGGAGGCCGGCGCCTCGCTCGGCCTGTCGCTCTGGGAGCAGTTGCGCCACATCATCGTGCCGCAGTCGATCCGCGTCGCAATCCCGCCCACCGTCGGCTTCCTCGTCCAGCTCATCAAGAACACCTCGCTCGCCGCGACGATCGGGCTCGTCGAATTGACCCGCGAGGGCCAGCTCACTGCCGCCGGCACCTACAAGCCTTTCGCCGTCTACATCACCGTCGCCTGCATCTACTTCCTGATGTGCTTCCCCCTCACGCAATGGAGCCGCTCGCTCGAGCGGAAGCTCGATGTCGCTCGTTGAAATCAAGGGGATCAGCAAGAGCTATGGCGCGGTCCAGGTTCTGAAGAACGTCTCGCTGGACGTCGCGAAGGGGGAGATCATCGCCGTGATCGGGCGCTCGGGCTCCGGCAAGAGCACCATGCTGCGCTGCATCAACGGCCTCGAGCCGATCCAGGGCGGTTCGATCCTCGTCGACGGCGTGCAGGTGAACGATCCCAGGACCAACCTGCGCAAGCTCCGGCAGGAGGTCGGCATCGTCTTCCAGAGCTTCAACCTGTTCCCGCATCTCTCGGTCTGCGACAACATCACACTCGCGCCGCGGGTGGTGAAGAAGCAGGCGCCAGACGCAGCCCGCGAGATCGCCCGCGACGTGCTGCGCCGCGTCGGGCTGGAGGACAAGCTCGACGCCTTCCCGTCCCAGCTTTCCGGCGGCCAGCAGCAGCGCGTCGCCATCGCCCGTTCGCTCGCGATGCAGCCCAAGCTGATGCTGTTCGACGAGGTCACCTCGGCGCTCGATCCCGAACTCACCGGCGAGGTGCTGAAGGTGCTCGAATCGGTGGCGCAGGACGGAATGACGATGATCCTCGTCACGCATGAGATGGGCTTTGCCCGCCGCTTCGGCTCGCGCGTGGTCTTCATGCACGAGGGCCGCATTCACGAAGAAGGCCAGGCCGCGGCGGTGCTCGCCGAGCCGAAGACGCCCGAACTACAGACCTTCCTCAGCGCGGTCCTGCACTGAGGAGGCCGATCGACACCAGTTGCACAACGAGGGGAGACGAAACATGCGTTCGCTATTTGCAGGTTTGGCTGCACTGACTGTTGCCGTCTTTGGCGGAGCCGAAGCCCGGGCCGACAAGCTCCAGGACATCCTGTCCAAGGGCGTGGTACGCATCGGCGTGCCGCTCGACGCCCCGCCCTTCGGCGCTCAGGACGAGAACCGCAAGCCGATCGGCTTCGACATCGAGATGGCCGAGATGGTCGCCAAGGGCCTCGGCGTGAAGCTCGAGATGCAGCAGATCACCGGCGCCAACCGGATTCCGTTCCTGCTCACCGACAAGGTCGATATCGTGATCTCGGTGATGGGGCTGACGCCGGAGCGCGCCAAGCAGATCCAGTTCACCGCGCCCTATGCCAATACCTTCCTGGCCGTCTATGGTGCCAAGGCCTCGCCGGTCAGCAGCCCCGAGACCATCGGCTCCGCCCGCGTCGCCGCCGCCAAGGGCACGACGCAGGAGCTCGCGATCTCGGCAACCGCCCCCAAGGCGAGCCTGATGCGCACCGAGGACGACGCCACGGCCGCGGCAGCCTATATCACCGGCCAGGCCGACCTGCTCGCCACCAACAGCATCGTCGCGCAGGCGTTGGCGAAGCAGAACCCGAACAAGGAATTCGAGCGCAAGTTCGTCATCCGCCGCAGCCCGGCCCATATGGGTGTGCAGATGGATCAGCATAATCTCGTGCGCTGGCTCGACGGCTTCATCTTCTTCAATGCGATGAACGGCGAGCTCGACCGGCTGCATCGCAAGTATTTGGACATGCCGATGGACCCGCTGCCGACGCTCTGAGCGACGCCAGACATCAGCCGGGCGCGGGCCGCGCCCGGCATTTTCCCTTCAGACTGCGCCACCGGGCCGGATTGCCGCCCCAAGAGCCTCGGCGCGCCCGCGAGCCAGCCATGACCAGCGTCAAGCAGAACCCCACGCCCCGTCCGTCCAGCGCCTTCCTGACAGTCGATCCCGCGCGCGACGGCAAGCAAGTCGGCTTCGTCATGATTCCGCATTCGCCGCATGACGACGCCTGGGGCGCGACGCGGATCCCGATCGCGATCATCAAGAACGGCTCCGGCCCGACGGCGATCCTCGAAGGCGGCAACCATGGCGATGAATACGAGGGGCCGATCACGATCTGCGACCTGATCCGCGATCTCGATCCCGGCCGCGTGCAAGGCCGGCTGATCCTGATGCCGGCGAACAATTCGCACGCCGTCATCGCCGGCCAGCGGACGTCGCCGGTCGATGGCCTGAATTTCAACCGGACCTTCCCAGGCGACCCGCGCGGCACCATCACCCAGCAGATCGCCGCCTTTGTCAGCGACCATATCCTGCCGCTCGGCGACGCCTTCCTCGACCTGCATTCAGGCGGCTCCTCGCTCGACATCATCCCGAGCGCGATCGTCGAGCCGACCGACGATCCGGCGCTGCACGCGCGCAATGTCGCCGCAGTGCAGGCGTTCGACGCGCCGATGACGGTGGTGATCAGCAATCTCGGCGAGCCGCGCACCGCAACAGCAACGGCCTGCCGCAACGGGCTCGTCACCGTCGGCACCGAGATGGCGGGCGGCGGCACGGTTTCGCTGGAGGCGCTCAAGGTCTGCCGGCGCGGCGTTGCCAATGTGCTCGACCATCTCGGCATCGTCGCGCGCGACACCCCGGAGCCGAAGCGCGGCGAAGGCCAGATCCTCGAGCTGCCCGGCACCTCGGCCTATGTCTATGCCACCGTCGACGGCGTCTTCGAACCCTTCCACGCCAATGGCGCCAAGGTCAGGGCCGGCCAGCCGGCCGGCCGCATCCATTGCACCTGGGACCCGACCCGCCCGCCCGAGACGCTGCACTATGCCGCCGACGGCATCCTCTACGGCCGCCGCCAGCCCGGCCGCGTCCGGCCCGGCAATTGCTGCCTGATCGTGGCTGCGCCCTATCGCGGCGTGCTGTCGTAGCGGGGCGCGTCAGCTCTCCCGCCAAAACTCGCAATAGCGAGTGCCGGACTGCCAATGGGCGATGGCCTCGCGAACATAGGCAATCGTGTTCTCCGGCAAGCCATCGATGGGGAACCAGGCCAGTTCGGCGCATTTCTCAGGCTCGGCATTGCGAAGCTCGCCCTGCCACCTGCGCGCCTCGAAGAAGAAATCCAGCCGCTCCTCGTCCTGCGATCGGTGGAGCACAGTTGCGAAGGTCAGGCTGGCCGGATCGATCTCGACGCCCGCCTCCTCCTTCGCTTCGCGCGCGGCCGCTGCTCGCAGCGGCTCGCTGCCGTCATGATGCCCGGAGACGAGACCGTAATTGCCGTCCTCGTAACCCGTGTTCGCGCGCCGCAGCAGCAGGAGTTCGCTCCCCCGCCCAAAGATCACATAGACTGACACGACCAGCTTGAACCGCTCCGGCTTGCCGGTGCTCTCTGCCCTGATGGACATCTAACGCACAGGCTCGACGACCTGCCAGGCCGATCCGGTATCGTAGAAGAAGCGCTCCTCGACGATGCGGTCGCCGCGCCAGCGCTGGATCGCGAGTTCTTCCAGCCGCCGCGTCACACCCTGCTTGTCGGTGGCATCGAAGATCCAGTGAATCACGACCCGGTCACCATCGACCAGCACGGCCCGGGCGGGATGTGTGTGCATCCGGTTGAGCCGGACGAGTGCCCTGGCCTCATGCGCCATCAATTCGTCGCGTCCGCGGCGCGGCTCGGCGCCGTTCTCCTGCATCGAAGCATCCTCGCAGTAGAAGTCGCGGATGGCGCCGACATGATCGCCACTCACGACGGCTGCGACAAAAGCCTCGACACGCTGGCGATCAGGCATGGTCAGTCTCCTCCGGATGATCCGTGCCGACATTCATGCACGGCCTCAGGCGATCAACCAGAACTGCGCTGACAGCCTGAGTCAGGAGGACAAACGATCGCCAATCCGCGCAATCATGGCCATCGCGCCGGCCAGTTCCGCATCGGTGATATACTCCTCGGGCTTATGCGCCCTGTTCACGTCACCCGGCCCGCAGACGATTGCAGGGATGCCCGCGGCCCGAAAGAGCCCGGCCTCGGTCCCGAAGCTGACGGCCTGCTGGCGCGGCTTCCCGCAGACGTCCTCGGTCAACCCGACCAACGGATCCTCATCGGGCAGATCGAGCGGCGGATAGTCGCTCATCGTCTCGAAGCCGAAGACGACATTGTGCCCATCCGCGACAGCAGCCGCATGGATCCGCTCCGCCTCGCGCGGCAGGAAGGCAAGCAGTCCGGCCGGCTCCTGTCCAGCGATGGCGCGAGCCTCGACCTCGAAGACGCATTGCGCCGGAACGATGTTGATGCCGGTTCCCCCCCGCACCGTGCCGACCTGGATCGTGGAATAGGGCGGGGCAAAGCTGTCGGCGAAGGGGCCCTCCACCGCATGCCGGCGCGCCTCGGCATGCACGGCAGCCATCAACTCCGCAGCGTAGTGAATGGCATTGTCGCCGAGATCGGTCCGCGACGAGTGCCCGGCCTTGCCCTCGACCGTGACGCGTTGAGCGATCTTGCCCTTGTGACGCAAGACGGGATGGAGATCGGTCGGCTCGCCGACGATGCAACCAGCCGGCCTGGGGCAAAGCTCCGGCAGCCGCGCGATCAGGTGACGAACGCCGACGCAGCCGACCTCCTCGTCATAGGAGAGCGCGATGTGGACCGGCCGCACCAGCCGGCGCGAGGTGAGATCCGGCACGCTCGCCAGCACGCTGGCCACAAACCCCTTCATGTCGACAGCGCCGCGCCCGATCAGGCGGTCGCCATTGCGGCGCAAGGCGAAGGGCTGTCCGACCCAGCCCTCGGGGGCAGCAGGCACGACGTCGAGATGGGCCGAGAGAATGATCCCGCCCGGCTCACGCGGTCCGATGGTGGCGAAGAGATTGGCGCGATCCCCTTCCGGCCCCGGGACGATGACGCTCTCGACACCATGGCTCGCGAGGTATCGGCGGACATGCTCGATGATCGCCGCGTTCGGCGTCCGGCAAACAGAGGGAAAGGCCACAAGATCGGCCAGAACCGTTTCGACAGTCGTCATGACAAGCCACGTGATTGAAGCGGCCGTCGATCGGACCGCACAGGAGGGATAAGCGCAAATCTAGCAGAGGGGCAGCTCGCAATCCGTGCCCGTCTGGCACCCGGAGGCGCCCCATCCTGCCGGGATTGGCCCTGCCGCCGGCAGAATGTTCCGATCTTGTGGTCCAGGGCGAGAGAAGCCTCGCCCCGGACCGCGCATCGACCGCAGCCGTCAGTGCTGGCTGCTTACTTCTTCTCGATGTTCCAGAACAGCATAACCGGTGCGGCGAGCACGCCTGAAATAGTGCTGCGGCGGGCGTAGGGCTGGTCGAACTGACCGAGCACACGGTACGGCTGCACTTCCGTGAGTCGGCGATGCAACGCTTCGATCGCGAGCTTGCCGCTTGCCTCGTCCGGAGCATCGACGACAGCGCCACGCAGCCGTTCGGCCTCGGCATCGCAGGGCCAGCCCGCCCACGCCTTCTCGCAGCCCATATTGGTGCCGATATTGGTCATCGGCGACTGCATGGTCGCGCCCGACGCATAGGTGACGAACAGGTTCCAGCCGCCCTGATCCACGGTGCCGCGATTCTGCTGGCGGGTGGTGACGGTGCCCCAATCGGCAAACTGGACATCGACATTGAAGCCGACCTCCTTGAGCGACTGCGCCGCGACCTCGGCCATGCGACCGATCGGGGCGATGTCGTTCGAAGTGCTCAGCACCAGCTTCTCGCCCTTGTAGCCGCTCTCGGCGAGCAGCTTCTTCGCGGTTGCAAGATCGGGCTTGGCATAGGCTTCGGAGCCGATTTCGGTTCCGTTTGGCCCACCACAGACGAAATAGGCATTGCAGCGCTTCCACCACTCCTCGTCCCCGAACCCGGCGGCGAGGAAATCGGCCTGGTCCGTGGCATAGGCCAGGGCGAGCCTGGCCTTGGGATTGTTGAACGGCGGATAGAGGTGGTTCGGCCGCAGCATCACCTGGTTGGCGAGGTTCGAGTAGCGTTCGACCCTGACGTCGCGGGTCTTGGCGATGGTCGAGATCAGGTCCTGGCTCGGCTGCTCCCAGATATCGATCTCGCCGGTCTGGATCGCAGCGGCCGCCGTCGCGGCGTCCGGCATGATGATCCATTCGACGCGGTCGAGCTTGACGACGCGGCCTCCCGCCAGACCGTCGGCCGGTTCCGAGCGCGGCACATAATCGGGGTTGCGATCGTAGACGACGCGCGCGCCGCTGCGCCATTCCGCCCGGTTGAAGCGGAAAGGGCCGCTGCCGATCGCTTCTGTGACCGGCTTCATCGGATCGCTCTTGGCATCGCTCTCGCGCATGATCACAGGGATCTGGCCGACCGCCGAGCCGAGTGCGAAAGGCACGAGTGCCATCGGCCGCTTCAGCTTTAGCGTGAAGGTCCGGTCGTCGACCGTCTCCAACCCTTCCGTATACTCGCCGAGCTTGCCGCCGATCGTGTCGCGCGCCATCCAGCGCTTAAGCGAAGCGATGACGTCGCGGGTCGTGACCGGCTGGCCGTCATGGAACTTGAGGCCGGGCCGCAGCGTGAAACTCCAGGACAGCTTGTCGGGAGCAGTCGAGAAGCTCTCGACCATTTGCGGGTGCGGCTGCAGCTTTGAATCCCAGGCGAACAGCGTCTCGTAGATCATCAGCCCATGCATGCGGGTGATGACGATCGAAGCGGCAACGGGATCGAGCGTCTTGAGATCCGCATGCGGCGCGACACGCAAGGTGCGGCTCGGAGCCGGCTGGGCCTGTGCCTCGAGACCGAGCGTCAGCGACGCGGCGCAAAGCAACAATCCGGCAAGGCGGGAACGGATCATCGGGTACCTCCAACGTCGTCGACACGATCGAATAGCAGGACACGCGCCCGATGGCTGTCGACGCGCAGGGAGCCGTCCGGCTGCAGCCACAAGCAAGGCCGGTGCCGCCAGGGACCATGAACAAGATCGGCGAGCGCGCGGCCTCCCGGCAAGGGGGTCAGCCGGGTGGTCATGCCGACCGGCTCGGCCCAGGGCCATTGGGCCGTGCCGTCCGCTTCAACCGTGATCTCGACGCCGAAGCTGCGCTCGCGCCACCGGCCGACAAGGCGCGGGTCGAGCGGCGTGGCGGCCGGAACGCGCAGAAGACGACGCTCGACACCGCCGATCCGCGCCCGAATCTCGTCTTCGCCGAGCGTGCGGAGCTCGATGTCGAGATAGGAAGGCAGGCTTCTCAACCTGCCGTTCTCGCCGACGACGAGACGCTCATGCCCGCCCATGACGCCGATCGAGTCTCCAGCGAGCTCGGCCCAGAAGGACCCTTCCTCTCCGACATAGAGGCCGGTCGGCCCAGCCTTCGGTGCCTCGGGCAGCGCTTCGCCCAGAAGTGCCGCAAGCACACGCAACGCCGGCCAGAGCGCCTCCTCCTCACGATTGCTCAGCACGACGACGCCGACACCATGCTCGGGCGCCATCAGGAAGTGGTTGCGGTAGCCCGTGAGTGATCCGCCATGGCCGATCACCGTGGTACCGAGAAGCGGAGTGCTGACCAGGCCGAGGCGGTAGCCGCTCTCGCGACCATCCGCGAACTGGCGCGGCGCGGTGAGTTTCTCGAACAGGCCGGCGAGCGGCCCGCGCCCGGCCATCAGATCGGACGCCCAGATCGCCAGCGCCGATGCGCTGCCGACAAGCCCGCCTGAGGCAGAGAACTGGAAGCCGTAGCGTCCACGCCGCCAGTTGACGCCATCATGCCAGTAGCCAGTTGCGAGATCCGGCACGATCTCGCTCTCATCCTCCGGGAAGACGAAGGGCAGGGCGAGAGGCCCGAACAGGCGCAGCCGCAGGGCTTCGCGATAGGTGATGCTGCGCTGGGCCGGCAGCACCGACTGCGCCAGGCGCCAGCCGGTATTGGAATAGGCCATCTCCTGGCCGGGCACGGCATTGATGCCCGGCAGGCGCTGAGCGAAACCGTGAATCTCAGGCGCGCTGAGGCTCGTGGTGTAGGGCACGCCGAGCTGCCACAGGGTCTCCATCATGTCCGGCAGGGCGCCGGTCATGTCAAGTGCGCGGCCGAGAGGCACGGCGGCTATGGCGGCAGGCAAACCATCCAGCAGGCTGCCGAGTGGTGCGTCGAGCGATATGCCTTCCAGCAGCAGCGTCGCCGCCATGAAATGCTTGCTGATCGAGGCCAGACGATTGGGCGTATCCGCCGTGAAGGGCGTCTGTTGTTCCAGATTGGCGAAACCGCCGGCACAGGCCTCAAGCCGTCGCTCCGCATCGAAGATGACGACCGCACCACCTGGCCCTGCCTGATCGGCCCAGCTCTTCGTGATAGCGGCTGCTTCCGCCTCGGCCCGTGTCCAGTCCAGCATGATTTCTCCCTCGCTTCCTCGCTAGTGTTAGAGAGGCATCCGCAGACGACATAGGCCCTGCCACTGCATGGCAGGCACGCGGAAACCGTCGGATCGAGACGCGGGGAAGAGCCGGACTGACGACGGCTTGCTACAATACCTTGTCCAGAAACCCCTTCGTGCGCTCTTCGCGTGGATTGCCGAACACATCCGCCGGCGAACCATGTTCCACGATCAGGCCGCCATCGGTGAAATAGATATGATCGGCCACCTCACGCGCGAAGCCCATTTCATGGGTGACGAGGATGCATGTCATCCCTTCTGCGGCGAGGTCCTGGATCGTCACCAGCACCTCCTTCTTGGTTTCGGGATCGAGCGCGGCGGTGACCTCGTCGAACAGCATCACCTTCGGGTTCATCGCCAGCGACCGCGCAATCGCGACCCGCTGCTGCTGACCGCCCGAAAGCTCGCCGGGATAGGTCGCGAGCTTCTGCGAAAGGCCGACCTTGGCGAGAAGCTTGCGCGCCCGCTCCTCGACTTCGACCTTGTCCTGCTTCAGCACATGGATCGGCGCCATCATCACGTTCTGAAGCGCGGTCTTGTGAGGAAAGAGGTTGTATTGCTGGAAGACAATGCCGACGTCGCGACGCAGCGCCAGCTTGTCGAGCTTCGCATCGTTCACCTCGCGACCGGCGAGCCTGATCGAGCCCTTGCTGATCGGCACCAGCCCATTGATACAGCGCAGCAGCGTCGACTTGCCTGAACCGGACGGGCCGATGATGCAGACGGTCTCGCCACGCCGGACAGTCAGGCTGACATCCCTGAGGACGGAAAAGCTGCCGAAGGATTTCTCGACCCCCTCGACTACGACGACGGGCTCGCCCAGTTGATGACGGCTCGCCATGGCTCAAGCTTTCACGTTGAAGCGCCGCTCCAGCGCCAGCGTCGCCCGCGCGATCGGGTAGCAATAGGCGAAGAACATCAGGAGCAGCAGCAGATACATCGGGATCATCAATTCCGGCCGGCTCTCGGCGATCAGCGCCGCGCGGGTGACGGAGAGCGCGTCCTGGATGCCGACCACCGAAATCAATGTCGTCGCCATGGTCAGGATCGCATAGAGGTTCATCCAGGGTGGGAGCATCCGCTTGAAGGCCTGCGGCAGGATGATCATCCACATCGTCTGCGCCCGCGTGAAGGCGAGCGCATCGGCGGATTCCCACTGGCCGGCGGGAATCGACTTGATACCGCCGCGCACGATCTCGGAGACATTGGCCGCGACCGGCAGCGCAAGTCCGATGACCGCCTTCACCCAGGCTGGGAAGGCGATCGTGATGCCGAACAGCTGAAATTCGAAGGGCAACAGGAACATCGCGTAGAACAGCAGCACCAGCCAGGGCGCGTTGCGGAAGAACTGCGTTACGCCCCAGGCGGTCTTGCGGACCGGCGCGACCAGCGAGACCTGCGCGATGCCGACGAGCACACCGACGACGGTGCCGAGCGCCATCGAGAGGAAGCTGATCAGGATATTGAACAGGAAACCCTGGAAGATAAGCGGCGCCCAGCGCAGCAGCACGGTGGCCGCACCTTCGCCAGCCGGACGCGCCGTGACCTGCGCAAGAGCCAGCGAAGCGCCGAACAGGATGACGAAGACAGTCAGCGTGCCGCCGCCCAACATCATCGGCGCGGCGAAACCCGAGGGGGCGATCGGCGCAGGGGCGCGGTACGGCTTGAGCACCGGCAGATCGGTTGAGCCGGACCTCATGTCGAATATCCCGGAATGCGCATCGACCGCTCCCAGCGGCCCATGATCCAGACCAGCACCGCCACCAGCACGACATAGGTGACGAGCAGAACGTTCATCATCTCCCGGACGTTGAACACCTCGGACCAGATCTGCGAGGCCGCATAGAGCAGCTCCGGCACGCCGATGGCATAGGCCAGCGTCGTGGTCTTCACGAGATTGATCAGGTTGTTGTTCAGCGCCGGCAGGCAAATGCGGAAGGCGAGCGGCAGCACGACATGGAGATAGAGCTGCAGACGGGTATAGCCGAGCGACTCGGCCGCTTCGACCGTCGTCGATGGCACGGCCTCGATGCCGGCGCGAAAGATCTCGACGTTGAAGGCGCCGGCGAAGAGCGAGAATGCGATGATCGCCCAGCCGGTCCCGGAGACCAGCGGCGACTGGCCGCCAAAACCATCGCTCACCGTCGGCAACAGGCTCGCCACGGCGAAGTAGAAGAAGGAGAGCTGCACCAGCGGCGGCGTATTGCGGAAGAACTGCACATAGACGCGCACCACGAGTCGACCGGAGCGCGAATTGCCGCCGGCGAGCCAGACACCGATCAGGCCTAGCGCCATCGATGCGATGATCGAGACCACGCAGATATAGGTCGTGGTCCACAACCCGGTCAGGAAGCGTGAACGGTCGAACGCATCGTAGAAGACCGAGAAATTCAGCCCCTGCGTATCGTTCAGCCACTGGAAGAAGGACGCGATCAAGAAAACCTGCTCATGCCGCAGCACCGTTTCAGCCGAAGGCCTATCGTCATCCGAGATGCCAGGACGCGGAATGCCGGGATCCCTCGCACCGCGCGGCGATGGATCCCGGGTCAAACCCGGGATGACGTGTCTGAGGCTGCATCAACGCAGCCGATCGAGCGCGACCGCGTTACGAAGCTGACTTCAGCTTCTTGTTGGTCTCGATCAGATAGGGGCTCTGCTTGATGCCCCATTTGGTCTCGAGTTCGAGCAGCTTGCCGCTCTTGTGCCAGTCGACCGACATATCCTTGACCAGCTTGCCGAAGGGACCGTCCATGTCCTCGAGGCGAATGCCGATCGCCCAGAGCTGCGGATCTTCCGAAGCCAGCGGCATTTCGTAATTCGCCCATTTCGGATCGCCCGCGGCCAACGTCGAGACGATCAGCGTGTCGTCGAACAGGAAGGCGACGCAGTTATTGCCCTGCAGAGCATTCAGCGCATCCGGCACCGAGGGGAAAACCACGAGTTCAGGCGCATAGAGCTGCGAGACGCGGCGGTTATAATAAGCTCCCTGGACGCCGCAGACCTTGCGCCCCTTCAGATCTTCCCATTTCTTCAGATTGGCGCTCTTGGGAGCCAGCACATTGGTGGCGCTGGCATAGTAATTCGGCTCGACCATGCCGACGACCTTGCGGCGCTCAGGCGTGTCGCCCATCGTCGCCAGGACCATGTCGATACGGCCCTGCTTGAGGAATTCCATGCGGTTGGCGGCGATGACCGGGAGCATTTCCAGCTTGACACCGATCTTGTCGGCGACCGCCTGTGCGAGATCGATCTCGAGCCCGACGATCTTGCCGGACGGCTCAAGGAAGCCCCATGGCTTGTAGTCGTTCTTCACGCCGACGGTGAGGACACCCTTTTCCTTGATCTTGGCGAGCGAGTCCTGCGCGAATGCCGGCATCGCGGCGAGCATCGCGGCGCAGGCGAGCGCGAGCGTGAAGGTACGTTTCATGGCAACCGGTCCCCGTTGTTCTGTTGGGGCCTAGAGTTTCGACCTATCCCCATTTCGAATTGTCGTCATGCGACGGTTTCTTGACGCTCAGCGTCAAACCGCCGTTCGGTAAGGGACACGTTCGCCGCGCGGCGGGTGATTGAAGCGGGCGCGATAGGCGCGAGAAAAATGGCTCGCGCTCGAAAAGCCGCAAGCGAGTGCGACCTCCAGCACCGACAGGCTGGTCTGGCGCAGGAGATGGCGGGCCCGCTCCAGCCTGAGGCCGAGATAGTGCTCTCCGAGCGAACGCCCGAGATGCAAGCGGAACAGCCGTTCCAACTGGCGCAGCGAGACGCCGGCCGTACGCGCGAGTTCGCCGCGCGAAAGCGGCGTTTCGAGATTCTGCTCCATGCGCCCGACAACCCGTAGAAGCGGCGCATGGCTGACGCCGAGCCGCTCGCGCAGCGGCATGCGCTGCGGCCCCTCGCCTTCGCGTACATGGGTCTGAAGGAACCACTCGCTGACGGCGAGAGCCAGTTCGCTGCCATGCTCGCGTGCGATGACGGCATGCATCATATCGAGCGGGGCTGTGCCGCCGCTCGATGTCAGGCGGTCACGGTCGATCTCGTAGAGCGAACGCCGCAGATCGAGCTCCGGATAGTCCTCGATGAAGGCTGGCGCATGTTCCCAGTGAATGGTGAAGCGGTAGCCCGTCAGCACATTGGCGCGCGCCAGGATATAGGGTCCGCCCGAGATACCTCCGAGCTTCACCCCGCGGCGCGCCAGCTGCCTGAGCCAGGCGAAGGTGGGCTGGTGCTGGAAGGCGGCAGGGTTTCCGCCAGCGCAGACGAAGACGTAGTCGAGACGGGCGTCATCGCCGACAGCGAAATCAGGCTGGATGCGGACGCCATTGGAGGCAGGCGCCGGTGATCCGTCGATCGAGACGTGGCTCCAACGATACAGGTCCCGCCCCGAGAGCCGGTTGGCGGCGCGCAGCGGCTCGATCGCCGTTGCATAGGCCAGCAGCGCAAAATCCGGAATCAGCAGGAAGCCGACATGGGTCGGCGCCTCTTCTTCACGCCTGTCGTTACTGGTCAAGATCGCGTCGCTGATAGTCATGTCCGTCAGACTATGTTCGTCAATCTCAGGATGACAAGCCCGGCGCGAATTCCTGTCCGGCATAGACGTCCCGGGTGCCCCGATGCGCTATTCGATTTTCTCCCTCGCCGCACAGACACTCAAGGGTCACCGTGGCTGGACCCCGGCCTGGCGCGATGCTGCGCCGAAGGCGGAATACGACGTCCTGGTCATCGGCGGCGGCGGCCATGGGCTGGCAACGGCCTATTACCTCGCGAGCCAGCACGGCATCACCAATGTCGCGGTGATCGAGAAGGGCTATATCGGCTCCGGCAATGTCGGGCGGAATACCACGATCATCCGCTCCAACTATCTGCTGCCCGGCAATACCCCGTTCTACGAATGGTCGCTGAAGCTCTGGGAGGGGCTGGAGCAGGACATCAACTACAACGCGATGGTCAGCCAGCGCGGCGTGCTGAACCTCTACCATTCCGACCCCCAGCGCGACGCCTATGCCAGGCGCGGCAATGCCATGCGGCTTGCCGGTGTCGATGCCGAGTTGCTCGACCGCGAGCAGGTCCGTGCCATGGCGCCCTTCCTGAACTACCGGGATGGCCGCTTCCCGATCCAGGGCGGTCTTCTGCAGCGCCGTGGCGGCTCCGTCCGGCATGATGCCGTCGCCTGGGGCTACGCCCGTGCCGCCGACCAGCGCGGTGTCGATATCGTGCAGAATTGCGAAGTCACCGGACTGACGATCGAAGGCGGCCGCATCACCGGCGTCGAGACGACGCGTGGCGCGATCAGGGCCAGGAAGGTCGCACTTGCGGTCGCCGGCAACTCCTCGCGGCTCGCCGGGATGGCCGGGATGCGGTTGCCAATCGAAAGCCACGTGCTGCAGGCCTTCGTCTCCGAGGGCGTGAAACCGCTGATCGACAACGTCGTCACCTATGGCGCCGGGCATTTCTACATCAGCCAATCAGACAAGGGCGGGCTCGTCTTCGGCGGCGATATCGATGGCTACAATTCCTACGCCCAGCGCGGCAACCTGCCGGTGATCGAGGACGTGATGGAATCGGCCATGGCCTTATGGCCGGGCCTTGGCCGCATCCGCATGCTGCGTCACTGGGGCGGCATCATGGACATGTCGATGGACGGCTCGCCGATCATCGACCACACCCCGGTCCAGGGCCTCTATCTCAATGCCGGCTGGTGCTATGGCGGGTTCAAGGCGACGCCGGCCTCCGGCTGGTGTTTCGCCCACCTGATCGCCCGCGACGAGCCCCATGAGGTCGCGACCGCCTATCGGCTCGACCGCTTCGCGACGGGCCGCCTCATCGACGAAAAGGGCGCTGGCGCCCAGCCGAACCTGCACTGAGCCGGCTCAGGAACCTTTCTCCATGCGCATTACCTGTCCCCATTGCGGCGCCCGCGACGTCCAGGAATTCACCTATCTCGGTGACGCCAATCCGCAGCGCCCCGAGGGAATGGCAACGACGGAAGCGGCGATGCACGATTATGTCTATCAGCGCGACAACCCGGCCGGGCGGCATCGCGAGCTCTGGTATCACGGCGCCGGCTGCCATGCCTGGCTGGTCGTGACGCGCGACACGAGGACCCACGCCATCGAGACCGTCGAGACGGCCAGGGCGCGCGCCACGGGAGATAGGGCATGAGCGCGAAGCAGCCCTTCCGCCGCGGCGATGGCGGCCTGATCGACAGGGCGAACGTCGTCAGCTTCCGCTTCGACGGCCGTTCCCATCAGGGCTATGCCGGCGACACCCTTGCTGCCGCCCTTCTGGCCAATGGCGTGCGCCTCGTCGGCCGATCCTTCAAGTACCACCGGCCCCGCGGCATCCTTTCGGCAGGTCCAGAGGAGCCGAATGCACTCGTCGAACTGCGCGCCGGCGCGCGCCGCGAGCCCAATACGCGAGCGACCGTGGCCGAGCTCTATGACGGGCTCGAGGCGCAGAGCCAGAACCGCTGGCCGTCGCTCGATTTCGACATCCTGTCGATCAACTCGCTGCTCGCGCCGGCGCTGACCGCGGGCTTCTACTACAAGACCTTCATGTGGCCGGCGGCCTTCTGGGAAAAACTCTACGAGCCGCTGATCCGCCGCGCCGCCGGCCTTGGCCGCGCCGCCATGGAGGACGATCCCGACCATTACGAGAAAGCGTTCGCCTTTTGCGACGTCCTCGTCATTGGCGGTGGGCCGGCCGGGATCTCTGCCGCGCTGGCGGCCGGCCGCAGCGGCGCCCGCGTCATCCTGTGCGATGAGGATTTTCGACCGGGCGGCCGGCTGATCGCCGACAAGCGCGAGATCGACGCCCGCGCCGGCTCCGAATGGGTCGCCGACGCGCTGGCGGAACTCGCCAGCCTTCCCGATGTCCGGATCATGACACGCACGACAGTGTTTGGCGTCTATGATCACGGCATCTACGGCGCTGTCGAACGCGTCTGCGACCATCTGCCGGTGCCAGCCGCGTATCAGCCACGTCAGCGCTCCTGGCGCATCAGCGCCAAACGCGCGGTGCTGGCGGCTGGCGCGATCGAACGGCCTGTCGTCTTTGCCGGCAACGACACCCCCGGCGTCATGCTGGCAGGTGCGGTGCGGATCTATCTCAATCGCTACGCCGTACTGCCCGGGCGCGAGGCGGTGGTCTTCACGGCCGGCGACGATGGCTGGGCCACGGCCCGTGATCTGGCCGCTGCCGGCGCGAAGGTCGTAGCGATCGTCGATCCGCGTCCGCAGGTGGATTCGGCATTGGTCGCACTCGGAAACGCGATCGGCGCGCGCGTCTTCGCCGGCAGCGCGGTCAGCCGCGCCTCCGGCGGCAAGGCCCTCAAGCAGGTCACGATCCGCGACGCGTCCGGCCGCGAGACAAGCCTTGCCTGCGATCTGCTTGCCGTCTCGAATGGCTGGAACCCGACGCTGCACCTGACCTCGCATCAGAACACGCGGCCGATCTGGGACGAGGCGATCCAAGCCTTCGTGCCGGGCACGATGCCGGCCGGGCTCAGCGCCGCCGGCAGCGCTGCCGGGCATTTCAGCCTGGCGCAGGCACTGGCGGACGGCGCCCGCCTCGGCAGCGAAGCTGCGGCCGATTGCGGTTTCGCGGCGAAGCCGCTGGCCTCCGCAGCGAAGACCGATCCTGAAGCGGTCTCGGTTTCTCCGCTCTGGCGGGTCAAGGGCGGCAAGGGTAAGGCTTTCGTCGATTTCCAGAACGACGTGACCGATACCGATGTCGAGCTGGCGGCGCGCGAGGGGTTCCGACCGGTCGAACACCTGAAGCGTTACACCACGCTCGGGATGGCGACCGACCAGGGCAAGACCTCGAATATCTCCGGCCTCGCGATCATGGCCGAGCAAACGGGCAAGACCATTCCCGAGACGGGGACGACGATCTTCCGGCCGCCCTATACGCCGGTCGCCATCGGTGCGCTTGCCGGACACCATCGCGGCCCGGATTTCCGGCCGATGCGGCTGGCGCCCACCCATCAATGGTCGAAGGACCAGGGCGCCGTCTTCGTCGAGACCGGGCTGTGGCTGCGCGGGCAGTATTATCCGAAAGCAGGTGAGGACCACTGGCTGACCACCGTCAATCGCGAGGTGCTCGCCGTGCGCAATGGCGTCGGCATCTGCGACGTCTCGACCCTCGGCAAGATCGACATCCAGGGCGATGATGCCGCCGAGTTCCTGGAGCGGGTCTATATCAATGGCTGGAAGGCCTTGCCCGTAGGCAAGGCGCGCTATGGACTGATGCTGCGCGAAGACGGTTTCGTCATGGATGACGGCACGACCTCGCGCTTGGCCGAGACGCATTTCCTGATGACGACCACCACGGCGAACGCCGCCAAGGTGATGCAGCATCTCGAATTCTGCCATCAGGTGCTCTGGCCGACGCTCGATGTCCGCATGGTCTCAGTCTCGGAGCAGTGGGCGCAGGCCGCGGTTGCGGGACCGAAGGCCCGCGATGTTCTGCGCGGCGTCGTCGATGCGCAACACGATCTCTCGAACGAAGCTTGCCCCTATCTCGCGGCGCGCAGCGTCACGGTCGGTGGCAGCATCCCGGCGCGGCTGTTCCGGATCTCCTTCTCGGGCGAGCTCGCCTATGAGCTCGCCGTCCCGGCCGATCATGGCGATGCAATGATGCGTGCCCTTATGTCGGCAGGGGCGCCGTACGGTATCACGCCCTATGGCACCGAGGCGCTCGGTGTGATGCGCATCGAGAAGGGCCATGTCGCAGGCAACGAGCTCAACGGCCAGACCACGGCCCGCGATCTTGGCCTGGGCCGGATGATGTCCGCCAAGAAGGACTTTGTCGGTCGCGTCATGGCAAGGCGCGAAGCCCTGATCGAACCGGATCGTCCCGCCCTGGTCGGCTTCAGGCCGGTGGAAATCGGGCAACGACTGCGAGCCGGCGCGCATTTCATCGGCCTCGGCAAGCCTGCGGCGATGGAGCATGACGAGGGCTACATGACCTCGGTCGCCTATTCCCCGGTGCTGAAGCACTGGATCGGCCTCGGCTTCTTGAAGAATGGCCCGAAACGCATCGGCGAACGCATCCGCGCCGTCGACCCGGTGCGCAACGGCGATATCGTCCTCGAAATCTGCAATCCGGTCTTCGTCGATCCCGAAGGAGCGCGCCTCCATGGCTGACGCCGTGACAACTGCCTGGACGCCACGCGGCTCCTGGGCCGGCATTCTGGCCTCGGGCGCCTTTGGTGCCGCCGGGCAGCCCGGCATCACGATCGAGGCGCGCGACGGCCTCGGCATCGCCAGCCTGATTGCTGGGGAGGGTCGGGATGAGGTGCTCACGCAGGCGCTCCAGCGCCGCACCGGGCTCGGCCTGCCGGTGACGCCGCGCATCGTCTCCAGCACGAGCCACAGTCTGGTCTGGGCCGGCCCGGATCAGTGGCATCTGATCGCGACGGATCGGAACGGTTTCGATGAGCTGCTGCGCGATCTCGCGCCGCTCGCGGCCGTCTCCGACCAGTCCGACGGGCGGGCTGCGCTGCGGCTTTCCGGACCGAAGCTGCGCGAGACGTTGGCGAAGGGCTGCATGCTCGATCTGCACCCTTCCGTCTTCCCCGCCGGTGCCGCCGCCTTGACAAGCATCGCTTATATGGGTGTGCATCTCTGGCGGATCACTGACGATCCGGAATCCGGTGACGCCGTTTTCGAGATCATGGTCGCACGCAGCATGGCAGGCAGTTTCTGGTCCTGGCTTTCCGCCTCCGCGGCGGAGTTCGGCTGCAGGGTGACGGCAACGGGACGAGGTTGAGCGCAGCGCGTCGCGCGCCCTCCAACCCGAAACCCGTCCCATTGTCCCAGCGAAGGGCCGCCCCTCGAAGGGCGGCATCAGCCATGTCCGACCGCATTTCGATCCTCACCCTTTCCTGCCCCGACCGTCCCGGCATCGTCGCCGCCGTCTCGACGCTGCTGTTCGAGGCCGGCTGCAACATCCGAGACGCACAGCAGTTCGACGACACCGAAACGGGCCGCTTCTTCATGCGCGTCGTCTTCGAGCGCCTCGCCGAGAGCAGGTCGCACGCCGAGATCACGGAAGCCTTCGGGAAACTGTCCCGGCGCTTCGCCATGGATTTCACGCTGCGCGAGCAGCATGTGCGGAAGCGCGTGATGCTGCTGGTCTCAAAATTCGACCACTGCCTCGCCGACCTGCTCTATCGCTGGCGCATCGGCGAGCTGCCGATGGAGATCGCCGGCATCATCTCTAACCACGGTCGCGACAGCATCGCCTCGACCGATATCGGTGACCTGCCCTTCCATCATTTGCCGATCACCCGACAGACCAAGATGGAGCAGGAGGCCCAGATCTGGCAGCTCGTACAGGAGGCCCGGACCGATCTCGTCGTGCTTGCGCGCTATATGCAGGTCCTGTCGGACGGGCTCTCGGCCAAGCTGCTTGGTCGCTGCATCAATATCCATCATTCCTTCCTGCCCGGTTTCAAGGGCGCCAAGCCCTACCATCAGGCGCATGAGCGCGGCGTGAAGCTGATCGGCGCGACCGCCCATTACGTGACGCCCGATCTCGATGAGGGTCCGATCATCGAGCAGGATGTCGAGCGCATCTCGCATCGCGATACGCCCGACGCGCTGGTGCGCAAGGGCCGCGATATCGAGCGGCGGGTGCTGGCGCGCGCCGTGCTGCATCATCTCGAGGACCGCGTCGTTCTGAACGGCAAGAAGACGGTCGTCTTCACCGACTGAGGTCGCCGCGATCGGGGCGATCAACGCCCGGGTCGTCTCAATCGTTGCGACATCCCTGGCGACGGAACCGACGCCAGGGATGATGACAGCGGGTTTCCAGCCATCCGCGGCTGGGAGGCGCGGCATTTCTGCTTGCTGTTGCATCACGCGGGCGGCACGGAAGGATCGATGGCATCGTCACCTCTCCATCGTCTGGCAGCCGCCATCGGCCGCGTTGCTGCGCTGCCGCTACGAGGCCTGATCTCGTTCCTGATCCTGTTCGACGAGCTCGCGCGCCCGCTCTACCGCCCGGCCATTCGCTGGCTGTCGGAACGGCGGTTCGTGGCACGCGCCGAGGCGGCGATCGCCCGCATGCCGCGCTTTGCGATCCTGGCGCTGCTGGCAGCGCCGTTCGCGGTCGTCGAGCCTCTCAAGCTCGTCAGCCTCATCGTGATCGCGCGCGGCCATGTGATCAGCGGCCTGATCATGCTCGGGCTGGCGTATCTGGCGAGCTTCGTGATCGTCGAGCGCATCTACAATGCCGGCCGAAAGAAGCTCCTCACCATCAGCTGGTTCGCGCGCGGAATGGCTGTCATCACCGATTTGCGTGCGCGCACGCTGGACTGGGTGAGGCGCAGTCCGATCCATGCCTTCATGCTGCGCACGCGCGACGCCGTCCGTTCATGGTGGCGCGCACGACGGATCTGATCCCTTCAGGTCAGGAGACCTTGCGCGCGAGCACGAACAAGGCCCCGGTGGCAAGCAAGGACAGCAACACCATGAGCCCCGCCGTTGGCATCAGGCCAGCCCGCTCGATCAAGACCGCACAGACAAGCGGCGCCGCCGCCTTGACCACCAGCCCCGGCGCCGAGAGCTTGCCAAGCATCGCGCCGTATCCCGCCGGGCCGAAAAGCTGGAGCGGCACGGTTCCACGCACGATCGAACTCAGTCCGACGCTGATCCCGTAGGCGATCGCAAAGAGACCGGCGAGCACTGCGGTCGTCTGGCCCGTCATCAGCAGGACGAAACCGAGCGGCATCATCGCCGCCGAAACCCATGCCGTGGTCATCGGCGAGAGAGAAGCGCCGAACAGCATCTCCGCCAGCCGCCCGGCGACCTGGGCAGGGCCGACCATGGCACCGATGCCGACCGCGACTGCAGCGCTCAGGCCTAGCCCCTGCAATATGCTCAGCAGATGCACCGACATGGCTGAAACGACGAAGCCCTGCAGCGAGAAGGCGAGAGCGAGCAGTACAAAGGCGAGCCGGCGCGCCTCGCCTTCGAGATAATCGGCATGGAGCAACGCCGGAACGCTCGCGGCATGCCCGCGCTCTGCGGCCCGTTTGACACGCCCTGGCAGCCCAAGGAGATGCAAGGGCACGCAGAGCCCCAGCTGTAGCAGGCCGTAGAACCGGTAGATCTCGCGCCAGTCGAACTGCGCGAGCAGCGCCGTCGTCAGGGGCCAGAAGATCGTCAAGGCAAAGCCACCGATCAGAGTGAGCTGGCTGATCGAGCGCCGCGCACCGGCACCGCGCGACTGCGTCAGTGCCGCAAAGGCGGCGTCGTAGAAGACCATGGTCGAAATCATGCCAAGGGCAATCATCGCCGCGAAATAGCTCGGGCCGCCGCGTGCCTCGGCGAGCGCCAGCAGTGCCAACCCGGCAAGGGCCGAACCGATCGTCATCACCAGCCGTGCTCCTCGACGGTCCACCTGCCGGCCGACGGCGGGAGCAACGACACCGCCGGCAAGAAGGCTCGCGGCGAACCCGGCATAGGTCCATTCAGGAGCCCATCCGAAGCTTGCGGTCATATTCCGGGCCAGCACCGCGAAGGTATAGTAGAGGCAGCCATAGCCGGCGACCTGTGTCACGCCGAGGGTGAGGATGAGGCCGAGTCCGCGCCCCGTCGAGGGCACCGGCAAGGGCGAAGGCAGGCTCGGCATCGAGATCAGGTCATCCGGCAGACGGCATCACGGGGTGCGACCGGATGACCATTCTTCGACTCGCGGCCGGAGACAACGCCATCCTGCGAATACCTGAGCAGACATCATCGGCATGGGCGAACGAACGACCGGTCGGCAGCGGCGACGCGATAAAGTGTTACGCCGGGCTGCGGCGCCCCTGACCGCGAACCGCCCAAACAATCGTTACAACTCGGCACAACCACAATCTTTATCTTTGACATTCGCGTTGTTAGTGGCCAGTAACGCGCCCATAGAAGTATTCATAGATTAGATTTTTTCTAAATTAATAGTACAACTATTGCCTACCCTCTTGAAATGAACCGCCCACCATTCTGACAGCAGAGAGCCAACCGGTATGAGTGCCCAGGACGAGCCCCGCCGCAGTACAGCCACGACCACCCTCGCTGGTCGGGCAAAACGCAGCGCAGCGGGCAGCCTGCTGTTGGCACTGTCCCTCACAATTGGCCCCGCAATCGGAACAAGCTTCGCGCAGGCGCCAGCAAGCGCGCCGACCACCCAGCAGCCGGCGCCCCCCCCAGCCGCGACGACCGCGCCTGCGACGCCGGCGCCGAACATGGCCGCAAGCCCGAGCGGCGCCCATGAACAGACGGCTGTTTCCCAGCAACTGCCGGCACCGCAAGCTCCCGCCCCGGTCGCCGCTGCTGCGCTTCCTCATGACCTTTCGCCCTGGGGCATGTTCATGGCGGCGGACATCGTCGTTAAGGCGGTGATGCTCGGGCTTGCCTTCGCATCGCTGGTGACCTGGACGATCTGGCTCGCCAAGAGCCTGGAGCTGATGGCTGCCAAGACCAGGGCGCGGCTGGCCGCACGCCGGCTGGACGAGGCGGACAGCCTCGAGATCGCCGCCGAGAGGATCTCTGCCGGCCATGCACGACGCAGCGTCGTCGCCGAGCTGGTTCAGGCCGCTCGCGATGAAGTCCGCCGTTCGGCTGATCTCTCGGATGACGGCATCAAGGAGCGCGTTGCGATCGCGTTGTCACGGCGCGAGGCGCGTGCCGGCCGGGATATGGCGAAGGGCACCGGCCTGCTCGCGACGATTGGTTCGACCGCCCCCTTTGTCGGCCTGTTCGGCACTGTCTGGGGCATCATGAACTCCTTCATCGGCATCTCGCAGTCGAAGACCACCAATCTCGCCGTGGTCGCGCCCGGCATCGCCGAAGCCCTGCTGGCGACTGCGATCGGCCTCGTCGCGGCGATCCCCGCAGTCATCATCTACAATGTCTTCTCGCGCTCGATCGCAGGCTACCGCGCCGTGCTGTCGGACGCCTCGGGCGACGTCCTGCGCCACCTCTCGCGCGACCTTGAGCGTGCGCGGCGTGCGGCGCAGCGTCCCGGCCGCTCGCTGCATGCGGTGCCGCCGCTGATGTCGGCGGAGTGAACGATGGCCGTTTCGCTCAAGGATCCGCAGGACGGCGATCTGGCTGAGGTCTCCGAGATCAACGTCACACCCTTCATCGACGTGATTCTCGTGCTGCTGATCATCTTCATGGTCGCAGCCCCGCTCTCCACCGTCGATGTCGCCGTCGATCTGCCCGTCTCCAACGCGCAGCCGCAGCCGCGGCCCGAGAAGCCCGTCTTCCTTACCGTGAAGGGCGATCTCTCGCTCGCGCTCGGCAACGACCCCGTCCCGCGCGAAGCGCTGCAGAGTGTCCTCGACCGGCAAACCAGCAGCGACCGTGAGCAGAGAGTCTTCCTGCGCGCCGACGGGACTGTCGCCTATCGCGAGCTGATGGATGTGATGAACCTCCTGCGCAATGCCGGCTATCTGAAGATCGCGCTGGTCGGGCTCGAGGATACGGGCCAGGCGGCCGCGCCGGTCGCGGGTGTGAAGCCATGAAGACCGGGTCTCTCGATGGCAGCGCATCACGACGCCTCTGGCCGGCGCTATTGCGCTGGAGTTCGGCTGGGCTCGTCGTGGTGGCGGCGCATGGCGGTATTGCCTGGCTGGCCTTGAGCTGGCGGCCGGGAGAGGCTGCGGCCGGCGCGCCCGAGCCTGCCGTGATGATCGAGCTTGCGGCGGTTTCCGTTGCGCCCGAGGCCCCCGCTGCCGACCTGCCCCTTGCCCCCCAGGCGACCGAGGCCGAGCCGCCCCCACCAACCCCGGAGCCTGTTCCCGAGCCGGTCAAGGAGCCAGAGCCGCCTCCGGAACCCGAGGTGATACCCGAGCCGGTCCATCTGCCCGAGCCTGAGATCAAGCTGCCCGAACTGCCGCAGCTGCCCGATGCTGCAGCCGTGCTCGCTCCCCCGCCTCCGCCTGCCCCCGAGAAGCCGAAGGTCGTCGAACGCAAGCCGACGCCGCCCAAGCCACGCATCGTGGAGCGCCGCAAGCCGGTCGAGCGCGAGAAGCCACGGGCCAAGGAAGCCGCCGCGCCCCCCGCCTCGGCCGCGCCCGCCGCTGCTCCTTCCTCCGCGCCAACCGGTTCCGCTGCATCGCCCTCCGCCTCGACGGCGTCATGGCGCGGCATGCTGATCGCCCATCTCAATCGCTACAAGCGCTTCCCGGGCGGCGCGCGTCCCGGCACGGTGCAGATTGCCTTCTCGATCGATCGGGGCGGGCGTGTCCTGTCCGCGCGACTCGCCGGTAGCTCCGGCGATGCCACGCTCGATGAGGAGGCCGTCAGCATGATCCGCAGGGCAAGCCCCGTCCCGGCGCCTCCTGCCGGCGTCGGCGGGGGCGGCACGATCTCGCTCGCGGTGCCGGTGCGTTACAATCGCTGACGTGGCCCATCTGGAGTGCGGCGGAGCTCCGGGCCCCGGCTTGGCGATGAGTGATCAGTGCCCGGCCATGCATCGCCGGCATTCCGCTCCGGCACGCCAGAGCCTATAGAAGGGGCCGGCCCCGTTCCGGCCTCTGGACCCGCGGATAATCGTGCGCGATCCGGATTTGAAAAGACATCGTCATCATGCTTCGCCGTTTCTTCGCCTATTACGCACCGCATCGCGGCCTCTTCCTGCTGGATTTTTCCTGCGCAGTGCTGTCGGGCCTGCTGGAGCTCGCCTTCCCGATCGCGGTGAAGTTCTTCATCGACTGGCTGCTGCCCGGCCAGAACTGGGGATTGATCCTCGCCTGCGCCGCCGCACTGCTGGTGATCTACCTGCTCAATAGCGGGCTGATGGCGATCGTGACCTATTGGGGCCACATGCTCGGCATCAATATCGAGACCGAGATGCGGCGGAAGGCGTTCGACCATCTGCAGAAGCTCTCCTTCAGCTTTTTCGACAACCAGAAGACCGGCCATCTCGTGGCCCGCCTCACCAAGGACCTCGAGGAGATCGGAGAGGTCGCGCATCACGGGCCCGAAGACCTGTTCATCGCGATGATGACCCTGTTCGGCGCCTTCGTGCTGATGTTCATGGTCAGCCCCGAGCTTGCGCTCGTCACTGCCGCGATCGTGCCGCTGACCGGCTGGCTGACCGGCCGCTATGGCGGGCGCATGACGCATAACTGGCAGCAGCTCTTCGGGCGGGTCGGCAGCTTCAACGCGCGAATCGAGGAGAATGTCGGCGGCATCCGCGTCGTCCAGGCCTTCGCCAACGAGGAGCACGAGCGGCGGCTCTTCGCCCGTGACAACCAGAACTACCGCCAGACCAAGCTCGATGCCTACCGCATCATGGCGGCTACCATCTCGCTGAGCTATCTCAGCATGCGGCTGACCCAGATGGTGGTGATGGTCGCCGGCAGCTATCTCGTCATCACCGGCAGCCTGAGCCAGGGCGGTTTCGTCGGATTCCTGCTGCTCATCGCCGTGTTCTTCCGACCGATCGAGAAGATCAATTCGGTGATCGAGACCTATCCGAAGGGCATTGCCGGCTTCCGGCGCTATACCGAGTTCCTCGACACCGAGCCTGATATCGCCGACCGACCGAATGCGGTGACTGCGCCGAGACTCTCGGGCGAAATCCGCTATGCGGGCGTTTCGTTCGCATATCAGACCGGCCGCCCCGTGCTCAGCGGCATCGACCTGCATATCAAGCCGGGCGAAACGATCGCGTTCGTCGGCCCGTCCGGGGCCGGCAAGACGACGATCTGCTCCCTGCTGCCGCGCTTCTACGAAGTCAGCGGCGGAAGCATCACCATCGACGGCATCGATATCCGCGACATGACGCTGGCCTCGCTGCGCGGGCAGATCGGCATCGTGCAGCAGGATGTCTTCCTCTTCGCCGGCACGATGCGCGAGAACATCGCCTATGGCCGGCTCGAGGCGAGCGAGGCCGAGATCGTCGAGGCCGCGCGGCGCGCGCGGCTCGACGAGGTCATCGCGGCGATGCCCGACGGGCTCGACACCATCATCGGCGAACGCGGGGTCAAGCTTTCGGGCGGGCAGAAGCAGCGCCTCGCCATCGCTCGCATCTTCCTGAGGAATCCGCCGATCCTGATCCTGGACGAGGCGACCTCGGCGCTGGACACGCAAACCGAGCGCGCCATTCAGCAATCGCTTGCGGATCTGTCGCAGGGCCGCACCACGCTGATGATCGCGCATCGTCTCGCGACCATCCGCGATGCCGACCGGATCGTGGTGGTGGATTCGACCGGGATCGCCGAGCAGGGCAGCCATGCCGACCTGGTCAAGGCCGACGGCATCTACCGCCGGCTGCACGAGGCGTAAGCGACCGCCCGGTCAGGTATCGGCCCGAAACCGGGAAGACCGATGCGATCACAGTCAGATCATGGGACCGGACTTCGTTCCGGTTCCATGATCTAAACGATCTGGTTGTGCAACTCCGCGTCGCCACGCGCCAGCCGGTCGAGATTGTCGAGGAGGATGTCGACGACGTTCGTCTCATAGGCGCGCGTCTCGCCGGCGCTGTGCGGGGTGACGATGACGTTCGGCTGCCCCCAGAAGGGCGAGGCCGGTGGGAGCGGCTCGTCATGGAAGCAGTCGAGTCCGGCGCCAGCCAGGCGCCCCGAACCCAGCGCCGCCAGCAGCGCCGCCTCGTCGACGACACGGCCACGCGCAACATTGATCAGGAGAGAGCCCGGACGCATGGCGGCCAGCGCCTCGCTGCCGATCAGTCCTTCGGTCTCGGGCGTCAGCGGGCAGGTCAACGCCACGATATCGGCCTCAGCCAGAACCGTGCCCAGCTTGTCCGTCGCCACAATCGCATCGATGCCTGATACGGGCCGCTCGCTGCGGCGCACACCAATGATGCGCAGACCGAAAGCCGCAGCCAACCTCGCCAAACGCAGGCCGATCCGTCCAAGGCCGACGATGACAAGCGTCTTGCCGCCGAGCTCGTCCTCGCGTCGGGCGCGATCACCGATCATCGGCCGCCAATGCTTTGCCATCTGGTTGTCGCGAGCGAGGTGGATCTGACGGGTAAGGCCCAGGATGAGCGCCATCGCGTGTTCGGCAACGGCGCGCTCATTGCCCCCCTGCGCACTGGTGAGGCGAATGCCGGCCGCGGCGAAGGCGGCCTTGTCGAACTGATCCGTGCCGGCGCTGATCGACTGGACGAAGCGCAGGCGCGGGCAGGCGGCGATCAGCTCGTTGCGCCAGAGTCCGGAGACGACGAGGACATCGGCTTCGGGCGCGCGCGCCTTGAGTTCATCGAGGCTGCGAACCTCAAAGCTCCTCGCGGCGCGCGCCCGCGCGGAGAACTCCGCTCCCAACTGGTAGGCGGCATGCGCGAAGCCGATCGTGAGTTCTCTTTCCTGCGGCCAAGGCTTCATTGCATTCCCCCGTGATGACAAAACCCAGCTTAATCATGCGAAACGGCTCCGTCCCGCCCTTCCATGCATGCGCCCCCTAGGCGGCATCAGGAGGCAGAAAGGATGCCAGAGCAGCGGCGAGCCTCTGCCAGGACGGCTCGTCGCCGGGCAAGCCAAGCCGTAGCCAGCTCGCATTGTTCTGAAAGCGGCGGACATAGATGCCGTCGCGGCCGAGATGGGCGAAGAGTGCCGGTGCGTCCGGCGTCGCCAACAGCCTGAACAGGGAGGTGCCGCCAACGATCACGCCTCGCGACGCCAGCAAGGCATCGAGGCGGGCGGCATCGCTGGCCCGGGCACCGGCGGCCGCCGCGAGCCAGTCCGTGTCACTGAGCGCCTGCGCCCCGATATGAAGCGCCGGCCCCGCGACGGCCCAGGGACCGAGCGCGGCACGCAAGGCCTCCGTCAGGCGCGCCTCGCCGATCGCGAAACCCAGACGCAAGCCGGCAAGCCCGTAAGTCTTGCCAAAGGAGCGCAGGATCAGCGTCGCCGGTGGCAGCTCGGGGATCAGGCTCGCCTCGGGCATGAAATCGATGAAGGCCTCGTCGATGACGAGCAACCCGCCTCGTCCGGCCAGGTCACGCGCAACCGCCGTGAGTTGCGCGCGCTCAATCACCCGCCCATCGGGATTGTTCGGGTTGACCAGCACGACCACGCCCGCATCGCCCGCCTCCGCGGGCGTTGCGCTCTCCCGCACGTCCATCCCCGCCTTGCGCCAGGCCACCGCATGTTCGGCATAGGTCGGGCCGATCACGACGACTGGCCCGGTGTTCGCAAGACACGGCAGCAGTTCGATCAGGATCTGAGTGCCGGGCGCCGCGACGATGCCGGCCGTCTCGGGCACCCGGTACGTCTCGCGTGCCGCAGCGAGCAATGCCGCCTCGTCCCGCACTCCCGGCAGGCGCTGCCAGAGGCTTAACGGCAGCGCAGGAACCGGATAGGGGATGGGATTGATCCCGGTCGAAAGATCGATCCATGGCTCGGGCGCCTCCGGGAACAGCGCCTTCGCCTGTGCCAGATCGCCGCCATGCCAGACCTTGCCTGCCGCCTCAGCCATTCCCGCCCCGCATGAGCCTGTCCGATTCCCTACCGCTCCTCGCCGCCGCCCTGATCATCGAGGCGGGATTCGGCTACCCCCAGGGCTTGTATGCGCTGATCGGCCATCCCGTCACCTGGATCGGTGCGCTGATCTCCCGGCTCGACCGGATGCTCAATCGCGAGCGCGCCTCCTTCATCGTGCGCAAGGCGGCCGGCGGCCTCGCCCTCGCGCTGCTGCTTGCCGCCACATTCGCCATCTCATGGGGGCTGACCCTGCTCTGCCGCGGCCTCGGCCCGCTGGGCTGGCTGCCCCTCGCGCTCGTCGCCTCCAGCCTCATCGCACAGCGCAGCCTGCACGAGCATGTCGCACGGGTCGCCGAAGGACTGGAGCGGGACGGGCTCAAAGGCGGACGCATCGCCGTTTCGATGATTGTCGGCCGCAACCCCGAAACCCTCGACGAAGCCGGAGTTTCCCGCGCCGCAATCGAAAGCCTTGCCGAGAATTTCTCGGACGGGATCGTCGCTCCGGCTTTCTGGCTCGGCGTCGGCGGCCTGCCGGGCGGCGCGCTCTACAAGGCGATCAATACCGCCGATTCGATGATCGGCCACAAGACACCGCGCCACCTCGCCTTCGGCTGGGCGGCGGCGCGTCTCGACGACCTCGTCAACCTTCCCGCCTCTCGCCTCACCGCGCTGCTGCTGACCGCAGCCGCCGCACTCGACAAAACGTCAGACCCCGCCAATGCGTGGCGAGCTGTCCGACGCGATGCCCGCCATCATCGTTCGCCCAATGCCGGTTGGCCGGAAGCCGCGATGGCAGGTGCGCTCGGCCTCCRGCTGGCGGGCCCGCGCGTCTATGGCGATGTCAGGGTCGACGACGGGTGGATGGGGGACGGCCGGGCCGAAGCGGAAGCGGCGGATATCCGGCGGGCGCTCGCTCTCTATCGGAGGGCGTGTCTGCTGCTGTGGGGGCTCGCCGTTGCGGGGGCCGTCACCGCGCTCGCCCTCTAGTTCATCGGACCGGGCATCGCATCGGGAACGACGATCTCACCTTCTGTGTTTGCTTCGACTTTCCCGAAAGCTGCGATCCACGTTTCGGGTCGATGCCCTGGCCTCAGAACTCGATCCCGGCCTGTGCCTTCACGCCCGCCGCGAAGTGATGCTTGACCACCGTCATCTCGGTGACGAGGTCTGCGACGGCGATCAACTCGGGCTTGGCATTGCGGCCGGTGACGACGATGTGCAGATCAGGGCGCCGGCTCGCCAATGTCTCGACCACCTCCGCCAGCGGCAGATAGTCGTAGCGCAGCGCGATATTGAGTTCGTCGAGCACGAGCAGGCGTATCTCCGGATCGTCCATCAACGCCTTGGCCTTGGCGAAGGCGCGCCCGGCGGCAGCGATGTCGCGGGCCTTGTCCTGCGTTTCCCAGGTGAAGCCTTCGCCCATCGTGTGCCAGACGATGCGATCGCCGAAGGCGTCGAGCGCCTTGCGTTCACCTGTCGCCCAGGCGCCCTTGATGAACTGCACCACCCCGACGCGCCAGTCATGGCCGAGAGCCCGCAGGATCAATCCGAAGGCGGCGGTCGACTTGCCCTTGCCTGGCCCCGTATTGACGATCAGGAGTCCCTTTTCGATCGTCTTGGCGGCGACCTCGGCATCCTGCACCGCCTTGCGCTTTTCCATCTTGGCCTTGTGGCGGGCGGCCTCGTCAGCATCGATCGTCATCGGAACCTCCTGCTCATTTCACCTGCATCGGCAGACCGGCGACCATGAAGATCACCCGGTCGGCCCGCGCCGCAAGCATCTGGTGCAACCGCCCCGCCTCGTCGCGGAACCGTCGGGCGAGCGCATTCTCGGGCACGATACCGAGCCCGACCTCGTTGGAAACCAGGACCACCGGGCCACGTGCCGAAACGCAGGCCTCGACCAGTTCCCGGCTTGCAGCCGCCACATCCTGCTCTGCCAGTATCACGTTGGTCAGCCAGAGCGTCAGGCAGTCCACCAGGGCAGGTTGCCCCGCGGGAACCGCGCGGATCGCCTGCGCCAGGGCCAGCGGCGCATCGATGGTCATCCAATCCTGCGACCGGCGGGCGCGGTGCTCGGCAATCCGGGCGCGCATCTCATCGTCATAGGCCTGCGCCGTGGCGAGATAGATCCAGGGCGCCGGCACCATCTCGATCAGGGCCTCGGCATGGCGGCTCTTGCCGGAGCGGGCGCCGCCCAGAACGAGGGTAAGAGGGGAAAGGATCGCTGCCACTGCCAAAATCTCAACCCAGGGAAGATCAGCCTAAGGAACGGACCTGGCGAGCGAAGCGAAACAAGCCGGGACAGGCCATCAGAGATCACATCGCTTCACTGCGCTCGCAATCACGATCGCTGCATTGCACAGCACCGTGCAGATGGCTAATGATCATCCCCGACGGTGCCTCTGCAAGGAGGTGAAAAGGGAACGCGGTGCGATACCGCGGCTGCCCCCGCAACTGTAAGCGGCGAGTTTCGCGCCATCGGCCACTGGGATTGTCCCGGGAAGGCGGCGAGAGATCCGGACCCGCGAGCCAGGAGACCTGCCGTCGATGAGTGATGCAATCCAGCGGGCTGCCGGCGGGGTGGCCAAGGAGACCGAGATGACGACGAATACGGCTTCGATCACCACCCAGGCCAGCGCATCCGAGCGCGTCAAGGCTGTCGCAGCTGCCCTGGCACTCGGCGCAGCCCTGATCTTCACCGTCGGCTTCGCCCATTCGACCAGCGTTCACAACGCAGCCCACGACACGCGCCACACCCTCGCCTTTCCCTGCCACTGAGGGAAAGGCAACATGGTCAATCGTGTTCTCACGGTCAGTCTTCTGGCCGGGCTTCTTGCTGGGCTCCTGGTCGCAGCACTCCAGCATGTCACCACCACGCCGCTGATCCTCAAGGCGGAAACCTTTGAGACGGCGTTGCGCGCAGCCGAGCTTCAGCACGCCAGCTTCACCGGCGATGCCAGGATCGTCCTTGCCCATGGCGGCGCCGACGCAGCCGACCACGCCGAGTGGAAGCCACAGGACGGCTTGCAGCGCACGGCCTTCACCACCATCGTCACCATTGCGACCGCGATCGGCTTTGCCGCCCTGCTGCTCGGCGGCATGATCGCAGCGGGCGATGCCATCACTGAACGGACCGCACTGATCTGGGCGGCTTGCGGCTTCCTGGCCTTCGGCCTCGTGCCGGCGACCGGGCTCGCACCGGAATTGCCCGGCAGCGCGTCAGCCGAACTGCTCCACCGCCAGACCTGGTGGATCGCCACCGCGCTCGTCACCGCCGGCGGCCTCTGGGTCTTCCTGCGGACGGAGGCGAGCTGGCTGCGGGCACTTGCCGTGCTTGCCATGCTCGTCCCGCATCTGATCGGCGCACCACATCCCGCCGCCCCGGAGAGCAAGGTCCCGGCCGAAATCGCAGCGCATTTCGCCGCGCTCTCGCTCGCGCTCCAGGCTGCCCTCTGGCTCGCTACCGGCTTTGCCGTCGGCGTGCTCTGGCCCTGGGCGACGCGCCGTGCCGCAGCCCCGGCCAAGGCCTGACGCTGAGCGCGATCCCCCGGGATCGCGCCGGAAGCAAAGGAACCGGCCTATGCCCGAAGGCGATGTCACCATTTTCGTCTGCGTCGCCTGCCGGCGCGCGCGGGCGGACCTGCCGGAGGGTTACGACCAGCCCGGACTGGGTTTTGCCGAGGCGCTGCGCGAACGCATCGCGCGCGACGGCGGGACGCTTCCGGTCGAACCCGTCGACTGCCTCGCGGTCTGCAATCGCCCCTGCACCGTCGCCTTGGCGGCCGACGGCAAATGGACCTATCTGATCGGCGATCTCGACGCAGACACCCATATCGCCGAAATCGTTGACGCAGCTGCAAGCTTTGCAGCCAGCGCAAACGGTATCGTTCCCTGGAAAGAAAGACCCGCTTCGTTCCGCAAGGGCGTGGTCGCGCGCGTACCGCCTCTCCCGGCGCGCCAACAAGGATGAGATCATGAACGCTCCCCAAGCCCGCTCGCTGGGCAAGATCCCCTGCACGATCATCACCGGCTTCCTCGGGGCCGGAAAGACCACACTGGTGCGGCACCTGCTGGAGAATGCAGGGGGCAAGCGCATCGCCGTGCTGGTCAATGAGTTCGGCGATCTCGGCTTCGACGGTTCCTTCATCGACGGCTGCGGCATTTCCGGCTGCACCGCGGAGGACATCGTCGAGCTGCCGAATGGCTGCATCTGCTGCACCGTCGCCGACGACTTCGTGCCAGCGCTGGAAAAGCTGCTCGACCGGCCGAACCCGCCGGAACACATCCTGATCGAGACCTCGGGGCTTGCCCTGCCGAAGCCGCTGGTCAACGCGTTCAATTGGCCGGCCATTCGGTCACGTGTCACGGTCGATGGTGTCATCGCCGTGGTCGATGGTCCGGCCGTGGCGGATGGCCAGTTCGCGGATGATCCCGCCGCTCTCGCTGCGCAGGCGGCGCAGGATGCCGCGGTCGGGCACGACAACCCGCTCGAAGAAGTGTTCGAGGACCAGATCCTCTGCGCCGACCTGATCCTGCTCAACAAGAGCGACCTCGTCGATGCGGCCGGCCGCGAACGCGTCAAGGCCGAGATCGCCGCGCATCTGCCGAAGGCGATCAAGATCGTCGAGACGGCCCATGGCAAGGTCGAGCCCGCCCTGATTATTGGCCTCAACGCGGCTGCCGAGGCCGATCTCGCTGGACGCCCCTCGCACCATGAGAGCGCCGAGGACCACGACCACGACGATTTCGAAAGCCTCGATTTCGCTCTCGCCGCGGCGACATCGCCCGAGGAGCTGGCGGCCCGCGTTGCCAGGGCCGCGGAGGCCGAGGGCGTGCTGCGCCTGAAGGGTTTTTCGGCGATTCCCGGTAAGCCGATGCGGCTCGTCGTCCAGGGTGTCGGGCGTCGGGTCAGCCATCATTACGACCGCGCCTGGGCGGCCGGCGAAGCCAAGGATGGTCGCCTCGTGGTGATTGGCCTGAAGGGCTTTGATCGCAAGTCCGTGGAGGCCGCCCTCGCGGGCTGAGCCATGCACCTCCTCCCCTCAAGCGAGATCAGGCTTGACGACGGCGAAGACGCCGTCGATCTCGCCCTGCCGCCAGGGGATGTGCTGGTGCTCTCCTTCGCCGACAGCGACCTTTCGGCGCTGACGGCCGCGGCCGGCGCAAGCGAGCTCGCCGTCAGGCTCGCCTCGCTGCGCCGGCTGAAACACCCGCTCTCCGTCGATTTTCTCGTCGAGAAGACGGTGGCGCATTCGCGCTTCGTGCTGATCCGCTGTCTCGGCGGGCTGGACTACTGGCGTTACGGCATCGAGCAGCTTGCGGAAATCTGCCGACGGGGCGGGATACCGCTCGTCGTGCTGCCCGGCGACGACCGGCCTGATGAGCGGCTGGCCGAGTACGGCACCGTCGAACCGCATTTCGCGGCGGAGCTTCTCGCCTATTTCCGCGCCGGCGGCGGTGCGGAGAATATGCACCGGCTGCTTGGACGGGTGGATGCGTTCCTTCGCCGCGAAAGCGATGCTTCGGACCTCGCGCCCACTCCCTTGCCCGCGCTCTTCGCCCTTGGTGCGGGCGGTGCTCCGCTCGCATGGCGTGAAGCGCTCTCACAGCGCCCCGTCGCGAACGCGCTAGTCCCGATCCTGGTCTATCGCTCCAGCGTCGCCGCCGGAGACACCGCCATGGCGGAGGCGATCGCAGAGGCGCTGAGTGCGCGCGGCCATGCCCCGTTGATTCTGGCCCTTACGAGCTTGAAGGACCCGGCCGTCACCGGCGAACTTGCGGCCCTGATCGCCGCGCGCAAGCCCGCCGCCATCATCACCACCACCGCGTTCTCGGCCCGCAACAGCGCCGATTTCGTGCTGGACACCGCCGATTGCCCGATCCTGCAGGCCGTGCCGGTCGGCAGCCCGCGCGACGCCTGGGAGGCCTCGCCGCGCGGGCTTTCCGGGGCCGACCTCGCCATGCAGGTGGCGCTGCCTGAATTCGACGGACGGTTGGGGGCGCTGCCCGTCGCCTTCAAGGCCGAGATGACGGACAGCAGGACCGGCCTGACGAGCCGCCGGTTGGTTCCTGATCGCGATGGTGTCGCCGCCCTTGCCGATCTCGCCTCAGGCTGGATCGCGCTGGCCGGCAAGCCGGCTGCCGAGCGCAACCTCGCCCTGGTCATGTCCGACTACCCGGCGCGCGGAGGACGGGCCGGCTTTGCAGTCGGGCTCGATACCCCAGCCAGCGTCGGGGCCATTTGCGAACTGCTGGCGCAGACCGGATACGATGTCGGCCCCTCCGCGCAGAGTGTCATCCCGGACGAGCCAAGGCAGAGCCGGGACGGTCACCTTGCTCATGGTGACGACACGCGTTTGATGCAGGCGCTGACTGAAGGGCCAGCAGAGTTTGCAGTCCCGCTCGCCGATTATCACGCCTGGCTCGGCGCCATTCCCGGCGCGGCAGGCGCGGCACTCATCGCGGCCCATGGCGAACCTGAGGCGGATCGTGACTGCGATGGCTCGGCCTTCCGTTTCCGTGTGGTCCGCAATGGCCGTCTCACCATCGCGCTGCAGCCCGCTCGCGACACGACGCCCGACCGCAAGCTGCGCTATCACGATCCCGATGCGCCGCCGGGCCATGCCTATCTCGCCTTCTATCTCGGCCTCCGGCGGATTGCCGATGCCGACGCACTGATCCATCTCGGTACGCATGGCACGACCGAGTGGCTGCCGGGCAAGGCGGTGGCTCTTTCAGCGAGCTGCTGGCCTCGGCTTGCGGTTGGCGGCCTGCCGGTGATCTACCCCTATGTCGTCGATGACCCCGGTGAGGCGGCCCCTGCCAAGCGCCGGCTTTCGGCCGTGACGCTCGGCCATCTCCCACCCGAACTGGTGCATGTGGATGCAGCCGGCGAAGTGGCTCTGCTGCGTGATCTCGTCGAGGAGTTTTCGCAAGCGCAGGTCCTCGATCCGCGCCGCGCCGAGATCGTCGCCCGTGAAATCCGCGGGCGAGCCGAAGCAAGCGGGCTGGCGGAAGCCTGCGGTGTCACGCCCGATCTCGACATGGCGAGCGCACTGAGCCAGCTCGACGCGCATCTCTGCGACATCGCCGAACTGCCCTTCCGGGATGGGCTGCATGTCTTCGGGCGGGCTGCGCACGATCCCGCGTCATCCCGCAACGAGCGCGACAACTTGCTGCGCGCTCTGGCCGGGCGGTTCGTTCCGCCCGGCCCTGCCGGCTCGCCGCATCGCGGGCAAAGCGATGTGCTGCCGACCGGCCGCAACCTCTCGACGCTCGATCCGCGCGCGATCCCGACCCGGGCCGCCGCGCGCCTCGGCTCGCGCGCCGCGGCGTCGCTGATCGCACGCCATCTCCAGGACCACGGCGATTATCCACGCCGGATCGTGATGGATCTCTGGGCCTCGCCCACTCTGCGTTCCGGTGGCGAGGACATCGCACATGCGCTTGCCCTGATGGGCGTCGCGCCGCTCTGGGATCACGCCTCGACGCGAGTGACCGGATTTTCCGTCATTCCCCTGGCCAAGCTCGATCACCCGCGCATCGACGTCACCATCCGTATCTCCGGCGCCTTCCGCGACACATTCCCAGGTCAGATCGCACTGCTCGACGCCGCTGCGCGCGCCGTAGCAGTGCTGGACGAAGCCGATGAATGGAACGAGCCTGCTGCAGCCCGCCGGCGCGGCGAAGACGCCGCACGCATCTTCGGCCCGGCACCCGGCCGCTTCGGCGCGGCCATGGCCGACCGCGCGCTCGACGGGCAATGGGAGAGCCGCGGCGAGCTTGGCGCCGCCTATCTCGCGGCCAGCGATCATGCCTTCGGTGGTACGGAGGGCCTTGCCAGCGCCGATCCCGGCTTCGCGCGTCGCGTCGCCTCGGCAAGCGCCTTCGTTCATGTCAGCGACACGGCGGGGCGCGACATTCTCGAAGCGACCAGCGCGGCCGATGTGATCGGCGGTTTTGCCGCGGCAGCGCAGGCGCTCGGCAGCGAGGCCGCACTCTACAGTCTCGACAGCTCCAACCCGGAAGCGCCGAAAACGCGCACCCTGGCCGAGGACATTGCGCGCATCGTCCATGGCCGGCTCTGCCACCCGCGCTGGATTGCGGGCCAGCTTGCCCATGGCTGGCGCGGCGCGGCCGAACTTGCCGAGACCGTCGACACACTCTTCGTCTATGCGGCCAGCACAGACGCGGCCTCGGACGGACTGTTCGACGCCGTATTCCAGGCCTATTGCGCGGATCCGGCCATCTGGAGCGCGCTGGAACAGGCCAATGCGCCCGCGGCTGCCTCGATCCGCGCGCGGCTGACGGAAGCCGAGCGGCGCGGCCTCTGGCAGACCCGGCGCAATTCCGTGGCCGCCTTCCTCGCCAGCAAGGACGCGGCGGAATGACCGCCCCGACGCAAGAAGCGCTCCGGCGCGGCTGGTGCCCGAGCACGCTCCGGCCGATGGAAACCGGGGACGGCTGGCTCGTGCGGCTGCACCCGCCGGGCGGGCAGATGCAGCCCGCACAATTGCGACGCGTGGCGGATCTGGCCGAAGAGACGGGCAATGGCCTCGTCGAGATTTCCAGCCGCGGCAATCTCCAGATCAGGGGTGTGCGGCAGGAGGCCCATCCCGCCCTTGTCGAGGCCTTGCTCGCGGAGCGGCTCGTCGACGAAGCCGGCGGGCCCGGGCCGCAGCGCCTGGTGCTCACCTCACCGCTCGCCGGGCAGGATCCGAGCGACCTGATCGATGCCGCCATTCTGGCCGCATCCCTGGAACGTCAGGGGCGCGCCATCTCAGGGTTGCCGCCCAAGACCAGCGTCATCGTCGATGGCGGCGGCGAGCTCGCACTCGATGGCTTTGCCGGCGATCTGCGCGTGGTTGCGATTGACCAGGGTTCCGTCGTGATCGGCCTGCCGCAAGGCGGCTGGTTTGGCCCGGTCGCATCCGGTGATGCAGGCGCCGTGACGGCAGGGCTGTTGCAGGGCTTTGCGGCATACCGGCGGGCCGAGGCTGACAGGATCCATCGCCTGCGTGATCTCGACCACGACCAGATTAGCGCGCTGACCGAGGCCCGCTCGATAGCGCCGGCCGGTGCGCCGGCGGCTCGCTCCGCGCCGAGGCGGGTCGGGCTCTTCGCGTTGCGCGCCTCCCGTTTTGCCCTGATCGCTGGGCTGCCGTTCGGCCGCTCGGACACTCGGACATTGTCGCGGCTATGCGAGGCCGCCGGCGCGCATGGCGTCAGCGAAATCCGCTTTTCGCCCTGGCGCGGGCTGGCTTTCCTGGGCCTCGAGCACGATGCCGCCGCGAGCCTCGCCGCACGATGCGAGGCACTGGGGCTGATCACCCGCGACGCCGATCCACGGCTTGCAGTGCAGGCATGCTCCGGCAAGCCGGCCTGCCTGCGCGGCGAGACGCAGACGATGGGCGATGCCGCAGTCCTGGCCGAAGCGGCAGCCTCGCTCCTTGCTGCTGGCCTCAGCCTGCATCTATCGGCCTGCGTCAAATCCTGCGCGCAATCAGGCCCCGCCGACCTCACGCTGGTCGGGCATGACGGCCGCTATGACGTCGTCATCGGCGGAACGACGCGGGACAAGCCGATGGCGAGGCTTGACCTTTCGCAGATTGTGCAGCGTCTGCAGCCGGGACAGGACATTCACACCCGCCTGACCGCAGGCCGGTTTTCAGGACCACAGGTTTGAACACGCGCTACGACTATATCCGCGAGGGTGATGCGATCTATGAGCGCTCCTTCGCCATCATCCGGGCCGAGGCCGACCTCTCCCGCTTCTCAGGCGCGGCCGCCCGCGTGGTGGTACGCATGATCCATGCCTGCGGCATGACCGACCTGCCGCGCGATGTCGAGATGTCAGCCGATTTCACGGATGCGGCGGAGGCTGCGCTGCGCGCCGGCGCTCCGATCCTGTGCGACGCCAAGATGGTCGCGAACGGCGTGACCCGCGCCCGTTTGCAGGCCAGCAACGCAGTGATTTGCACGCTGGACCAGGCTGAGGTGCCGGCACTGGCCAAACAGGCCGGCACAACGCGCTCGGCCGCGGCCATGGAGCTGTGGCGGCCGCATCTCGCGGGAGCCTTGGTCGTCGTCGGCAATGCCCCGACCTCGCTTTTCCGGCTGCTCGAAATGTTCGATGCCGGTGCGCCAAAACCGGCAGCCGTGATCGGCATCCCGGTCGGTTTCGTCGGTGCAGCCGAATCCAAGCAGGCGCTGGCACAGGACGGCCGCGTGCCCTTCCTTGTCGTGCATGGGCGCCGCGGCGGCTCTGCGATGGCGGCCGCTGCCGTCAACGCCCTGGCGCAAGAGAAGGAGTGAGCCGGTGAGCATGGACCGGTCCTTGCCCCAGAACGCAGGCACCCTGCTCTTCGGCGTCGGCCTGGGGCCCGGCGACCCCGACTACATGACGGTCCGGGCCCGCGACATCATCACGACCGCCGACCGGCTGGTGCATTTCTGCAAGAAGGGCAGCCGTGGCAATGCCCGCGTGACAGCCGACGCGGTGATCCCGCCGGATCCAGCGCGCGAGATCGTGCTCGCCTTTCCGGTGACGACCGAGGTTCCTGTCAGCGAGGACGGCTATACCGGGCCGATCGCCACCTTCTACGATGAATCCGCCGAATTGCTCGCAGCCGAGATGGCGGCGGGCCGGACCGTCGCGGTGCTCTGCGACGGCGATCCGTTCTTCTACGGTTCCTTCATGCATCTATGGCGGCGCCTCGCCCACCGTTTCCCGACCGAGGTTGTACCGGGCGTCACCGGCATGGCCGGCGCCTGGGTTCGTGCAGGTGCCCCGATCACCTGGGGTGACGACGTCATGACCGTGCTGCCCGGCACCTTGCCCGAGGCGGAACTGCGTCGTCGCCTGGTCGACACCGATGCGGCCGTGATCATGAAGCTTGGTCGCAACCTGCCGAAAGTACGCCGCGCGCTGAAGGCAGCCGGGCTGATCCATCGCGCGATCTATGTCGAGCGGGCAACGATGGCGGGGCAGGTCGTGACCCGGCTCGATGAGAAGACCGATGACGTTGCCCCCTATTTCTCGATGATCCTCGTTCCAGGCGAGGGCCGGCGGCTATGAGCGGCTCGCTCACCATCGTCGGCCTCGGCCCTGGAGAGCCGCACTGGCTGACGCCGGCTGCACAAGCCGCGCTCGAAGCGGCTACCGACCTCGTCGGGTATGGTCCCTATCTGGACCGACTGGCGGTGCGCGGGGGGCAGACGAAGCACGCATCCGACAACCGGGTCGAGATCGCACGCGCTCGCTATGCGTTGCAGCTTGCAGCCGAGGGTCGCGCAGTCGCGGTGGTATCAGGCGGCGATCCCGGCGTCTTCGCGATGGCAGCGGCGGTGTTCGAGGCACTCGAGGCCGGCGAAACCGGCTGGCTTGCGCTGCCGATCAGCGTCGAGCCCGGGATTACCGCGATGCTCGCCGCAGCGGCGCGGGCCGGCGCGCCGCTTGGCGGCGATTTCTGCGCAATCTCGCTCTCTGACAACCTCAAGCCCTGGGACGTGATCACCGCGCGGCTGGAAGCGGCGCTGAGCGCCGATTTCGTGATCTCGCTCTATAACCCGATCTCGAAGGCTCGGCCCTGGCAGCTCGGCGAGGCCCTAACGCTGGCTGCCCGGCATCGCGCGCCTGAAACACCCGTGATCTTCGCGCGCGCTGTCGGACGACCGGACGAAGTCCTGCGCGTATTGCCGATGAGCGAGGCTGTGGGGGCGGCAGGCTCGGCCGACATGGCAACGCTCGTGATGATCGGTGCCTCGAGCACGCGATCGATCGCCCGCCCGGGCCAGGCGCCGATCGTCTATACGCCGCGTTCGGTGACGAAGATCCCCTGCGCCACCAGCCAGGGCAGGACCTGATCGATATGGTCGACGGTTGCGACATCGGGTTTGGGCGGCCGCTCGACCATGATCACGGGAAGGCCGAGCCGGCGCGCCGCCGTCAGCTTGCCGACTGTCGCCGGACCGCCGGAATTCTTCGAGACGAGAATCTCGATGCCCTCCCGGCGCATCAGATCCTCCTCTTCATCGGCCTCGAACGGGCCGCGCTGCTGGATGACCTTGATGCCGTTGAGCGGCAGCCGGTCGCCGATCGGCTCGATCACCCTGACGAGATAATGGTGCTGCGGCGCGTCGGCGAAGGCCGGCAGCTCGAGCCGTCCGACCGTCAGGAAGACGCGACGCGGCTGCGTGCCCAGCGTCTCGACTGCAGCTTGAATGTCCGGCACCGAGCGCCAGCGATCACCCGGCCGCGGCTTCCAGGATTCACGGCGGATCGCGATGATCGGCACGTTCTCGGCCTTGCAGGCCGCCTCCGCATGGAACGGCATGATAGCTGCGAAGGGATGCGTGGCATCGACCACGGCAACGACCCGGTTTTCTATGAGATAATGCCGCAGGCCTTCGATGCCGCCGAAACCACCGACACGCACCGGCAGATTGAGGGGTTTGGGATCGGAGGTATGTCCGGCCAGCGAGACAACCGCGCGGATTTCCGGCGCCTGGTCAGCAAGAAGCTGATCAAGCGCGACAGCTTCGCTGGTGCCGCCGAGGATCAGGACCGTCATGACATTGTTTTCGCCTGAATCCGACGAACTGTCGAGGGCATCCGCCTCGGCCACCGAGCCTTGGCTCTCCCTCGTCGGGCTTGGAGAAGACGGCCGCGCCGGGCTTTCGCCGGACGCGCTTGCCGCGCTTGAAGGCGCCGAGCTCGTCTATGGCGGCGCCCGGCATATCGCCCTGATCGGGCCGGTTGCGGGCGAGGCTGCGCCCTGGCCGCAGCCCTTCCGCAATGCGCTGCCGCTGATCCTCTCGCAGAGAGGCCGCAAGGTCTGCGTGCTCGCCACGGGCGACCCGTTCCATTACGGAATCGGTGCCGGCCTGGCGAAGGCACTCGGCCCGGACGAGATGCGGATCTATCCGCAGCTCTCTTCCTTTGCGCTCGCCTGCAACCGGCTGCGCTGGCCGCAAGAGGAATGCGGCCGCGTCTCGCTGCATGGTCGTGCGCTGGAACGCATCATCCCCTTTCTGCAGCCGGGCCGGCGCGTGCTCGCTCTGTCCTGGGATGGTTCGACCCCGGGAAAGCTGGCTGAATTGATGAGCGCACGCGGCTTTGGTGCCTCGCGCCTCGTGGTGATGGAGGCGCTCGGCGGTCCACGCGAACGTATCCGCGAGTGCAAGGCGCAGGCCTTCGATCTCGGCACAGTCGACCCGCTCAACCTGATCGCGCTGGATCTGGTCGCAGAGCGTGAAGCGCGTATCCTCCCACTCGCCTCCGGACTGGATGACGACTGGTTCGAGCATGACGGCCAGATCACCAAGGCCGATATCCGTGCGATCACGTTGTCCGCCCTGCGACCCCGTGCTGGAGAACTGCTCTGGGATGTCGGCGCCGGTTCGGGCTCGATCGGGCTCGAATGGTGCCTGCGCAATCCCGGCAACCAGACCATCGCCTTCGAGGCCAGGCCCGAGCGGGCTGCGCGGATCACCCGCAACGGCTCAGCCCTCGGTGCGCTCCGAATCGAGGTCGCCATCGGCGCGGCACCTGCGAGCTTTCCCGGCCGCCCGGTCCCGGATGCGGTCTTCATCGGCGGCGGCATGACCGAGCCCGGAGTTTTCGAGGCTGCATGGGGTGCGCTGAAGTCGGGCGGTCGCCTCGTCGCCAATGTGGTGACGCTGGAGGGCGAGGCACGGCTTGCGGCGCTTTACGCCGCGCATGGCGGCACCTTGCGCCGGATCGGCGTCAGCCATCTCGACGCGGTCGGCAGCATGCATGGCTGGCGCGCCGCGATGCCGGTGACACAATGGCGGGTGGTGAAGCCGTGATCGTGGCGGGGATCGGATTACGCCCGGGCACCAGCGAGGTGGATATCCTCGCCTGCCTCGACCAGGCGCTCAGGCAAGCCGGCGTGGCGCCGACCGCGTTGCGCCTCGCCACCATCTCCAGCCGTTCGCGCGAGGCGGGTCTCCTTGCCACGGCGCGGAGCCGCAACGCCGAACTCGTCGCGATTCCAGACGAAGCGCTCAAGGGCTACGAGGCCGCCTGCGCAACCCGCTCGACCCGCATCGCCTCTCTCTATGGCGTCGGCTCCGTCGCGGAGGCGGCTGCGCTTGCGGCCGCCGGCCCGGGATCGGTGCTGATCCAGCCACGGATCGCCACTGCCCGCGTCACCTGCGCGCTGGCGCGGAGCGCCACGTCATGACCATCCATTTCATTGGCGCCGGCCCAGGTGCCGCCGATCTCATCACCCTTCGCGGGCGCGACCTGATCGCCGCCTGCCCGGTCTGCCTTTATGCCGGCTCGCTGATCCCGCGCACGATGCTCGACTGGTGTCCACCGGGCGCGCGCATCGTCGACACCGCCCCGCTCGATCTCGATGCGCTCATTGGCGAGATGCAGACCGCCCATGAAGCGGGGCAGGACGTGGCTCGACTGCATTCGGGCGATCTCTCGATCTGGAGCGCCTGCGGCGAACAGATGCGTCGGCTCGATGCGCTCGGCATCCCCTTTACGGTCACGCCCGGCGTGCCGGCCTTCGCCGCGGCGGCAGCGACGCTGAAGCGCGAATTGACGCTGCCCGGCGTCGCGCAATCGCTGGTCCTGACACGCACCTCGGGCCGCGCCTCGGCTATGCCCGAGCGCGAAAAGCTCGCGACCTTCGCGGCCTCGGGCACGACGCTCGCCATCCATCTCTCGATCCACGTGATCGGACAGGTCGCCGCCGAGCTGACACCGTTCTACGGAGCAGATTGCCCCGTCGCCGTCGTCTTCCGGGCGTCCTGGCCAGATGAGCGCGTGCTGTGCGGAACGCTGAGCACGATCGTGGCCGAGGTCCAGGCCTCGGGGTTGGAACGGACCGCGCTGATCCTCGTCGGCCCCGCGCTCGGCTCGCAGGATTTTGGCGAGAGCGCCTTGTATTCCACAGGCTACGACCGGCGTTTCCGGCCGAGCGGTGGTGGCGTGTGACACGCTCGGGCTCACCCCACCTTGCGGAATGGCGTACGCGCCAGAAGGCCACCGGTGCGATCGAAAATCGCGATCTCCAGCTCACTGTCCGGCACGCCGAGGGAATGCGCGGCGTTCACCCAGGCATGCCGGCCGACGGTTTCGGCCAATGGCAACCCCTCGGCCTGGGCACGTTGCAACACCTCGAGCGCCGTATTGGCCCCGGGCACCCAGGCAGCCAGGTGCTCACTGCCGCCCGCCTCCAGAATCCGCGCCGCCAGCCAGGCGAAATCGACCGGACCCGCGCGCGAGTGCAGGTCGAGCATGCCCTGCCCGAGCTTGACCATCTTTGCGAAGCCGCCGGCGACCGTGACGCGGTGGACCGGGTGGCGCCGCAGATATTTCAGCATGCCACCGGCGAAATCCCCCATGTCGATCAGAGCCTGCTCCGACAGGCCATGGAGACGCCGGATAGCGGCTTCGGAGGTCGAGCCGGTGGCGCCTGCGACATGGGTGAGACCAGTCGCGCGCGCGACATCGATGCCGCGATGGATCGAGTGAATCCAGGCCGCGCACGAAAAGGGTATGACGATTCCGGTCGTACCGAGAATCGAGAGCCCACCGACGATGCCGAGGCGCGGATTCATGGTCTTTCCGGCGAGGGCCTCCCCACCGGGGATCGCGATGGTGACGGAGACGTCGCGCGGACCGCCCGTCGCCGCAATGACCTCCGTCAAAGCCTGCCGGATCATCTCGCGCGGCATCGGGTTGATGGCGGGTTCGCCGACCGGCAATGGCAAGCCGGGCAAGGTGACTGTGCCGACACCCTCGCCGGCGCGAAAAACAATGCCTGCGCCAGGCGCGGCCGGGCCGACCCGCGCAACCACCAGCGCGCCATGCGTAACGTCGGGATCGTCGCCCGCATCCTTGATGATGCCGGCCTCGGCGCCCTCCGCAAGCGCGGACTGCCGGGCCAGGGCAAAGGCCGGCCGCTGGCCGCCCGGCAGCGTGATCTCGACGGGATCGAGAAACGAGCCGGCCGCCCAGCCGCAATAGGCGGACTTGGCGGCGGCGGCAGCGCAAGCGCCCGTCGTCCAGCCGCGTCGCAATTCGCCTTGGGGCGGCAAGTCTTCCATGAGCGCCTGCATAGCGCAGCAAGAGGGCTCCGTCAGGAGCCCGCGGAGATCATCGCATGAGCGGAAAAGGCCTCCTCATCGCCGCGCCGCGCTCCGGCTCGGGCAAGACGACGATCACGCTCGGTTTGCAACGGGCGCTGGTGAAGCGAGGGCTGACCGTACGCGGGCTGAAATGCGGGCCGGACTATATCGACCCGGCATTCCACGCGGCCGCAACCGGCGCACCGAGCGCCAATCTCGACAGTTTTGCGATGCCGGACACCTTGCTCGGCCAGATCGCAGGCGAGGCTGCAGAGGCGGCCGATATCGTCGTCGCAGAGGGCTCGATGGGCCTGTTCGACGGCGTGCCGGGCGAGATGGGGCATACGGGCGCGAGCGCCGATATCGCGGCCTTCTGCGGCTGGCCGGTCGTGCTGGTCGTCGATGTCTCCGGTCAGGCGCAGTCGGCCGGCGCGGTGGCTCTCGGCTGCGTGCGTTATGACGAGCGCATCCGTGTCGTGGGCGTGATCCTCAACAAGGTGGCAAGCGAACGCCATCGCCGGCTTGCCTGCGCCGGCATGGAGCGGATCGGCTTGCCCGTGCTCGGAGCCCTGTCGCGCGAGGCAAGCCTGATCCTGCCCGAGCGCCATCTCGGCCTTGTGCAAGCCGGCGAGACAGAGGATCTGCATGGCCGGCTCGATGCGCTCGCAGACGCGATCTCTGCCGCGGTCGACCTCGATGCGATCCTTGCCGTGGCCGAACCGACGGACCTCCCGGTAACCCGGCATGGCGCTCCCGCCCTGCCCGCCCCGGGACGCTGCATCGCCATTGCCCGCGATGCCGCCTTCAGCTTCGTCTATCCGCATGTCGAAACCGGCTGGCGTGCGACCGGCGCAACGCTCCTTCCCTTTTCGCCGCTCGCCGACGAATCGCCGCCGGAGACTTGCGACAGCTGCTGGCTGCCGGGCGGCTACCCGGAGCTTCATGCCGGCCGGATCGCCGGCGCCAGCCGCTTCCTGGCCGGCTTGCGCCGCTTCGCGGAGACCCGGCCAGTCCATGGCGAGTGCGGCGGCTACATGGTGCTTGGCCGAACGCTGATCGATGCCGACGGCACCGCCCATGCCATGGCGAACCTGCTCTCGGTCGAGACCAGCTTCGCGAAGCGCAAGATGAATCTGGGTTACCGCCGCGCCGTGCTCCAGGCGAATGGTCCGCTGGGTTCGGCCGGGCAGGCACTGACCGGGCATGAATTCCACTACGCGACGATCATTTCGGTTGGCGATGACGCGCCCTTCGCGATGGTGACCGATCCGCATGGCTCGGCTCCGGTTCCCGCCGGCGGCCGGCGGGCGCTGGTAACCGGCTCCTTCTTCCACGCTATCGCCCGCTTCACCGGGCAGCCATGAGCGGGCCTCCGGTCTTCGACGAGGCCTTTGCGGCGCAATTCGAGACGCTGCTCGCCTGGCGGCGCGATGTGCGCCGCTTCCGGTCGGAGCCGGTGCCCGAAGCGTTATTGGCGCATCTCTTGAAGCTGACCGAACTCTCTCCCTCGGTCGGCCATTCGCAGCCCTGGCGCTGGTTGCGCGTCACGGACGCAGAGCAGCGTGCGGCGGCGCAGACCAGTTTTACGCATTGCAACGCCGAGGCGCTCGGTGACTACGCCGGCGAGCGAGCCCGGCTCTATGCCAACCTGAAGCTCGAAGGCCTGCGCGAAGCCCCCGAGCAGTTTGCGGTGTTCTGCGACCACGGCACGGAGCAAGGTCATGGGCTCGGCCGGCGCACCATGCCGGAGATGCTCGATTATTCCGTGGTCGCCGCGATCACTCAGTTCTGGCTGGCAGCGCGCATGCACGGCATCGGCGTCGGCTGGGTCTCCATCCTCGAACCCGAGGCGATCGCGGCTGCGCTTGGCGTGCCGCCGCAATGGAAGCTGATCGCCTGGCTCTGCGTCGGCTATCCGCAGGAGGAGCATGCCGATCCGGAGCTGATCCGGCATGGCTGGGAGATCGGGACAGGCCGCGACTGAGATCTCATCGCGCGTGTTCAGCGCGGCGATCCCGGGGCCGCATGCGCCGCCCCGGGATGATCTAGCCCTTTGTGTTTGCATCGGCTTTCCCGAAAACCGCAATCCACTCTTCGGGCCGATACTTTAGACCGCGACCTTGAACTTGGCCTGGGTCTTGGCCTTGATCTCATCCAGCGAAACGCCGTCCGCCAGCTCGATCAGGGTCATGCCGCCGCCATTCGCCTTGTCCACGGCGAAGACACCGAGATCGGTGATCACCATGTCGACGACGCCGGCGCCTGTTAGCGGCAGGTCGCAGGCCTCGAGCAGCTTTGCCGATTCGGAGCCGTCCTTGTTCTTGGCGACATGCTCCATCACCACGACGACCTTCTTGACACCGGCAACGAGATCCATCGCGCCGCCCATGCCCTTCACCATCTTGCCGGGGATCATCCAATTGGCGAGATCGCCGTTCTCGGCCACCTGCATCGCGCCGAGGATCGACAGATCGATATGACCGCCACGGATCATGCCGAAGGAATCCGCCGAGGAGAAATAGCTCGTCGTCGGCAGTTCGGTGATGGTCTGCTTTCCCGCATTGATCAGGTCGGGATCTTCTTCGCCCTCAAAGGGGAACGGCCCCATGCCGAGCATGCCGTTCTCCGACTGGAGCTGCACGCTCATGCCGGCGGGAATGTAGTTCGAGACCAGCGTCGGGATGCCGATACCGAGATTGACGTAGAAACCGTCCTGCAGCTCCCTGGCGGCGCGGGCGGCCATCTGCTCACGTGTCCAAGCCATGGTCCTTGTCTCCTCAAGCCGTCGGACGGGGACGGGTGGTGCGCTGTTCGATGCGCTTGACCGGGTTCGGCACATGCACGATGCGCTTCACGAAAATGCCGGGCGTGTGCATGTGATCGGGATCGATCTCGCCGGCCGGCACGAGGTGCTCGACCTCTGCGACCGTGAAGCGCGAGGCGCTCGCCATCATCGGATTGAAGTTCCGCGCCGTCTTCCGATAGACGAGGTTGCCCTCGGTATCGCCCTTCCAGGCATGAACGATCGAGATATCGGCGAAGAGGCCGCGCTCCATGATGTAGCGCTCGCCATTGAACTCGCGTTCCTCCTTGCCCTCGGCGATCAGCGTACCGACACCGGTCTTGGTGAAGAAGGCGGGAATGCCAGCCCCGCCGGCACGAATCCGCTCGGCAAGAGTGCCCTGCGGCGTGAATTCAAGCTCGAGTTCACCAGCCAGGTATTGCTGGGCGAAAAGCTTGTTCTCGCCGACATAGGAACTGATCATCTTCTTGATCTGGCGGGTTTCCAGCAGCAGACCAAGCCCCGCGCCGTCGACGCCGGCGTTATTGGAGATAAAGGTCAGGTTCTTGGCGCCGGAATCACGGATCGCCTCGATCAGGGTGTCGGGAATGCCGCAGAGGCCGAAGCCGCCGGCCATGATCGTCATGCCGTCCTTGACGATACCGGCGAGCGACGCCTTTGCGTCGGGGTAGACCTTCTTCATCGCGATGCCTTTGCCGCTGGGATCAGGGGGAGAGGAGCGTTCCTCCCAAGGACTAGCCGAGCCCATGGTGCGGTTGCAACATGGACGAGGGCGCGGGTGGGCATGCGTGCCTCCCCTCGTACCCCGAGGGGAGAAGAAGGAGCCGCGTCAGGACGCCGGACAGACGGCTCCCGTATCGACCCAGGCCTGCATAAGCGCACCGAATTGCGCATTGCTGCCTGGTGCCGGAACACGACCGAGTCCCGGGTTCCAGGCCCAGAGCACCAGGGTGTCGCTGGTGACATGCTTGACGATTGCCGCGAGGTCGCGGCTGCCATTGCGGTTCTGGTCCTTGAGCTGCTCGCAGATCTGACCGAGCGACTTACCCTCCCAGGCCATCGAGGCCGGCGCCAGCGCCCAGTGACCATCGCCCGGAATCCGCGCCGGGTCGAAATTCTGCTTTCCGTGGCAGGTCGCGCATTCCAGCCCCGGTGCGCCGTGCCCGTCCTTGCCGCGCACGACGAGCGGCTGATGCAGGCGCCTCGCATCGGCCTGCCGCGGGCGTTCGGTCGCCGGGTGGCAGTTCATGCAGCGCGGATGCTGCAGCACCGTGCCGATCTCGCCGAACAGGGCGACCGAGCGATCGCGCTGGTTGGCGATGGCGCTGAAGCTCTCGGCTGGACGCAGCGAGGCGGGCGGGGCCTGTCGCGTCGTTTGCGCCGAGGTGAGCGCGGTCCCGGCCAGACAGAGTCCCGCACCTGCCAGGACGGCGTGAAGGAGGGGCGCCCGCATCAGACCGTGCCTCCGACCATGGGCAATTGCCGCGGACGCGGTTGCCCGAGCTTTGCCAGTGCATTGGCGACCGCCGGGCCGATCGGCGGCACGCCCGGCTCGCCGACGCCGGTGGGCGCTTCGGTCGAACGGATGATCAGGACCTCGACCTCCGGCATCTCGTGAATGCGCAGCGAGCGATAGGTATCGAAATTGGCCTGGACCGGCCTGCCCTGGTCGAGCGTGATCTCGCCGTAGAGCGCATGGCCAAGACCAAAGCCGATGCCGCCTTCCATCTGCGCCCGGATGATGTCGGGGTTGACCGCGACCCCGCAATCCACCGCGCACCAGACCTTGTGAACCTTCGGCTCACCATCAGTGCCGAGCGAGACCTCCGCGATCTGGGCAACGAAGGAACCGAAGCTCTCGACCACCGCGACGCCGCGGGCGCGGCCGTCGACCGGGCCGGAGCCATTCCACTTCGCCAGTTCGGCGACAGCCTTGAGCACGCCGACGGCACGCGGATGCCGGTTCATCAGGTTAAGCCTGCCGGCAACCGGATCCTGCCCCGCCGCCTGCAGCAGCTCGTCGATGAAGCACTCGACCGCATAGGCCGTGTGCGTATGGCCGACGGAGCGCCACCACAGGGTCGGCACGCCAACCTTGGGGTTGTTCACCTCGCAGTGGAAATCGGCAATCTCGTAGAAGAGTTCGTTGGCGCCTTCGACCGAGGTTGCGTCGATGCCGTTCTTCACCACCATCGCCTCGAAGGGCGTGCCGAGGAAGAAGGACTGGCCGACGATGCTGTCGGCCCAGGCCGTGATCTTGCCGTCGTTCACGGCACCGCGCAGGCGATGCACGAAGAGCGGGCGGTAATAGCCGCCGGAGAGGTCATCCTCGCGGGTCCAGACCAGCTTGACCGGACGGTTGGGGCCGATCGCCTTGGCGACCATGGCGAGTTCCGCTGCCAGATGCTGGCTGACCTGCGCACGCCGGCCAAAGCTGCCGCCTGCCAGCATGGTCTCGAGCCTGACCTTCTCTGGCGGCAGGCCAAGGATGGTTGCGATGGTCATATGCTCGGTGGTCTGGAACTGGCTGCCGAAGCGGGCGAGCGCCTCGCTGCCATCCCATTGCAGATAACCGTCGAGCGGCTCCATCGGCGCGTGCGCCAGATAGGGGAAGACGAACTCGGCTTCGATCACCGTCCCAGCCTTGGCGAGCGCGGCCTCGGCATCGCCATGCGAACCGGCGACCACACCCTTCTGGCGGGCAAGCGCGCGATATTCGGCGATGAGTTCGCGGCTGCCGCGCTTTTCGGCCGCGCTCTCGTCCCAGGTCACTTTCAGGGCTTCGCGGCCCTTCAACGCGGGCCACATGCCATTGGCATAGACGGCGACGCCGGAGCCGATCTGCTTGACGTCGACGACGCCCTTGACCTTGAGCGCCTCGGCCGCGTCGAAGTTTCCGACCGTGCCGCCGAAGCGCGGTGGCCGGGCAACGACGACGGTCAGCATATTGGGAGCGTGGATGTCGATGGTGAACTCGGCCTTGCCGCGCGACTTGTCGGCACTGTCGAGCCGCCTGACCGCGCCCTCCTTGCCGATCAGGCGGTAGGCCGAAGCCGGCTTCAGCGGCACGTTTTCCGGTACGGCAAGCTCCGAGGCCGCCTCGGCGAATTCGCCAAAGCGTCCCTGTTTGCCGGAGGCATGGCTCAGGACGCCGGCCTCGACCTTGATCTCGGAGGCTGGGACCTTCCACGACTGCGCTGCGGCCTGGACCAGCATGGCACGGGCCGTGGCTCCAGCCTTGCGCATCTGTTCCCAGCTATTGGCGATCGCGGTCGAGCCGCCGGTTCCCTGCACGCCGAATGCGAGATTGGCATAGAGCTTGACGTCGGCCGGCGCATGCTCGCTGCGCATCTGGCCCCAGTCTGCGTCCATCTCCTCGGCGACGAGCGTCGCAAGCCCGGTGAATGGCCCCTGGCCGAACTCGATATGCTTGATCAGCACCGTGACGGTGCTGTCAGGCGCGACGCGGACGAAGGCATTGGGTGCGAAGGTGGCGTTTCCGCCCGGGCGAAACGCAGCGCCTGCCCCGGACTGGGCACGGGCCACTTGCGGGAGATGCAGCCCGATGACGAGGGCGCCAGCTCCCTTCAGCAGCGAGCGGCGGGAGAGGTTCTGATCGTGAACGGTCATGGCTCAGCCCTCCAGCGTGCGGGCAGCATCATGGATCGCGGCGCGGATGCGGACATAGGTTGCGCAACGGCAAAGATTGCCGTTCATCGCGAGATCGATGTCGCGATCGCTCGGCTTCTTGTTTTCCGTGAGCAGCGCAACCGCGCTCATCACCTGGCCCGACTGGCAGTAGCCGCATTGCGGTACGTCGCGTGCCGTCCAGGCGGCCTGAACGGCATCGGCTTCCTTGCCCGAAATCGCCTCGATCGTGGTGATCTCGGCATCGCCCACCGCCGAGACCGGCGTGACGCAGGAGCGCAGCGGCTTGCCGTCCATGAAGACCGTGCAGGCGCCGCATTGCGCGACACCACAGCCGAACTTGGTGCCGGTCAGGCCGAGATTGTCGCGGATCGCCCAAAGCAGGGGCGTATCGTCGTCGACATCGACGCTGTGCGTCCTGCCGTTGACTTTGAGTGAGACCATGGCTGCCTCCGGATCGCTGGACATGACACAGCGCGGCACCATGGTGCGGATCGAGAGGCTCGCTCTCGACGGCCCGATCTGACATATCAGAAGCGGGCGGGTGATCCGTCGTCTTGGGTCGCGCGACTAGACGAATTAGACCGTTTGAGTCTAATTGGAATAGTCGCGCTCAGTTTGGATCTTGTCAAGACTGCAATGTCCGACAGAAGCGAGAGTTCCGGCGTGGCCGCCGATGATGCCACCGGTCGCATCGATCAGATCGCCGATGCGGCCCTGCGCCTGTTTGCCCGCTACGGCTACAAACGCACCTCGATGGACGACATCGCCAAGGAAGCCGGGCTGGCCAAGGCGACGCTCTACCTCCATTTCAAGGGCAAGGATGATGTGTTCCGGGCCATGCTCGCGCTGCTCGGCAGGCGTGTCGAAGCACGTTGCCGTGAAGTCCTGATCAGCCAGGCCCCCTTCCCGGAACGCCTCACGGCACTGTTGAGAGCTCATTTCGCCACGGCCTTCGAGAGCCTCGGCACGGGTGAACACCTGGTCGAGTTGAAGGCCGTCATCGCCAGCATTGCCGGGCAGGAGCTGCTTGTCTTCGAAGACATCTTCGCCAGGCATGCGCGCAACCTCATCGAGGAGGCGCAAGCGAAGGGCGAGATCTCGCTGAAACGCACGGGCCTTAGCCCCACGATGCTGATCAACACGCTGATGCAGGCGGCCGCCGGTGCCAAGCTCGGCCCCCTGCCCTCCTGCGCGGACTACCAGCAGCGGCTCGACGCGATCGCATCGGTCACGGCTGCTGCCGTCCTGCCGACCGGCTAGTATGACAGGGCCGGCATCGGCTCTAAGCCTTTCGTCTAAACCGCCATTCCTGGGCAGATGCACATGGATTCATGCGCACGGGCGTGGCGTTGACAGGCGCGCTGCGCGCGGTGCAGCATGACTGCAAGGGGAAACGAACAATCCAAGAATCATTGAGGTGGCGACCATGTGTGCGTGGTATGTCTGAGGATATTATTCTCTCCACCTCGGGGCTAACCAAAGAATTCGCGGGATTCACCGCGGTCAATGGCGTCGACCTCAAGGTCAGGCGCGGCAGCATTCATGCGCTCATCGGCCCAAATGGTGCCGGCAAAACGACATGTTTCAATCTGCTGACCAAGTTTCTTGCGCCAACCAAGGGTTCGATCGTCTATAACGGCCAGGACATCACGCGCCAGAAGCCGGCCGAGATCGCCCGGCTCGGGCTGGTCCGGTCCTTTCAGATTTCGGCGGTTTTCCCGCAACTGAGCGTGATGAAGAACGTCCGGATCGCGCTGCAGCGCAAGCGTGGCGACTCCTTCGATTTCTGGCGGTCCGAGGATGTGCTGAAATCGCTCGATGCCGAGGCGCTGCGCCTCGTCGAGGCCGTCGGCCTCTCGACCTTTGCGGACCTGCCGGCGGGAGAACTCTCCTACGGTCGCAAGCGCGCGCTTGAAATCGCGACCACGCTGGCGCTCGATCCGGAGATGCTGCTGCTCGACGAACCGATGGCCGGAATGGGCCGTGAGGATGTCGAACGCATCGCGGCGCTGATCCGGAAAATCTCGGCCAACCGCACCATCCTGATGGTCGAGCACAACCTCTCGGTCGTCGCCTCACTCTCCGACCGCATCACCGTGCTGGCGCGTGGGCAGGTGCTTGCCGAAGGCGACTACGCCACGGTCTCGAAGGATCCGCGCGTGGTCGAAGCCTATATCGGATCGGGAGTCGGCCATGCTCACTGAGGCGACCGGGGCCGCAGCGCCTGCGAGCGCTGTCAAACCGCTGCTCGCGGTCCGCGGGCTCGAGGCCTGGTATGGCGAGTCGCATGTGCTGCATGGCATCGATTTCGACGTCGCGCCGGGCGAAGTGGTGACCTTGCTCGGCCGTAACGGCGCCGGCAAGACCACGACGTTGAAGTCGATCATCGGCATCATGGGCAAGCGCAAGGGCTCGATTTCGTTCGACGGTACCGAGACGATCAACCTGCCCTCGCGCACCATCGCCCGGCTCGGCATCGGCTTCGTTCCGGAAGAACGCGGCATCTATTCGAGCCTGAATGTCGAGGAGAACCTTCTGCTGCCGCCGCAGGTGAAGCCGGGCGGATTCAGCCTCGACCAGATCTTCGAGCTCTTTCCCAATCTGAAGGAGCGGCTGAAGAGCCAGGGCACCAAGCTGTCGGGCGGAGAGCAGCAGATGCTGGCGATCGGGCGCATCCTGCGCACGGGCGCGAATCTCCTGCTGCTCGACGAGCCGACCGAGGGGCTGGCCCCCGTGATTATCGACCAGATCGGCCGCACCATCGCGAAACTGAAACACGATGGCTTCACCATCATCCTGGTCGAGCAGAATTTCCGCTTCGCCGCAACGGTGGCCGACAGGCACTATGTCGTCGAGCAGGGCAAGGTGGTCGACATGATTCCGAACGAGGCGCTTGAGCGAAACATCGACAAGCTCCACGGTTATCTCGGGGTTTGAACAATCGCGTCGAGAACGACGTCATTTCAGGGAGGGACGGCATGAAACTCAAGACATTGCTGCTGGGCAGCGTATTTGGCGCGCTGCTGGTGAGCCCGGCGCTGGCGCAGCAGATTTCCGTCAAGGCCGGTGTGCTCAACGACCGTTCCGGCCTCTATGCAGACCTCTCCGGCGAAGGCTCGGTGGTTGCGGCCCGCATGGCCGTCGAGGATTTCAAGGCCGCCGAGAAGGGCATCAAGGTCGAGATCATCTCCGCCGACCACCAGAACAAGCCCGATGTCGGCTCGACCATCGCCCGGCAATGGTACGATCAGGACGGCGTCGACATCATCCTTGACGTGCCAACCTCATCGGTGGCGCTGGCCGTCAACCAGATCACCAAGGAAAAGAACAAGATCCATATCAACTCGGGCGCAGCGACCTCAGACCTCACCGGCAAGGCCTGTTCTCCGAACACGATCCACTGGACCTATGACACCTATGCCCTCGCCCAGGGCACGGGCGGCGCCATGGTGAAGGCCGGCGGCGACAGCTGGTTCTTCCTGACCGCCGACTATGCCTTCGGTCACGCTCTGGAGCGCGACACTGCCGCGATCGTCACCAAGAACGGCGGCAAGGTGCTGGGGGCCGTACGCACGCCCTTCCCGGGCACCGATTTCTCGTCGTTCCTGCTCCAGGCTCAGGCTTCCAAAGCCAAGGTCATCGGCCTCGCCAATGCCGGCGGCGACACGATCAACTCGATCAAGCAGGCGGGCGAGTTCGGCATCGTTGCAGGCGGGCAGAAGCTCGCGGGGCTGCTCGTCTTCCTCACCGACGTGCACGCGCTCGGCCTGCAGACGGCGCAAGGCCTGGTCCTGACGGAAGCCTTCTACTGGGACACGAACGACCAGACCCGTGCCTGGTCGGAGCGCTTTGCGAAGGCCCATGGCGGCAAGAAGCCAACCATGGTCCAGGCCGGCGTCTATTCCGGCATGCTCCACTATCTCAAGGCCGTGGAGGCTGCGAAGAGCAAGGATACCGCGGCCGTGATGGCCAAGATGAAGGAATTGCCGACCGACGATCCGCTCTTCGGCAAGGGGTCGGTCCGCGTCGACGGCCGCAAGATGCACGACATGTACCTTTTCGAGGTCAAGAAGCCGTCCGAGTCCAAGGCACCATGGGATTACTACAAGCAGATCGCGGTTCTGCCGGCAGAACAGGCCTTCAAGCCGCTCAGCGAGAGCGAGTGCCCGCTCGTCAAGAAGTGAACGAGGCTTCGTCCGCGCTTGCTTGGTTCCTGCGTCATCCCGGGCGATCCTAGGGAGACCCGGGATCCACATGCTCCGGCACATCTCCCGGGTCGGGTCTTCGGCCGGCCCGGGATGATGGCAGCAGGAGATGGCGTATCCGTACGTCGGTCCTTGGCAGCATTTTCAGGATGAGTTGAGCAAGGCATGTTCGAGCTTCTCGGAATCCCACCACAAGCGCTGTTCGGCCAGGTCCTGCTTGGCCTGATCAACGGCTCGTTCTATGCCATCCTCAGCCTCGGGCTGGCGGTGATCTTCGGGCTGCTCAACATCATCAACTTCACCCATGGCGCGCAGTATATGATGGGCGCCTTCGTGGCCTGGATGTGCCTGAACTATCTCGGCATCAACTACTGGGCCGCATTGCTGCTGGCACCGCTGATCGTCGGGATCGTGGGCGTCCTGATCGAGCGGTTCCTGATCTCGCGGCTGGCCCATCTCGACCATCTCTACGGGCTGCTGCTGACCTTCGGCCTCGCACTGATCATCCAGGGCCTGTTCCGCAACAATTACGGCTCGTCGGGCCTGCCCTATCAGATCCCGCCGCAGCTGGCGGGCGGGCATAATCTCGGCTTCATGTTCCTGCCGAACTACCGCGCCTGGGTCGTCATCGCGTCGCTCGTCATCTGCCTGGCGACCTGGTTCGTGATCGAGAAGACGAGGCTCGGCGCCTATCTTCGCGCCGCCACCGAGAACCCGACGCTGACACAGGCCTTCGGTATCAATGTGCCGCTGCTGGTGACCCTGACCTACGGCTTCGGCGTCGCTCTGGCGGCGTTCGCCGGCGTGCTCGCGGCGCCGATCTACTCGGTCAATCCAAACATGGGGGCCGACCTGATCATCGTCGTCTTCGCCGTCGTCGTGATCGGCGGCATGGGCTCGATCATGGGCGCGATCGTCACCGGGTTCGGCCTCGGCCTGATCGAAGGCGTGACCAAGGTTTTCTATCCCGAAGCGTCCGCGACCGTGATCTTCATCATCATGGTCCTGGTGTTGCTGGTGAAACCAGCCGGGTTGTTCGGGCGGCCCGCGTGATGGCACCGTCCCGCATGATTGGAAGGAGCTGACCATGGCCGACGCGCTTTCCGCCGACGTTCCCGCGGGCGGCCTCGCAGTCGCCGAGACCACGAAGGGAACCGAGCGCCTGCATCGGGCGATCTTCATCGGGCTCGCGGTCCTGGTCGCCGTCGCGCCTTTCCTCGCCTATCCCGTCTTCGTGATGAAGGTGATGTGCTTTGCGTTGTTCGCGCTCGCCTTCAACCTTCTGCTTGGCTATGGCGGTCTGCTCTCCTTCGGCCATGCGGCCTATTTCGGCATGGCAAGCTATGTCAGCGCCTATACGGCCAAGAACTGGGGCTTGACGCCCGAGCTCGCGATCCTGTCCGGGACGCTGATCGCCGGTATGCTTGGCGCCGTCTTCGGCTCGCTCGCGATCCGCCGGCAAGGCATCTACTTCGCCATGATCACGCTGGCACTGGCGCAGATGGTGTTCTTCTTCTCGCTGCAGACACCGCGCTTCACGGGCGGCGAGGACGGCATCCAGTCAGTGCCGCGCGGCAAGCTCTTCGGCCTGATCAGCCTCGCCGACGACCGGGCGCTGTATTACGTGGTCGCAGTCATCTTCATGGCCGGGCTGCTGCTGATCTACCGCATCATCCATTCGCCCTTCGGCCAGGTCTGCAAGGCGATCCGGGACAACGAGCCGCGCGCGATCTCGCTCGGCTACCGCGCCAATCGCTACAAGCTCGCGGTCTTCGTCCTTTCGGCTGCGCTGGCGGGGCTGGCGGGCGCGACCAAGGCCATCGTCTTCCAGCTCGCCTCACTCACCGACGTGCACTGGTCAATGTCCGGCGAGGTCGTGCTGATGACGCTGGTCGGCGGTCTCGGAACCGTGTTCGGGCCGATCGTCGGTGCGCTCGTCATCGTCTCGATGCAGAATTATCTCGCCAGCCTTGGCGCCTGGGTCACGGTCGTGCAGGGCGTGATCTTCGTGATCTGCGTGATGCTGTTCCGCGAGGGCATCGTCGGCGTGATCTCGAGGGCCATCAAGCGACCGCTCTGACGTCAGCGCGGCCGCATCAGGAAATCAGCGACGGCTGCCCGGTCGGCCTCGCGGGCGAGCCCGGGCGCGCTCATCCAGCTGCCTTTGAACATGGCCTCGGGATCGGCGAGATAGGCTTTCAGCCGCTCCGCGTCCCAACTGAGGCCCTGCGCGCCGGCCGCTTTCAGCGCCGGCGAGTAATCGAAACCTGTGGCCGTGCCGATGCGGCGGCCGGACAGGCCGGCGAGATGCGGACCCGCCATGCCCGGCTTGGCCGGGTCGAGGCTGTGGCAGGCCTGGCAGGTCGCGAACAGACGCTCGCCCGCCCCGCTCTCCTGGGCTGCGCCAGGCTGCGCGGCAAACAGAACCGCCGTGATCGCAGATGCGACAGGCGCGCTCCTCACGCCTGCTTCACCGTCTGGATCCGAACAAGTCGGTCATTGCCGCTCTCGCCGCCCCAGGCCTCGCCGGAACGCCCGTCCATCTGGCGGACATTGGCGCCGGGCTTGTCGCTCGGGAGACTGCTGAAGGCTTCGGTGACGGGATCGAAATGGACGATGGCATTGGCCGAAAAGTCCGTCAGCCAGACTTTGTCCGCATCATCGACATAGACCGAATAGGTGCGCGGTTTGTCACCCGGCAATTTCCATGTCTTCCAGCTGTTGCTGAGCGTGTCATAGGCCGAGACATTGCCGGAATTCCATTCGCTGACCCAGATGCGATTCTTCGAATCCGACCAGACCCGCCGCGCGCCCTGACCAGGCGTCGGTGGTTCGACCACCGTGATCTCGAAGGTGCCGGGATTGATCTGGGCAATATGGTTGCCCGCCAGCGAGGCGTACCAGATCTCGCCGGAGGGCGTTCTGGTGATGCCATAGGCGCCCGGCCCGCGTGGCGCATCCTTGATCTCCATCCTGGCGGTCTTCGGATCGAAGCGACCGACGATCCCATTCTGGCCCGTGAACCAGAGAATGCCTTCCTTATCGAAGACCCCGGTATTGAGATTGGCGCTCTCGCGCCCCGCTGGCAGCTTGAAGAGATCGACCTTGTGGGTCTTGTCGTCGACGCGGGCAATGGCGTTCTGGCCACCTTCCGTCACCCAGGCGGCTCCGTCCGGGCCCCTGATCACGCCATGGGGTGCGGCCCCCTGGCCGAGTTCGACCACCTTGAGCTGGCTCGAACGCGGATCGAAGCGGCCGAGCGTGCCGTTGCGCTGACCGCAGACCCAGATCGTGCCGTCGCCGGCATCGGTGACATCGCGCGAGCCCTTGATCGCGGGGATATCGAAATAGGTGATGTTGAATCTGGACCCCGGCGCCGTCGGTCCGGCCGCCGCCGCCCGGCCGACCAGGGCCGGCGCCGCAAGCCCGACGAGGCCAAGCTGAAGAAAGGACCGGCGCAGCATGAAGCGTCTCCTCCTGTACCGGCCGGGCGCAACGCCTCGGCCGGTTTCCAGCTTGGGACGACAAGATGGTGAAACTGCGCCGACTCTCCCCTGCCGCTCAGAGCTGCCGTCGAACTCCGACGGGCAGGCTCGAAACCCGCGCCATTTCGCCGCTCAGGAAACGTTCCGGCGCCACCAGATAGTCACGCGCCATCGTCATGGCGTCGACGCCCCAGAAGACTTCGCCGTCGATCAGCAGGCTCGGCACGCCGAAGACCCCCGCCGCGACGGCCTCTTCCGTGGCCAGGCGCAGCGCATCCTTGACCGGCTGTTCGCCGATACGGCCGAGCGCAGCAGGATCTCCGGCCGCGGCCGCCACCTCGGCCAGCACGGCTGGATCGTTACCGTCGCGCCCCTGCCCCCAGATCAGCCGAAAGGCTTCGCGGACCGCGCCCTTCTGCCCATCGAGCGCGGTCAACAGGCGCAGCATGGCGAGCGGGTTGAACGGGTGGCTCGGCGGGAAGCGGAAGGGCACGCCCAGCGATTGGGCCAGGTGCGTCGCGAGACGATAGGTGTGGACACGCTTCGGCGCGATCTCGGCCGGGCCGAGCTGGCCCCAATGCTTGAGCACGGCACCAAAGACGATCGGCTTCATCACGACAGGCCGCAGCTCTTCAATCGCGTCGAGCTTCGTCAATGCCAGATAGGCAAAGGGTGAGATGAGGTCGAAATACCAGATGGCAGGCTTGGTCATTCGCATCCTCATTTGATCAGCTTGGACACGGCGCGGAATTGCGGGTGTTCCGCCGTCCGCAGCCATTCGAACAGGACCATCTCGGTCGTGACCATCTCGGCGCCATGAGCGGACATGCGCCGGATCGCAGCCTCCTTGTTCTCCGCAGCGCGTGAGCCGATCGCGTCCTGCACCACGAGGACGCGGCGCCATTGCGTCAGCAGCCCAAGAACCGTCTGGCCGACACAAACATGCGCCTCGCAACCGCAGACAATCAGCTCTTCGTCCTCTTCCAGCGCGCCGAGAAAGGCCGGTTCGGCACAGGCATCGAAGCTCATCTTGGTCACCACCGGACCGGCGCCCGACAGTTCCGGCACCGTGCTGCCGAGCCCGGCCGGGTTCTGCTCGGTCATCACCACGGGAACATCGAGCAGGGCCGCCGCCTCGACGAGCCGTCGTGCATTCGCGACCATGCGCGGCCCGTCATGGATCACGGGCATCAGGCGCGCCTGAAAATCGATGATGACGAGGCGGGCGCGCTCGACCTTCAGCAGTGTCATGGACGCTCTCCCTTCATCAGCAATTGTCCGATCTGGACATCGACATAGCGTTCCATCAGGGCGCGCGCCTGCGCCCCGAACATCCTCAGCCGCTGCGTATGGGCGAGCAACAGCACGCCCGAAGCATGGGCGAAGGCATCGGCCATGGCCAGCCGTGCCGTCTCCTGATCGCGGCCCATCTGTTCGACCGCGTGCCTGATTGGCGAGAGCCCCGCCTCCAGGGCCTCGTTCAGGGCCTTGTCCCGCTCGCGGCCGAGCCCATGGGGGCGCATGCCGCCACGGAACAGGTAGAAGCCGAGATCGAGATCCCTGGGATGAGCCGCATAGAAATCGAAGAAGGCGAGCGCTGCCAGGCGGAAGCGGGCTTCCGGCGTAGCAGCCCCTTCGACCGCCTTGTCGACATGGTCGCGCAGTGCCGACAGCGACTGGCCAAGGACCTCGGCATAGAGCGCCTCCTTGGAATCGAAATGGAAGTAGAGCGCCGCCGGCGTGTAGCCGGCCTCAGCCGCGATGCCGCGCAGCGAGGCGCCATCCAACCCATCGCGCTCGAAGATCGTGCGTGCGGCGTCGAGGATCAGCCCGCGCCTGAGTTCCGTGACCGCCCGCTTGCGGCGACCTCGCATCGTCTCGGCCACTGCCACCTCAGCATCGCTCCAGATTTGAGTTGACGAAAATTCTAACGGCGTTCAATTTTACGGGCAACACTCAAATATCAAGAGGACACGCCCATGCTGATGGATGCTGCGGGCTACCGCGAGTCGCTGCGCGCCTATCATCCGCGGGTTTTCGTCAACGGCCAGCGTGTCGAGAGCGTGGCTGACGAGCCCTTGCTCGCTCCGGGCATCAACGCGGTCGGGATCACCTACGACCTCGCCCATCAGGAGGCCCATCTCCCGGTGATGACGGCGCGGCAGACAAGCTCCGGCAAGACCGTCAACCGCATGCTGCACATCAACGAAAGCTCCGGCGACCTGCTCGCCAAGCTCGAGGCGGTTCGGCTGGTCTGCAATATCTCGGGCTGCGCCCAGCGCTATCTCAGCCATGATGCGCTGAATGCGCTCTGGCAGGCGACAGCGCTCACCGACGCCCGTCACGGCACCGATTATGCGCAACGCTTCCGCGCCTATCTGCACGAGGTTCAGGACAAGGACCTGACGCTCGGCGTCGCCATGACCGACGCCAAGGGTGACCGTTCGAAGCGACCGGGCGCACAGGCGAACCCGGATTCCTATGTTCACATCAAGGAGCGGCGGAAGGACGGCATCGTCATTCGCGGCACCAAGGCCATCGTCACCGGCGCGCCCTATATGCACGAATTCCTGGTGATGCCCTGCCGAACCCACGTGCCGGGCGACGAGGATTTCGCGGTCTGCTGCGCCGTGCCCTGCGATGCCGCGGGCGTCACCATCGTAGCGCGACCTGCCGGACGCCCCGGAGATCGAGCCGCGAAATTCTCGTCGCAATACGGCCAGTCGACCGGCGTCGTGATGTTCGACGATGTCTTCGTGCCATGGGACCGCGTCTTCCTTGCCGGCGAGACCGAGGAAGGCGGCTTCCTGACCACGAGCTACGCGACGCATCACCGCCATTCCTGCATCGGCGCCAGAGCCGGGTTCGGCGATCTCCTGATCGGCGCCGGCGCACTGATGATCGAGGCCAACGGGCTCGATACCGAGCGCCACGGCCATGTCCGCGAACAGATGGTCGAGTTGATCAAGATCACCGAAGGATTTTTCGCCTGCGGTGTCGCGGCCTCCGTCTACTGCCAGAAAGATCCAGCAGGCTCGGTGATGCCTGACAGCGTCTTCTCCAATATCGGCAAGCTGCTGTTGGCCACGCAGATCTACGACATGCACCGCATCGCCCATTACGTATCGGGCGGGTTGATCGTGGCGCTGCCAGGCCCGGATGAGGACCATAATCCCGAGACCGCTGCCTCGTTGTCTGCCGTGCTCGCGGGCCGCCCCGATATCCCGCACGCGCAGCGCGCCGAGGTCGCGCGCTTCATCGAGGATCTCACCGTCTCGAAGGAGGCCGGCTGGTATTCGGTGATCTCGCTGCATGGCGGCGGCTCGCCGGAAGCGATGAAGCGCGAGATCTGGCGCAACTACCCGGTGGCGGAGAAGGTCGAACTGGTCGAGAGCCTGCTCGGACGGGGCGTCCTCGCCGATGGCGGCAGGGTCTCGAAGCAGCCTGGGCGCTGTTGTGTCGCCGGTTGCGAGGTGCCGGAAATGCCGGGCGGGGCCCCGCGCGAAGCGGCTGAATAGCGCAACCCGTCAGCCTCTGATCCCCTTCATTCCCCGTCCCGGGACGGGATAGCCGGCGCGCCGGACCTGACCAGAGGACCAACATGACCGTGCACGCCCTTGCCTCGACCCATCAGGTGCTGAACCAGGCGCGCCCAGCCACGGGCTGGAACGCCTTCTCCGACGACGCGGTGCTGCAGGGCGTCGTCACGCGCCAGGCTCCCTGGGTTGCAGGCAGAGCGATGGCGCTCGGCGCCCATGCCGGCGATGAGACGGTGCAGGATCTGGCGCGTCTCGCCAACAGGTTTACGCCGGAACTCAGGACGCATGATCGCTTCGGCAACCGCATCGACTGGGTCGAATTTCATCCAGCCTGGCACGAATTGATGGCGCTCGCCTTCCGGCACGAGGTGCCCTCGCTGGCCTGGACGACGACGGAGCCGAACGGCCATGTCGCGCGTGGCGTCCTCTCCTATGTCTGGAACCAGATCGAACATGGGGTCGGCTGCCCGACCGGCATGACCTATGCCGCCTGGCCGGGCCTGGCCCAGCCTGAGTTCTCGCTCTGGCGCGAGAAGATCACCTCTGGCCAGTATGACAAGCGCCCACTCCCGGTCTCACAGAAGACAGGGGCGAGCATCGGCTATGCGATGACCGAGAAGCAGGGCGGATCGGACCTCCGGCAGACCCAGACGACCGCGCGCTATCTGGAGGATACGCCGGAGGGGCGCGTCTATCTGATCACCGGACACAAATGGTTCTTCTCGGTCCCGCAATCGGACGGGTTCTTCACACTCGCGCGCAGCGAGAGCGGCGTCTCCTGCTTCTTCGCCCCCGGCTTCCTGCCGGATGGCAGCCGCAACCGGCTGCAGATCCAGCGGCTGAAGGACAAGGCGGGGAACCGCTCGAACGCCTCGTCGGAGGTCGAATTCCGCGAGTGCCTGGGCTGGCTGGTCGGCGAAGAGGGGCACGGCATCCGCGAGATCCTCGGCCACGCCCATCTGACCCGGCTGGATTTCGCCATCGGCTCGGCGGGGCTGATGCGGCAGGCGCTGACCCTGGCGCTCAACCACACACAATCGCGCAGGGGCTTTGGCTCCTCGCTGGCCGAACAGCCGATGATGACCAATATTCTTGCCGATCTCGCAATCGACTCCGAAGCCTCGACCCTGATGGCCTTCCGCGTCGCCGCCGCAACGGACGCGATGGAGAGCAGCGAGCAGGAGCGGCATGTCGCACGGGTTTCGACACCGCTGGCGAAATTCTGGAACTGCAAGCGCGCGGCCGCCTTCGTCGTCGAGGCGCTGGAATGCCATGGCGGCAACGGCTTCATCGAGGAGAACCCGATGGCACGGCTCTATCGCGAGGCGCCGCTGAACGCGATCTGGGAAGGCACCTCGAACATGATGTGCATGGACGTCCTGCGCTCGTTCAACCGCGATCCACATACGAAGGAGGCCTTCATGGCCGAGCTCGGCTCCGCTCGGGGCGTCAACCGTGCGCTCGACCGCTGGCTCGACAGGCTCGACGACGAGGTGGCCAAACCGCGCAATGACGACGGCCATGGCCGCCGGCTCGCCAACCTGATGGCCTATGCGCTGCAGGCCTCGGAGCTGAAGAAGCACGCGGACGAGGCGGTGTTCGAGACCTTCTGCCGCTCCAGGCTCGATGCCGACTGGGGTTATGTCTTCGGCACGCTCGATCCATCGCCGGAACTGGCCGGCATCGTGAAGCGCGCGAGCGTGGCGCGGGGGTGAGCCATTCTGGCCTCGCCGCCGGACGGGGCGGTGAAGAGAGCCCCGGGGGCCGTGCCCGAACCTGGATGGTTCAAGGCTGGCATGGACCCCGGTCCTGCGCTTCTCATCGGCCGGGTGACGCCCGGGTTCCGGGCGCACCAGGCCTTCAATCACGCGCAGCAGGCTGCGGCCATCGGCACCGTCTCGTACTCGTCGTGGCGCTTGACGAAACTCATGGTCGAGTCCTCATTGCGGCCCTTGGGGGCGCGGTCGAGGATCATCAGTGTGCCGATCAGCTCCTCCGGGCCCCGCGCATAGCTCGAATAGGTATGAAACACCTCGCCGGCTTCGTTGCGGATGAATGAGCTCAGTCCGGGCAGTTCGTCATGCGCATTGCCCACCGGCGTATCGGTGAAATTGTAGCGGACGCTCTCCCCCTTGAGCTGCTCGGGCGTGAACGAGACGTGGTAGTCGAAATTGAAGTCGCTGCCATGGGACGAGACCCAGGGGAAGCGCCAGCCCATGCGACGCTTATAGGCCTCGATCTTCTGCAGCGGCGCGCGCGAAACTGCGACCAATGTCACGTCGTGATTGTTCAGATGCGCCAGCGTGCCGTCGAGATGATCAGCCAGGAAGGAACAACCGGGGCAACCTGCCTCCCATTCCGGCCCGAACATGAAATGATAGATCATCAGCTGGCTGCGCCCGTCGAACAGCTCCGCCAGCCGCCGCCTCCCTGTCAGGGTGTCGAAGACATAGTTCTTCTCGACCCGGACCCAGGGCAAGGCGCTTCGCTCGGCATTCACCGCGTCGCGCAGACGCGTCTCTTCCTTCTCGCGGGCGAGCAGAACCTTGCGCGCGGCAAGCCAGTCCTCGCGTGAAACAACCGGGTGTTGCTGCATGGCCTTCCTCCTTCAGAAACGCCCCTCTTGACAAGATAAGTTGATATCAACATAAAAACTTCATGTCAAAGCCCATCCCCCTTTCCGCCGAGAACCGACTGCCCTTCGAGACCACATTGCATGTGCGGGACCATTGCCTGTGCCTGCATGTGCAGCGGGCAGCCAGGGCACTTGCGCGGCGCTTTGACGAGGCTTTGCGACCGTTTGAGCTGACGAACCAGCAATTCTCGCTGCTGATGTCGCTCAATCGCCCGCAACCACCGAGCCTCGGCCCGGTGGCAAACCTCCTTGCCATGGACCGCACCACCCTGACGGCGGCGCTCAAGCCGCTCGAGCGGCGCGGTCTCGTTTCGGTCGACAGCGATCCGGATGATCGGCGCAGCCGGCTGCTGACATTGCAGCCAGCCGGGCATGCATTGCTCCTCCTCGCCGTCCCGACCTGGGAGCGCATCCACCGCGAGGTCGACGCGCTCTTGCCCGGGACGGATCCTGACCGTTTCCGGCACGATCTCAGGGCACTGTCCCAGCCCTGACTGCTACCGCCTATGGCGGCGGCCGTTTCCCAACCCACACCACCAAAAACAAGCAAGGAACGACCATGCCCCAGATGATCTTCGTCAACCTGCCGGTGAAGGACCTGCAGAAGTCCATGGCCTTCTTCAAGGCGCTCGGTTTCAACTTCAACCCGCAATTCACCGATGACACCGCCGCCTGCATGGTGATCAGTGACACCATCTTCGCAATGCTGCTGACGCACGAGAAATTCGCAGGCTTTGCACCGCAGCCGATTGCCGACGCGACCAAGGTCACCGAGGTCCTGACCTGCCTGTCGCGCGAAAGCCGCGCCGATGTCGACACGATGGTCAATGCTGCGGTCGCCGCCGGCGGCAAGACCTATGCGAAACCGCAGGACCACGGCTTCATGTATGGCCACGGCTTCCAGGATCTCGACGGCCATGTCTGGGAGGTGATGTGGATGGATCCCGCGGCCGTGCAGCAAGGCTGAGCAGGCCGCCTGAAAAAAGGGCAGCGATACTGCCCTTTTCCTCTTGCAGTCGCGAGAGTGCCGCCCTATCTCCTGTGCACCGCAGCAGAGATGCTGTGGCGCCCTCCTTGGGCGTTTCCTCCCTAGACTTCGGGCTGCGCCTTTGGCGTGGCCCTTTTTTCTTGGGTGATGGCCGCCCAGCGCCCCCAGTCGGGACGACGCTGAGCCCAGCGCGACACACGTCATGCCGCCAGGCTCGCCGGCCTCGAGATGCCGACCGCTCCATGCGCGATCGAAGAGGAGGCGCCGCTATCTCCCCATCACGGCGCCTCCTCCCGCGGGCCGAGGCCTCGCCCGGGTATTCCCGGTACGAGTAACGACGCGCGCAGGGAGCATTCACTGCTTCGACCTGCACTCGAGGCCAGGCGATCGGTATCGCGTCAGATCACTCACGCGACGCGTCCTGAAAGCGAAACACCGAGCACACTCCGCATAGGGAGGCGGGCCGATCTGTTCGATGACGCGGGCATTAATGCTTCGTCATGCTACATCGAGCCGGATCGGAGCCAAGGCCGCGCTAACCCGCCAGAAGCTCATCAGGGCTCAGGATCACCGCACCGAAATGGTGGCGCCAGAGCCGGACACCCAATTCGCCGGAACGATCCAAGGAGGAGCCGACGGTCAACCAACTCAGGAGCGCCGGACTGAGCCCGGCATCAAAGAGGGCAAAGCCGGCGGCGAGGACGCAGGTGTCGGCCTGCAGGCCGCAGACCAGCACACGCTCCAGCTGCATGCCTTGGAGATGGTCGATCATCGCGGCCGGCGGCAGATAGCCGTGCTTGACGAAGACGCGATCGGCGGGAACCAGGCTCTCGTCCGACAGGCCGGGTTTCCAGCCCAACTGACGCTCGAAAGGCGTCACTGCCTCGTCATGCCTCTCGACCGTCGCGACTGAGGGCATACCGGCTACGACAGCCGCAATACCCTGGATCAGCCATTCCGGCGGCGAAAAGCTGGCTTGCACGTCCACGATCAGCAGGGCCTGGCGCATGCTGCGTTTAAGCGCGGGCAGCCTTCGGCTGCAACTCCGATGGCTGTCATTCGACCGAGCTCATGCACGCGGCCGGAATGCCCGCGCCTTAGCATCGGCCCGAAAAGTGGATTGGGATTTTTCGGGGAAGCCGATGCAAAGACAAAGGGTTAGATCATCGGACTGGATACGATATCCGGTCCGATGATCTAGAAGCTGACCCTGACCTGGGCCTGGCCGCCGAGGCGGTTGGTGGAGCCGGAGAGTTCGCCGTCGAGCCGGGCGCCGAGCGTGACGGAGGGGCTGAGCCTGAGGTCGAGCCCGGCGGCGAGCAGCGCGCTGTTGCGGGCGGGCCTGGCCCCCTCGACCGCGAAGCCTGAGCCGGTCAGGCCGGCAATCGAGGCGGAGAGACCGGCGTCACGCTGGTAGTAATGCGCCCAGCTCGCCCGGAGATAGCCGGCGACTGGCAACCCGTTCAGGCTATTGGCATAATCGAGCTGCAGGCCAAGCTCGCTGCGCGAGGTGATGTCGTTGCGCCGGGCGAGCGCCAGCGCGCCGGCATTGGCCCCGGCCCAGTTCGCCTCGATCAGGCCCGGGCTGCGGGCCTGGATCGCCTGCAGCGCCGCCAGCGGCGAGAGCGTCAGGCCGTTCCATGACAGCACCGCGGCGCTCGCCTGCAGCCGGCCGCTCCAGGCGGTGGTGGCATAGGACGAGGACAATGCGCTGCCGAGCACCGGGATACTGCGCTTGATCTCGTTCTCGAGCCGGCCATAGCCGAAGGCAGCGGCAAGATTGACCGGCCCGAGCCGGGTCGTGCCGTAGAGGCCGGCCTGGAAGACATCGGCCTCGGCCTTGCCGAGACCGCCGGCGAGCGAGGACCGGGCGCTGCCGCCGGAGACCGCAAAGCCCGCAACCGTGCCGGGCATGATCCGAAAATCGGCGCCGACGGCGAGATGGGCATCGTCGAGATCGCTCTTGGCCGAGCCGACCCTGGTCGATCCGTCGGTGCGGCCGACCGAGCCGAAGGCTGCGCCCCAGACGGTGTATGGCGGCGGATCGAGGAAAGCCGGCGCGGTCGGTGCGTCGGCGCCCTTGCGGACGAGGCCGGAGAAGGAGGCTTCGCCGGGAGCAGCCCCCGCGCTGCCGCGGCCCGCCGCGAAGGGATCGAGCATCGCACGCAGGAACTGGTCGGCGGCCGAGACCGCCATTGCCGGCGCTGCGGTATGCGCCTCGCCCGAAAGCTGGTTCACCGCCCCGGGGATTGCTGCGGCCGGCAGGTTGTAGATGCCGAACAGCGCCGACGGATCGGCTCCGCCCGCCACCGCCCGATCGAGGCCTGCGGCAACCGAAAAGGCGTTCAAGAGCGATGCGACGAAGCCGGCCAGCGGCTTTGGCGCAAGGGTCAGCATCACGTCGTTTGCGGTATAGGCCAGGCTGGTGGCGATGCCGGCTCCGAAGGGGCCGGTCGAATCGAGCGTGCCGAAGCGCGTCCCGCCGAGCCCGCCTTGCGCCGAGAGCAGCGTATAGCGCGTCGTGAAGGAATAGGGGCCGCCAAGTGCCACCAACCTGAGCGTCCCTGCGAGGCTCGCGGTGCCCGTGACATTGACCCGGTCTGCGACCGCGCCCTGGATCTCGGCCTCATAGACCGAGCCCGCGCCCATTGTCAGGGTGCCGTTGACCGTCAGCGTTCCCGGCGAATTGCCCGGCGCCAGCGTGCCGTTCACCACCGTCGAGGGCAACTGACCGGACCCGCCGAGCCGCGCACCCGCCGCAACGGTCAGCCCCGAAGAGGCCGCTAGCGATCCGTTCACGATCAACGAACCGCCGTTCACCGTCGTCGTCCCACGGAAGGTGTTTATGCCGCTCAGGGTCGTGGTCCCGCTTTCATGCAGGATCGCTCCAGTGCCGGTAATCGTTGCGCCAACCGTATAATTCGAAGCGGTATGGTTGAACACGAGCCGCCCGGAGCCGCGTCCGAGGCGGATTTCCGCCACCTCGATGAAGCCGGGAGCGCGGGCGACTGCTCCTGCCGCTGCACCGATATTGACGGTCCCGGTCGAGCCGGCACTGTTGGCGATGACAAGCATGCCGCGGCCGTCATCGATACGCACGGTGCCGCCATTGTCGATCGTTGCTTCGGCGACGCCGAGATTCCCGACCATCAGGTAGGTGGTGCCGAGCCACTGGGAATTCGCGCCCGTCACTCTCAAATCGCCGCGAGAGCCAGCTTGCCAGGCGAGGATGCCCTGGTTCGTCTGGACAACAGCTCCGTTCGAGACGAGGCCACTGCCCTGGCCGCTCATGCCAAAGACCGAATAGCCCCCGACCTTCAGCTTTGTGCCGGCGCCATCGATGGTGAGCGAACCCCGGCCGGACGCAAACTCGCCGAAATTCGTATTGACCGTTACCGCAGCCGAACTGCCATTGGAGATAACGATATCGCCGCGTCCCGCGTAGCCACCCATCAACGTGCCGCGGATATTCCAGGTAGCGCCGCTGACGGTGACCGCGCCCACACCCGTCGCGTTGTAGCCGGCGGTGATCGCACGGTCATCGGCCTTGGCGCCGGCGAGAACCTGATAGGTGCCTTGCCCGGATTCGCCGACGATATGGCCGTTGCCATTATACCAGGTGGTCCCTGCTCCCGAGAGCGTGATCGTTCCGGCAGAGCCGGCGAAGGAGCCGGTCGTCACGAAAGCCGCAAAATTTGCCGCCGCACCGCCCGAAGCGGCGAAGCTGCCCTGGCCCCTGTAGCCGGCATAGAGGTAGTCGCCGGACCAGGCCCCGCCGATCAGGTTGGCCGATCCCACCTCTCCGGCGAGGTTTGCGACGGTCGTTGCGGCCGCGGTGAGCGAGCCGCCGGGCGACACCGTCAGCGATGATGTCATGCCGATCGCGCCAATGTGCAGCAGGTTTGCGGACGCCCCGGCAGCAGTAATGGACGGCGCAATCAGCGAGCCAGAGCCGATGGTCACTGTCGTAGCGCCAGTTGGAACGGCCCCCAGCGACCAGTTCGACGCTGTATGCCAGTCGGGAGAAGCGCCTTGCCATGCTGTTTGAGCCAGTGACGGCGTCACGCCAAGCGCAAACCAACTCACCGTCGACAAGGCCGCCAGCCCCGTGATGGCACGAGGATAACTTCGTAGCGGCCGCATGCGCCCCCCTGGGTCTTCAACGCCCAATAGCGAATGCATTCCGCAAGGGAATTCATAAAATTGTCAAGAAATTAGTAACCTATTTCATTCGGGAATTTGAACAGCCATTCACATCACATGGCCGCATCGAGTCGAAAGCGTCCGGCGCCCGGAATATTTCGAATCCTGATAAATAATCGACACGCACAATTACGGCACGTTCTCCGACGAAAATATATCAACCGCGAATTGTGATGTTATTTCGCACTCTCGGTGATCTTATAGCGTAGATAAACCTGCATACGGCGCATAAATTTACCACTGAAGCGTCGCCATGATCGCCATGCTCGGGAGTGGCGGGGTCTGACCGACTTCCTGGAAAGCGCTCAGCGGCGGCACCTTTACTAACCAGCCCACCCTAAGCAGATCTTCGAGAACCTCTCCCAAAGCGCAGCACGCCGCTCCCGACTGGTTGGCCCTGGGTCAAGACCGCAGAGCATATGCCAACGAGCGCTTCACTGCCCGGCTGCTTGCGGAGGCGCGTCGATTGCGCGCCATCTCAGGATCATTGGTGCACGGCCTCAACAGCGGGAGCGGAATGCGCCTTCCATGCCGCGCAGAGACGAGAAAGGGCGTGCGCAGTGATGCACACGCCCCTTTTGGCAAACAGGGGCTCGCCGGGGCAACTCTCACAGAGGCTTGGACGCCGAAGCCGCCCCTGTACGACCAGATGCAAGCCGAGACCCGCGTCGTCCGACTGCCGGGATCGAGACACGATCTCGATCCGCATCCACCATCTTGGCTTCACCGCATCCCCTCAACCGGAAGGGATGCGGCAAGCCGCCCGGATCAGGCCGTGGCGTAGCCGACCGTGCCCTTGATCTCGAGGAATTCCTCGAGGCCGAAATCGGCATATTCACGGCCATTGCCCGATTGCTTGTAGCCACCGAAGGGGGCGCCAGCATCCCAGGCCGGGTAGTTGATGTAGACATTGCCGCTGCGCATCTGCGCCGCGACCTTGCGGGCACGTTCCAGCGAACCGGACTGGACATAGGACGCAAGCCCGTAAGGCGTGTCATTGGCGCGGGTGACGACCTCCTCTTCCGTCCGATAGGGCAGAATCGAGAGCACCGGCCCAAAGATCTCTTCGCGCGCGATCGTCATGTCGTCCGTGACATTGGCGAACACGGTCGGGCGGACGAAATAGCCGCGATTGAGCCCCTCGGGGCGACCCGGACCGCCGGTGACGAGATCGGCGCCATCCTTGATGCCGGCCTCGATCAGTGCCTGGATCTTGTTGTACTGCGTCTCGCTGACGACCGGCCCGAGCCAGGTGCCTTCCGCCGAAGCAGCGCCGACCTTGAGCGGCTCGGCCGTTGCCTTGGCGATTGCGACCGCCTTGTCATGCAGCTCCGCCGGCACGAACATCCGGGTCGGCGCGTTGCAAGACTGGCCGCTGTTGCGCATCACGCTCTCGACGCCGAGCTTCACCGCATAGCTCAGATCGGCATCGTCGAGGATGATGTTCGCCGACTTGCCGCCGAGTTCCTGATGCACGCGCTTGACGGTGTCGGCTGCCGCCTTGGCGACCAGAATGCCGGCGCGGGTCGAGCCGGTGAACGAGACCATATCGACCTGCGGATGGCGCGAAATCGCCTCGCCGACCGTCGGGCCATCGCCATTGACGAGATTGAACACGCCCTTCGGCACGCCCGCCTCGTGCATGACCTCCGCGAAGATGATCGCGTTCATCGGGGCGATCTCGCTTGGCTTCAGCACCATGGTGCAGCCCGCCGCGAGAGCCGGCGCGACCTTGCACATGATCTGGTTCAGCGGCCAGTTCCAGGGCGTGATCATGCCGACGACGCCGATCGGCTCCTTGGCGATCAGCGTCGTGCCGCGCAGCTCCTCGAACTCGAAGCTCTCGAGCGTCTCGATCATCTTGGCGAGATGCGCGGTGCCCATTCCGGCCTGTGCACGATGCGCCAGATCCTTCGGCGCACCCATCTCCTGCGACAGCGCGTCCGCGATATCGGCATAGCGCGCCTTGTAGGCCTCGAGCAGGCGGCGCATCAGGGCGAGGCGTTCCGCCTTCGACGTCGCGGCAAAGGCCGGGAAGGCGGCGCGTGCAGCAGCGACCGCCTTGTCGACGTCGGCCTCGGTGCCGAGCGCGATGGTGGCAAAGGCCTCCTCGGTCGAGGGGTCGATGACCTCGAGGGTCTTGTTGCCCATCGGCTGGACCCATTGGCCATCGATGTAGAATTGCAGGGCATGCGACATGGTGCGGTCTCCGGCGGCTGGGCTTTGGGGGGAGTAATGCTCGTCCCTGAACAGGCGATGTCCGGGGAACGGCAGCGAGGCGGCCGCAGCCCCTGAAGCTGGCGACCGTGATTGGCGGCGAACCCGGCCAGCGCGCATCGCCCTCGCGAGCGGCTCGTCCAGCTCCACCTGACGGAATGTTTGGCGCTATGGCAGCATGGATATTACGATAGGCGGGCGTCACGCGCTTGTCACCGTCACCGGCCGGGCCTGGCTGGAATGACCGTCATGCACGCCAGGCGGCCGGAGCTTGCGGCCGATTGGCAGGGGCAATCCGCTTCTGCTGCGCGACCGCTCAGCGTCGCCTCCCGGCTTGACCTTCATCACCGTGTGAACAGCGCCGTTGCGGTCAACGTCCCAGGCCAGCCGCAGGTCATGCCCACCTCATTGCCTATTCTCTATGCGCAATCGGCACGACACAAATCCGTGACCGCCCTGGTTCACAGCCCTGCCTTGCGCGCGCGCCGCTGGCGCATGGACCAATGGAATCCTACAGTTCGCCATTCCCCAAACACAGGGCAGGCGTTGCAGATCGATGGACAAGCGTGTCGAGACCGATGAGCAGAAGCCGGCTCTGTCGGAAGCGGATATCCGCTCCATCATCATTGGCATCATGCTCGCCATGTTCCTGGCCGCGCTGGACCAGACTATTGTCGCCACCGCCATGCCGACGATCGGGCGCGAGCTCGGCGACGTTACGCATCTGCCCTGGGTCGTGACCTCCTATCTGCTGGCTTCGACCGCGGTGACGCCGCTCTACGGCAAGGTCGCCGACATCCATGGGCGGCGGGTAACGCTGCTCGCCGGCATCGTGATCTTCATCGTCGGCTCGGTTGCCTGCGCACTGGCATCGTCCCTCTGGCTGTTGGTGGTGGCGCGCTTCGTCCAGGGGCTCGGTGGCGGCGGGCTGATCTCGATGGCGCAGACCATCATCGGCGACATGGTGCCGCCGAAGGAGCGCGGCAAATATCAGGTCTATATCGCCAGCGTCTTCTTCTCCTCCTCGCTGCTCGGACCGGTGCTCGGCGGGGTGATCTCCGAGGCGCTGCATTGGTCGGTGATCTTCTGGATCAACCTGCCGCTCGGGCTCTTCGCCTACCTGATGACCGACAAGGCGCTGAAGCGCCTGCCGCGGCATGAGCGACCGCACAAACTCGATTTCCTCGGCGCCGGGCTGATGACGAGCGCAACGGTGACGCTGCTGCTCGCGCTCTCCTGGGGTGGCGTGCATTATCCATGGGCCTCGGCGCCGATCCTCGGGCTGGTCGGCCTGTCGGCACTGCTCTGGATCGCATTCGCCATGCGTCTCAAGACCGCAGAGGAGCCGCTGATCCCGCTCGCGATCCTGGCCAATCCGGTGGTGCGGATGGGCACGATCGCCGCCGGCTTCGGCATGGGCACCTTCATCGGGCTCACCATCTATCTGCCGCTCTATTTCGAGACGGTCGCCGGGCTCTCGGCCGCCAATTCCGGCATGGGATTGATCCCGCTGACCTGCGGCACCGTCATCGGCGCGACCGCATCGGGACGGGCAATGACCCTCCTCAAGCACTACAAGCGCGTACCGGTTGCAGGACTTTGCATCGCCCTGATCGGTACCGCATTGCTGATCGCCTTCGCCGGCCGGATGTCGCTCATCCCCTTCGGTATCGTGCTGGCGGTAATCAGCCTCGGCTTCGGCACCTTGCTGCCGGTCGCCACCGTCTCGATCCAGAATGCCGTCCAGCCGCACCAGCTCGGCACGACGACGGCGACGGCGAACTTCTTTCGCCAGATCGGCGGGGCGCTGATCGTCGCCGTATTCGGAGCGATCGTCCTCGGCGGCATCGGGGCAGGCTCGGGTGTTACGGCCGAGACCCTACGGAGCGGAACGGCGGACCGCGCCACCATGATCATGCTGTTCCAATATGTCTTCGCAGCGACGTTCGCGGGCTTTGCACTGGCCCTGTTCTTCCTGTTCAGGATGAAGGAAATGCCGCTGCGCGGCCGCGCCATCGAGGCTGCGAAGGAAATCGCAGGCGAATAGGGCGGGACAAGCATCCTCGTCCGCGTTTGACGAGCATCAAACCGGCGGGGTTGCCGGCAGGCTAAACCGGAGCGCAATCTCGCATTGCCGCAACTCTGTCACAGCCGCGCGGCAGGTTGAGTTTGCCCGCCAAAGGAGAGCCCCATGTCCGATCTCGTCGTCATCGTATACCCGACCGAGGCCAAGGCCGAGGAGATGCGCCAGAAAGTCATCTCCCTGCAGAAGGAATACCTGATCGAGCTCGGCGACGCGGCGATCGCGGTCATGCATGAGGGCGGCAAGATCAAACTGAACCAGCTCATGAACACCACCGCGCTCGGGGCGGTCTCGGGCAGCTTCTGGGGCCTGCTGATCGGCGCGATCTTCCTGATGCCGGTGTTCGGCGCTGCAATCGGCGCGGCGTCCGGCGCACTCGGTGGTGCGTTGACCGATTACGGTGTCAATGACGGTTTCATGAAGGAACTCTCGACCAGCCTGCAGCCGGGCAACGCCGCGCTCTTCCTGCTGATCCGCAAGATGACCGGCGACAAGGTGCTGGAAGCGATCAAGGGCACGGGTGGCGTGGTGCTGAAGACATCGCTCGACCACACCCGCGAACAAGCCCTGCGCGACGCGATCTCGGCTTCACCTGGGGCGGTCGAACATCCTTCGACGCCCGGCGCGACAGCAACCCCGACGGCCGGCGAAGCACCCTCGCCCGTGGGCTGAAGCACACCCTTGAGGCGACGTCATCCCGGGCAGCCAGAGCGAGGCCCGGGATCCATTCGTTACCGCTGACGAGGACCCCGGCTGCGCTATGCCTCTGCCGGGGTCTCAGCGCGTATCAGTCCCGCAGCAGCTCGTTGATTCCGGTCTTGGCGCGGGTCTGGGCATCGACCGTCTTGACGATCACGGCGCAGTAGAGCGAGGGGCCCGGCGTTCCATCATTCAGCGGCTTGCCGGGAAGCGACCCGGACACCACCACCGAATAGGGCGGCACCTTGCCGATATGGACCTGACCGGTGGCGCGATCGATGATCTTGGTCGAGGCCGAGATGAAGACGCCCATCGAGATCACCGAACCCTCGCCCACGATCACGCCCTCGACCACCTCGGAGCGGGCACCGACGAAGCAGTTGTCCTCGATGATGGTCGGGTTGGCCTGAAGCGGCTCAAGCACACCGCCGATGCCGACGCCGCCAGACAGGTGCACGTTCTTGCCGATCTGCGCGCAGGAGCCGACGGTCGCCCAGGTGTCGACCATGGTGCCTGAATCGACATAGGCGCCGATATTCACATATGACGGCATCAGCACGACGTTCGGCGCGATGAAGGCGCCGCGGCGCACGGCGGCCGGCGGCACGACGCGGAAACCGGCGGCGCGGAAGCGATTCTCGCCCCAGCCCTCGAATTTCGAGGGAACCTTGTCCCAGAACACCCCCTCGCCCGGGCCCCCTGCGATGATCTTGTTGTCGTTGAGACGGAAGGAGAGCAGCACGGCCTTCTTGAGCCACTGATGCGTCACCCATTCGCCGCCCAGTTTTTCGGCAACGCGGGCCTGGCCGGAATCGATCATCTCGATGGCCTGCTCGACGGCATCGCGCACCGCCCCTTTGGTGCTGACGCCGATCTCTGCCCGGTTTTCCCAGGCGGCATCGATGGTGGCGGCGAGATCGGTCAGGCTCATCGTCGGTCTCCGTTCAGAATGCGCCGGAGCGATGGCGGATCAAGACAGCGGCGTCAAGGAGAAGCGCGGCGCGCCGCCGACTTCTCGTCCGCACGTGCCGACGCCGGCCGCCTGGCATTGACTGTACCAAGGCATCATGAATCCGACGCCGCAGGAACGCCCCAATTGCCCCCCCAAGGTCATCGACCTGGGCAGGGAATCTCGGAATCATGAATGCGATGAAGCCTTCTCTTTCAAGACGAGCTGCGACCGCGATCGCCTTGTCGGCCACGATCATGGGCGCAGCTCCCAAGGCCGCGGCGCAGGCCCAACGCGACGTCGATTGGACCACGCAGAAATGCGTTCGGTACAAGGAGGCCTATGGTGCGGCCATCGCCAAGCGGGGAAAGACAGGACTGAGCGACGAATTCCTCGCCCGGCACGATGCCTTCCTTGCGACCAACTGCACGGCGCAGGCAGACGTCTGCCCACGCAGCGGAAAGGAGCTTGAGCTGGCTAATATCCTTGTTCTGATGTCCCTCAACGGAGGACTCTCGAGCACATTCCTGCCCTTCGCCTGTCGAAAGCCGACATAGGCCGTCTGCGCCCGCCCCCTTGATGTGCCGGAAGACGTTCGGTCTATTCCTCGCCTCTGCCGCCTTCCACTACTGAAGAGCGACGTCCACGCCTCGTTCGCAAGGAGCGGCCATGCGCCTCTGGATCAGGAACCCGCTCGGCATCGTCGCCGCGGACGCCGGCGGCGGCGTGGTGGTCGAGCATGGCGCCATCGTCGAACTGCTGGCCGCCGGCAGCGCTCCGGCACAGCCGGTCGACGAGACATTCGATGCCTCCGATCATGTCGTGCTGCCCGGGCTGATCAACACGCATCACCATTTCTACCAGACGCTGACACGCGCCCATCCGGCCGCGATCGACCGTGAGCTCTTTCCCTGGTTGAAGGCGCTCTACCCGCTCTGGGCCCGGCTGACGCCCGACGATCTCAGGCTCGCAGTGCGGGTCGCACTCACCGAATTGCTGCTCTCCGGCTGTACCACAGCGGCAGATCACCATTATCTCTTCCCCAAAGGGCTGGAGAGCGCGGTCGATATCGCGGTCGACGAGGCGCGCGCGCTCGGCATCCGCATGACTGTCTCGCGCGGCTCGATGAATCTGTCGCAGAAGGATGGTGGGCTGCCGCCGGATGCTGTGGTGCAGGACGAGGAGACGATCCTGGCCGACAGTGAGCGCGTGCTCTCGCTGTTCCATGATCCAAAGCCAGGCAGCATGATCCAGATCGCGCTGGCGCCCTGCTCTCCCTTCTCGGTGACGCCTGCGCTGATGGCGAAATCGGCTGAACTCGCCGCGCGCTTCGATGCTCCGCTGCACACCCATCTCGCCGAGACGCAGGATGAGGAGGCCTATTGCCTCCAGGTCTACGGCAAGCGCCCGCTCGACCTTCTGGAGGATGCCGGCTGGATGCGGCCGAAGACCTGGCTGGCGCATGGCATCCATTTCTCCTGCGAGGAATGCGAGCGGCTGGGCCGGGCCGGCGTCGGCATCTGCCATTGCCCGACCTCGAACGGCGTGCTCGCCTCCGGTTTCTGCCGGACACGCGAACTCGAGGCCGCCGGCTCGCCGCTCGGCCTCGGCGTCGACGGCTCAGCCTCCAATGACGGCTCGAACCTGATGGAAGAGCTGCGCCACGCCCTGCTGATCAACCGGTTGCACTACAAGAGTGCCAGCGCCGTGACTGCGCGCGACGTGATCCGCTGGGCGACGGAAGGCTCGGCACGATGCCTCGGGCGCTCCGATATCGGGCGGATCGCGCCCGGCATGCAGGCGGATCTGGCACTGTACCGGCTCGACGAGCTGCGCTTCTCCGGCGCGCATGATCCCGTCGCAGCGCTGGTGCTGTGCGGCGCGAACCGGGCCGATCGTGTCATGGTCGCGGGGCGTTGGCGGGTTGTCGACGGTGCCGTGCCCGGACTGGACATCGCCGCGCTGCGGCGGATGCACAGCGCAGTTGCGATGCGCTACGCGTAAGGGGCCGTTCGCGCCTCAGAGCATTCTGCGAAATATGGCAACGGTTTTCGCATAGAGCATGCTCTAAACCATTAGAATCGATCACGTTTTCTGCATTTGGACACTTTTATCCAAATGCAGAAAACGTGATCTAACCATCTGTGAGTGCATCGGCTTGCCCGAAAACCGCAATCCACTTTTCGGGCCGATGCTTTAGCGTGTCGCGACGATGAACAGCCGCGGGAAGGGCAGCAGCACGGTGCCATCCGGCATCGCGGGGTAAGCCTGCGCAATGAGACCCTGATAGCGTGCGAGGAAGGCTTCGCGCTCGGCCTCGTCGAGCAGATCGAGCAGCGGACGCAAGGCGGCGCCCTTGAACCACTCGACCACCGCCGAAGCCCCGCCCGCGAGTGGATGATGATAGGTCGTGCGCCAGATATCGAGCCTTGTCGTGCCGCCGCGCAGCGCCCGATAATACCAGTCAGCGCCATGGCGCGCCGCGCGCGTCTGCAGCGCTGGGGCGAGCTTGCCGGCCCAGGTCCCGTCAGCGGCAACCTCACGCATCAGCACATGGGCCGGTTCGTCGAGATTATCCGGCATCTGCACGGCGAGCGTGCCGCCCGGCGCAAGCTTGGCCATGAGTGATGGCATCAGGACTTCGTGATCGGGCAGCCATTGCAGCACGGCGTTCGACAGGATCACGTCATAGGGGGCGGCCGGCTGCCATGAGGCGATATCGGCAACCTCGAACGGGATCGCCGGCAGGCGCCTGCGGGCGGCCGCGATCATGTCGGAAGAGCTATCCATCCCGCTGATCGCGGCGTCGGGGAAACGCGCCAGCAGAAGCTCGGTCGAGTTGCCGGGACCGCAACCGATATCGACCGCGCTTGCCACGGCGTCCGTCGGGACCTGGGCAAGCAGATCGCGAACCGGGCGGGTCCGCTCATCCTCGAATTTCGTGTACTGCCGTGCCGACCAGGTCATAACGATTTCCATATCCTCATGAGCAGGAAGGCCCGCGATCAGAGCAGTTTTGCCAGATACCGCCCGTAGCTCGATTTGCCCGTCAGCTTCGCCAGTTCAGCCAGCTGCCCTTCATGGTACCCTCTGCGCCATCAACGTGGCCACGACCTCCCGCATGCGTTCCTGCCACGGCTTTGCGCGATAGCCAAAGATCGCGGCGAACCGGGCGGAATCAAGCACCGAATTGGCAGGACGGCGCGCCGGTGTCGGGAATTCCGCAGTCGTGATCGCGTCCACGATCGGGCTCCGCCCGGTGAAACGGGCCTGCTCGGCAATGATGGCGCTGGCGAAGCCATGCCAGGTCGTCTCGCCCTGCCCGGCAACATGGTAGGTGCCCCAGGGCTCGGCGCCGGCCATCAGCGCAGCGCGGACGGCGAGGATCGCCTCGGCAAGGTCGCGTGTCGCGGTTGGAGAACCGCGTTGGTCGGCGACAACGCGCAGGACATCGCGTTCTGCGGCAAGCCGCAGCATGGTCTTCAGGAAGTTTGCGCCATGGACGCCGTAGACCCAGGCGGTGCGCAGGATGACATGGTGCGGCTGCAGGGCCCGGATGCAGACCTCTCCTTCGCTCTTGCTCGCACCATAGGCACCGAGCGGCGCGACGGGGTCGCTCTCGACATAAGGCCCGGGTTTGCTGCCGTCGAAGACGTAGTCCGTCGAAACATGGAGGAGCGGAATGCGGGCTTCGGCCGTCGCCTCGGCAAGAATGGCGGGCCCTTCCGCATTGGCGGAGAAGGCGGCGACCGTCTCGCTCTCGGCCCGGTCCACCGCCGTAAAGGCCGCAGCATTGACCACGAGGCCGGGGCGATGGGTCTTCAAGGCCCTTGCCACAGCCGCACGGTCCGTGATGTCGCCGTCAGCCCGCGCCAGCCCGACGAGCGGAACGCCACGCTCATGCGCCAGCGCCGTCAACTCGCGGCCAAGCTGACCGCCGGCGCCAAAAAGCAGGATCGGCGCTTCATTCACGAGAGGCCGAGCCTCTCGCCGCGATAAAGCCCGTTGCGGATGCGGCCCCACCAATCCGGATTGGCGAGATACCAGCGAACGGTCTTCTCCAGCCCGCTCTCAAAGCTCTCCTGCGGGCTCCAGCTGAGCTCGCGGGCGATCTTTGAAGCGTCGATCGCATAGCGACGGTCATGGCCGGGCCGGTCGGCGACAAACCGGATCAGGGTGTCGCGCGGGCCGATAGCGGTGTCGGGGGCGAGGCTGTCGACCAGGCCGCAGATCGCGCGCACCACATCGAGATTGGTGCGCTCAGCATTGCCGCCGACATTATAGCTCTCGCCGGGGCGTCCGGTTACCGCGATCAGGCAAAGCGCGCGTGCATGATCCTCGACATGGAGCCAGTCGCGTACCTGACCGCCATCGCCGTAAACCGGCAATTCCTTGCCCTCAAGCGCGTTCAGGATGACGAGCGGGATCAGCTTCTCCGGGAAGTGATAGGGCCCGTAATTGTTCGAGCAGTTGGAGAGCACGACAGGCAGCCCATAGGTGTGGTGCCAGGCACGCACGAGATGGTCGGAAGCGGCCTTCGACGCAGAATAGGGCGAGGTCGGCTGATAGGGTGTCGTCTCGCTGAACAGACCTTCCGCGCCAAGCGAGCCGAAGACCTCGTCGGTCGAGACATGGTGGAAACGAAAGCTGGCCTTCGCGTCCTGCGGCAGGGCTCGCCAATGGTCGAGCGCCGCCTGGAGCAACACGAAGGTTCCGACGACATTGGTCTGGATGAAGGCGCCCGGCCCATCGATCGAACGGTCGACATGGCTTTCCGCCGCAAGGTGCATCACGATATCGGGCCGAAATGACGCAAAGGCCTCGCGCATGGCGGCGAGATCTCCGATATCCGCCTGCAGGAAGGCGTAGCGCGGAGTGGTCTCGACCGGCTTCAGATTGTCGAGATTGCCGGCATAGGTCAGCTTGTCGACGACCAGCACCTGATGCGGCGTCTCGGCGACAAGGTGCCGGACCACAGCCGAGCCGATGAAACCGGCGCCGCCGGTGATGAGAAACCGCGTCATTCAGGCGCCCTCATAGACGAAGGGGCTGGCAAAACCGGTAAAACCGGGCAGCTTCGCGTCCTTCTCGGACAGTGTCGCGGCCCCGGCTACCACTGGCCAGTCGATGGCAAGCGCCGGATCGGCCCAGAACAAGCCGCCCTCGCTCTGCGGCGCATAGGGCGCGTCGACCTTGTAGGCGACCTCGGTGCCGGGTTCGAGCGTGCAGAAACCATGGGCAAAGCCGTGCGGCACGAAGAGTTGCTCGGCACCGTCCGCATTGAGCAGCACCCCGCACCAGCGCCCGTAATGCGGCGAGCCGCGCCGGAGGTCGACAGCGACGTCGAAGATCGCGCCCTTGAGCACGCGCACGAGCTTGGCCTGGGCAGCGGGCGCAGTCTGATAATGCAGGCCCCGAACGGTGCCGACCTGCGCCGAACGCGACTGGTTGTCCTGAACGAAATCCGGCGCGATCCCAGCTGCCGCGAAAGGCTCGCGGCTATAGGTTTCCATGAAGTAGCCGCGGTCGTCGCCGAAACGTCGCGGCCGGACCAGTACGGGACCAGGAATGGCGAGAGGCGCGAAGGTAAAATTGGACATGAGGTCTCCTGCCTGGCCGCAGGTAGTCTTGCCGCCGCCCCCCTGTCAACGACGCGCAGCCGCCGCCTCGGTGACATCATCAGGCGAAAATTCGCGCAGCTCGGGCAGCCGCGCATGGATCCGCCGCAACAGGGCGGTCAGCCCGGCAATCTCCTCGGCGGAGAAATCGGCCAGGATCAGGTTCTCGCGCTGGAGGGCAACCGCGATCAGGCGGTCATGCAGCTCGTAGCCACTCTGCGTCAGCTGCAGAACCTGCCGGCGCGCATCGCGGCTATCCGCATGTTCGCGGACATGACCGGCCCAAACCAGCGCCGCCACGGCGCGGCTGACCGCCCCCTTGTCGAGGCTGATGACCTCGCAGATGCGCTGCGCCACGATACAAGGCTCGATCGCGAGCTGCGAGATGATGCGCCATTCCGTGACGCCGACGCCGAACAGATCGAGATAGAGGCGGGACGAACTGCGCGACCAGGTGTTCGAGATCGTCGTCAGGAAATAGGGCAGGTAACCCGCAAGGTTGAGCACCTCCCGGTCCCCGTCCCCGCCCTCGGCCTTGCGGCGCCTCGTCGAAACCATGCTGCGCCCACGATCGATCCCTGGAGGGCCCACCAAATCCGGGATGGCGGCGTTCGGCAAGCGGAGTCTGCCGCAGACTATTCCGGCAGCGGAACCGCGAGCCCGACCTTGACGCGGTCCATCGCGACGAAGGTGCGGAACTTCCTGACATTGTTGTTGCCGAAGAAGAGCCGGCGCGTCAGCGCCTCATAGGCCGCCATGCTCGGCACCAGGATGACGAGCACAAAATCCGCTTCGCCAGTGACGTAGTAACATTGCTGCACCTCAGGTGCTGCGGTGAATTCCTGCTTGGCGGCGTCGATCAGGTCGGCACGCTCGCTTTCCAGCTCCACCTCGACGAAGATGGTGATCGCCTGTCCGAGCCGGGTAGGATCGACGAGCGCGACATTGGCCTGGATGACACCCGTCTCCTCCATGCGCTTGATCCGGCGCTGGACGGCGGGCGCGGACAGGTTGACCGCTTCGCCGATCACACGCTGCGGCGTCGTGTTGTCGCGCTGCAGGATGCGCAGGATCGCGAGGTCGAAATTGTCCAGCGTGACTGCTGGCGAAGGGGATCGGGTCAAGAGGAGCGCCCAACGAAACAAACTTGCATTTCAGGGGACCAAACACAGCGGTCTTTTCGCCATGATTGCAATATCCATTCGTTGTACCAGCGCGCAGGAGCGGCGATGTTTCTTCCCAACCACCACCCCGACCGTCGCAAGGCGCTCGATCCGATCGATGCCGAGACCCTGAGCATCGCCGCGGCCGCCGAGGTCGAGCGCCATCTGAGCTATCGCGAGAACCACGTCGAGACACCGCTGCATGCCCTGCCAGCCATGGCCGCCGAGCTCGGGGTCCGTGCGATCCACGTCAAGGACGAAGGCCATCGCCTCGGCCTTGGCAGCTTCAAGGCACTTGGCGGCGCCTATGCCGTCTTCCGGCTGGTGCTGGAGGAGGCGAGCAGGAAGCTCGGGCGGCCAGTCGATATCGCCGAGCTGAACAGCCCCGAGGTCCGGGCCGTAGCGGCGGGGATGACGGTCGCCTGCGCCACTGACGGCAATCACGGCCGTTCGGTCGCACAGGGCGCCCAGCTCACCGGGGCGATGGCCGCGATCTTCGTGCATGCCCGAGTCAGCGACGAACGTGTCGCGGCGATCGCACGCTTCGGCGCGACGATGATCCGGGTCGAGGGCACCTATGACGACTCGGTCACGGAAGCCGCCCGCGTCGCGGAGAAGGAGGGCTGGACAGTCGTCTCCGATACTTCCTGGCCAGGCTATGAACGCATCCCCGGGCTGGTGATGCAGGGCTATACGGTGATCATCCGCGAAGCACTGCGTGAACTCGCCGAGCCGCCCACGCATGTCTTCGTGCAGGCAGGCGTCGGCGGCATTGCCGCTGCGGCTGCGGGCTATCTCGCCAATGCGCTCGGCGACCAGCGTCCCGTCTTTGTGGTGGTCGACCCTGCGCGCGCGGCCTGCATCTTCGAGACGGCGAAGGCCGGCCATCCGGTCAAGGTCGTTCATGGCGAACCGACCGTGATGGCGATGCTCGAATGCTACGAGCCCTCGCCTATCGCCTGGCGTGTCCTGTCTCGCGTCGCCGACGGCTTCATGACCGTCGAGGACGAGGATGCCATCGCGGTGATGAACCGGCTGGCGCGGCCCGCTGGCAAGGACCCCGCCATCGTCTCCGGCGAAAGCGGTGGTGTCGGCCTGGCCGGCGTCATCCGGGTTGCGGCTGATCCCACGGTCAGGAAGCAGCTTGGCCTCGACGCGACCTCCCGCGTTCTCGTCATCAATACCGAGGGCGCGACCGATCCCGAACGCTATGCCGAACTGACCGGCCTGCCGGCACGAGCCGCCCAGTAATGCGACGATGAACGCGCGCATCGCCATCGAGGCCCGAAAGGCGCCGGGACGGGCGGAGCAGGCCGCGACCCGCATCGCCTTCTTCGTTGCCGGGCTCGGCATCGCCGCATGGGCACCCCTGGTGCCCTATGCCAAGCTGCGCATGGCTCTCGACGATGGCGCGCTCGGATTGCTGCTGCTCTGCCTCGGCGCCGGCTCGATCCTGGCCATGCCGCTATCGGGCGCGCTGGCTTCGCGGTTCGGTTGCCGCCGCGTGCTGATTAGCGCGGTGCTGCTCGTCGCTTTCATGCTCCCGGCTCTCGCGACCGCCGCGCACCTGCCGCTGCTCGGCCTGGCACTGTTCGTCTTCGGAGCCGGAATCGGTTCGCTGGATTGCGTCATCAACATCCAGGCCGTGATCGTCGAGCGAGCCAGCGGGCGCAGCATGATGTCCGGCTTTCACGGTCTCTTCAGTCTCGGCGGCATCGCCGGAGCGGCCGGGGCCAGCGGGCTCCTGATGCTGGGTGCGACGCCGCTCCTCGCCACGCTCGTCGTCGTCGCGATCCTCCTTGCCGCGATGGCCTGGGCGGCCTCGGGGCTCCTGCCCTATGCCGGCAAGGGCGAAGGCCCGGCCTTCGCCATTCCGCACGGCATCGTGCTCTTCATCGGCGTGCTCTGCTTCGTCGTCTTCCTGGCCGAGGGCGCCATGCTCGACTGGAGTGCCGTCTTCCTGACCGATCTGCGCCGGGTCGATGCCGCTTATGCGGGACTTGGCTATGCGGCTTTCGCCAGCACCATGACGATCGGCCGGCTGACCGGCGACCGCTTCGTGCACCGCCTCGGCCCCCAGCGCATCATCGTCTGGGGCGGCCTCTGCGCAGCGGCAGGTCTCGTGCTCGCAACGCTTGCACCATCCTGGCTGGCAGGCCTCGCCGGCTTTGCGCTCGTCGGGGCGGGCTGCTCGAATATCGTGCCGGTTCTCTACACGGCGATCGGCAGACAGAACGCGATGCCCGAGCATATCGCCGTGCCCGCGATCTCGACACTGGGCTATGCCGGCATCCTTGTCGGCCCCGCGGCAATCGGTGCCATCGCCCAAGTCGCGAGCCTGCCCATTGCCTTCCTGGTCGTCGCGACGCTGCTCATCGGCGTCGCAGCCAGCGCTCCGCGGTTGCGCACATGAGTTTCGCATCCCTCGCAGCGCCGCAAAGCGCGCCCGTTGGAGGCAGACCATGACTGCGCTCTCGACGAGTCCGGTTCATCATCCCGTTTGGCAAGGCACGCAAATGAGTACGGCATCCGAGCTGACGCGAACGATGGACCTGATCTACCAGACTCATTCGCCCTATGCGCGCAAGGTCCTGGTCTTTGCCCATAAAGCGGGTCTCGCCGGACAGCTGCGCGTCGTCCACCAGGAGACGAGCCCGACCAACCGGAACGACGACGTCTTCGCGGTCAACCCGCTCGGCAAGGTTCCCGTCCTCGTCCTCCCCGATGGCGAGGCGATCTTCGATTCGATCGTGATCTGCGACTATCTCGCGAGCCTCGACGGCGGCAGCCGGCTCATTCCGCAGGGTGGGCGGGCAAGATGGTCCGCGCTTCGCGTGCAGGCGCTCGCCCAGGGACTGTGCGACGCTGGCATTGCGCTGCGCTGGGAAACCGTACGCCGCCCCGAGGCCCTGCGGTATGCGCCCCTGGCGGAGGGAATGACGGCGAAACTCGTCGAATCCTACGATTTTCTCGAACGCGAGGCGGATTTCGACGCGCCACTCCATGTCGGCCATATCGCGCTTGCGACCGCCCTTTCATGGCTGGAATTCCGCGCGCTGCCCGCCTTCGAGCCTGGCCGGCCACGGCTGGCCCACTGGTATAGCTCCTTCTCGGAACGCCCCTCGATGCGCGCCACGCTCTATGACGGCGAGACGCATGACTGATCGCCAGGCCAGTTCGCCCGGCGGCCGCCCCCCGGCTTCACGATGGTGGAGAGAGACATGACCACGCTCGACCCGAACGCCCTCGAACGCGAGATGACGGGGTGGCGGCGTGACCTGCACGCCCATCCCGAATTCGGCTTCGAGGAGAAGCGAACCTCCGCCTTCGTCGCGGCCAAGCTCAGGGAGTTCGGCCTCGACGATGTGGCCGAGGGCATCGGGGGCACCGGTGTCGTCGGCACGCTGAAGCGCGGCAGCGGCAACCGCGCCATCGCGCTTCGGGCGGATATGGACGCGCTGCGCATCAGCGAGCAGGCCGAGCACGCCCATCGCTCGCAAACGCCCGGCACCATGCATGCGTGCGGCCATGACGGGCATACCGCCATGCTGCTTGGTGCGGCAAAGCTGCTGGCGAGCGAGGGCGGCTTCGACGGTACCGTGCGCTTCCTCTTCCAGCCTGCCGAGGAATGGGGCAGAGGCGCGCTCGCCATGCTCTCCGACGGGCTGATGGAGCGCTTTCCCTTCGAGGAGATCTATGGGCTGCACAATGCGCCGGAATTGCCGGTCGGTCAGTTCCAGACACGCGCCGGCTCGATCATGTCGGCGGAGGACAATTTCGAGATCGTGCTCAAGGGCATCGGTGGCCATGCGGCGCGTCCGCATGTCGGCAATGAGGTCCTGATCGCCGCCTGCGCGCTCGTCACCAGCTTCCAGACCATCGTGTCGCGGCGGCTCAGCCCGACCGATATCGGCGTCGTCTCGGTGACCGAACTCATCACAGACGGCACGCGCAACGCCCTGCCTGGCCTCGCCCGCATCCTCGGCGATGCCCGCAGCTTCCGGCCGGAGGTCAGCGCCGAGATCGAGAAGCAGATGCGCATCATCACGGACGGAACGGCGCTCGCCTATAACGTCTCGGCCGAGGTGACCTATACGCGCGAATTCGTGCCGCTGGTGAATGACGAGGCGCTGGCGGCAGAAGCCCTGACGGCCGCGAGAGGCGTGTTCGGCGCGGAGAATGTCGCCACCGCGCGCGAGCCGATGACCGGCTCGGAGGATTTCGCCCGTTTCCTCGACCATGTGCCGGGCTGCTTCGCCTTCGTCGGCAATGGCCCCTCGGCGCCCTTGCACAATCCTTGCTACGACTTCGACGACGCCGGCCTCATCCATGGCGCACGCTTCCATGCCGCAATCACGCGGCAGCGCCTGCGCCCTGCCTGACCAACACCCGTCGCACCTGCCGCTTGCCGATCCGGAGCTCCCCCATGGCCCACTCCCTCACACCCGGCTCTACCGCCCCCTTCAGGGAGCCCGGCCCGAACCAGCCCGCCCTCGACGCCGACGCCGTCTGGGAGGCGCGCGCCGATCTCGCCGCCTGCTTCCGCATGGCGGCGCCATGGGCTGGAGGAAGGCATCTGCAACCATTTCTCGGCGCTGGTGCCGGGCTATGACGACCTCTTCATCGTCAACCCCTATGGCTGGGCCTTCCGCGAGTTGACGGCCTCGAAGCTGCTGATCTGCGATTTCCACGGCAACGTCGTCGCTGGCGAGGGACAGCCCGAGGCGACGGCCTTCTACATCCATGCCCGCATCCACAAGGCGCTCCCCCGCGCCAGGGTCGCCTTCCATACCCATATGCCCTACGCGACCGCGCTCTCGATGACGGAGGGCGAGCCGCTGATCTTCGCCGGCCAGACCTCGCTGAAATTCTACGGCCGGACCGCCGTAGACCGCGATTACAATGGGCTTGCGCTCGACGAGAGCGAGGGCGACCGCATTGCCGGCGCCATCGGCGACGCCGACATCGTCTTCATGAAGCACCACGGCGTGATGGTGCTTGCTCCGACGATCGCCGAGGCCTGGGACGATCTCTACTATCTCGAGCGCGCCTGCGAGGTGCAGACGCTGGCGCTCTCGACCGGGCGCAAGGTCCTGCCCGTTGCGCCCGCGATCGCCGAAGCCGCCTGTCGCCAGATGCGCGAAGGCGACGCGGAATCGGCAAGGCTTCACCTCGCCTCGATCAGGCGCACCCTCGATCTCGAAGAGCCGGCCTATCGCAGCTGAGCGAAGAACGCCGGTTTCGTCCATCCATGCGTGCGGCGCGGTCCATCGACCGCATGAAACAACTCGACAAGAGCCGACAGGCGGCGCTAGCTTCCCTAGAAGGAATGTAAGGTATCCGGTGGGCCGGTACGTTGGTACCAGCGCCCAATCATAGTCGCGGGAGCTGTCACCGTGATGTCCGATGGTGCCAAGGCTGAAACTGGGGCCACATTCAGGCCTGCAACGCGACGGCAGGAGTTCCTTGCCTTCATCGTCCTGGCGATCCTGATCTGGCCGGTCATCGCGGTCGGCGTCGTCGGCGGCTATGGTTTCCTGGTCTGGATGCTGCAATTGGTCTTCGGACCGCCCGGCCCACCACGGTGAGGGCCCGGCCATGGCAGAGCACGGGATCGATCTCGGCAGACGTGGGTTCCTGAAGGGGCTTCTTCCCTCGGAACCGGACGTCATTCGTCCACCCTGGTCCCTCGAAGAGACAATCGCGAGCGCCTGCACGGGATGCGGCGCCTGCGTCAGCGCCTGCCCGCAAGCGATCATCAGGCTCGATGCCCGGCAGAGGCCGGAGATCGATTTCAGCTCCGGCGAATGCAGCTTCTGCGGCGCCTGCGCCGCAGCCTGCCCGGAGCCGGTCTTCGATCGCGGGCGACCTGGATTCCAGCACGTTGCCGTGATCGGGGACACATGCTTTGCCGCACGCGGCATCGTTTGCCAGAGCTGCGGCGATGCCTGTCCGGAAGCGGCGATCCGTTTCCGACCGCGCCTTGGCGGCCCTGCCCTGCCTGTACTGGCAACCACACAGTGCACCGGCTGCGGTGCCTGCATCGCGGCCTGCCCGGCCGCCGCCATCGGAACGCGCCCCACGGCGGCGGAGGCAGCCCATGCCTGAAGCCCAAGCGGCCCGCACCATCCATATTTCCAGCGCCGTCGTCACCGCCTTCCCGGAGCATTGCGACGCGGTCGTGCGCCAGATCAAGGCCCTGCCCGGCACCGAGGTTCATCGTGTCGAGAACGGCAAGATCGTCATCGTGATGGAAGCCGAGAGCACCGGCGAGATGGGTAGCAGGCTCACCGGCATCGCACTGATGGACGGCGTGCTTTCGGCAAACTTCGTCTTCGAACAGATCATCGCCCTCGACGACACTGGAGCTGGATCATGACCCTATCCCGTCGCGAGATGCTGAAGGCGCAGGCGGCGGGCATCGCCGCTGCCGCCGCCAATATGAGTCTCCCCGCCGAAGCACAGCCTGTCGCCGGCGGCGTCGACACGCTGGAGATCACCTGGTCGAAGGCGCCCTGCCGCTTCTGCGGCACGGGGTGCGGCGTGATGGTCGGCGTCAAGGAAGGCAAGGTCATCGCCACCCATGGCGACATGAAGGCCGAGGTCAATCGCGGCCTGAACTGCGTGAAGGGCTATTTCCTCTCGAAGATCATGTACGGCGCGGACCGGCTGACGCAGCCTCTGCTGCGCAAGAAGGGCGGCGTCTACGCCAAGGACGGCGAGTTCACGCCGGTTTCCTGGGACGAGGCCTTCGACGTCATGGCCGCCAAGGCCAAGCAGGTCCTGAAGGACAAAGGGCCGACCGCGCTCGGCATGTTCGGCTCCGGCCAGTGGACGATCTGGGAGGGCTATGCCGCGACCAAGCTGATGCGCGCCGGCTTCCGCTCGAACAATCTCGACCCGAATGCGCGCCACTGCATGGCTTCTGCCGCCTACGCCTTCATGCGGACCTTCGGCATGGACGAGCCGATGGGCTGCTATGACGATTTCGAGGCCACAGATGCCTTCGTGCTCTGGGGCTCGAATATGGCGGAGATGCACCCGATCCTGTGGACGCGCGTCGCCGACCGCAGGCTCGGCCACCCCCATGTCAAGGTTGCGGTGCTCTCGACCTTTACCAACCGAAGCGCCGACCTCGCCGATATCCCGATTGTCTTCAAGCCCGGCACCGATCTGGCGATCCTCAATTACATCGCCAACCACATCATCACGACCGGCCGCGTGAACAAGGACTTCGTCCAGAAGCACACGAACTTCGTCAAGGGCGCGACTGATATTGGCTATGGCCTGCGGCCCGACGATCCGCGCGAGGTCAAGGCGAAGAAGGCCGAAGATGTCGGCGCGACCTCGCCGATCGACTTCGAAGCCTATGCCGCCTTCGTCAAGGACTACACCCTCGAGAAAGTCTCGGCGCTGACGGGGGTGGAGCCCGGCTTCCTGCAAGAGCTGGCAGAGCTCTATGCCGACCCGAAGCGCAAGGTCGTCTCGTTCTGGACGATGGGCTTCAACCAGCATGTCCGCGGCGTCTGGGCGAACCAGCTCGTCTACAACCTGCATCTGTTGACCGGAAAGATCTCGGAGCCCGGCAACAGCCCCTTCTCACTGACCGGGCAGCCTTCCGCCTGCGGCACGGCACGCGAGGTCGGCACCTTCGCCCATCGTCTGCCCGCCGACATGACTGTGGTGAATCCCGAGCACCGCAAGCACGCCGAGGAGATCTGGCGGATTCCGGCCGGCACGATCCCGGAAAAGCCCGGCTATCACGCGGTCGAGCAGGATCGCATGCTCAAGGACGGCAAGCTCAATTTCTACTGGATCCAGGTCAACAACAACCTGCAGGCGGCGCCGAACAGTGCCGGGGAAACCTACCCGGGCTATCGCAATCCAGAGAATTTCATCGTCGTTTCCGACGCCTACCCGACCGTGACGGCCATGGCCGCCGACCTGATCCTGCCCGCCGCCATGTGGGTCGAGAAGGAAGGTGCCTATGGCAATGCCGAGCGGCGCACCCATTTCTGGCACCAACTCGTCAAGGCGCCCGGGGAGGCCCGTTCCGACCTCTGGCAAATGGTCGAATTCTCGAAGCGCTTCACCACCGACGAGGTCTGGCCGGCCGCCCTTCTCGATGCCAATCCCAACTATCGCGGCAAGACGCTGTTCGATGTGCTGTTCAGGAATGGGCATGTCGACAGCTTCGCTGCAAGTGAGGTCGACCCCGCCTATGGCAATCTGGAGGCCAAGCATTTCGGCTTCTACGTCCAGAAGGGACTGTTCGAGGAATATGCCAGCTTCGGCCGCGGTCACGGCCATGACCTGGCGCCGTTCGACACCTATCACGAGGTCCGCGGGCTGCGCTGGCCGGTGGTCAACGGCAAGGAAACTCTCTGGCGCTATCGCGAAGGCCTCGACCCCTATGTGAAGCCGGGCAAGGGTTTCGAGTTCTACGGCAACCCCGATGGCAAGGCGCGGATCATCGCCGTGCCCTACGAGCCGCCGGCGGAATCGCCGGACAACGAATATGATCTCTGGCTGGTGACCGGACGGGTGCTCGAGCACTGGCATTCCGGCTCGATGACGATGCGCGTGCCGGAGCTCTTCAAGGCTTTCCCCGGCGCTCGCTGCTTCATGCACCCGGACGATGCCCGCAAGCGCGGGCTCAACCAGGGGGCGGAGATCCGGCTGATCTCCCGCCGCGGCGAGATGCAGACCCGGGTCGAGACGCGCGGGCGCAACCGCATGCCCCAGGGCGTCGTCTTCGTGCCATGGTTCGACGCCAGCCAGCTCATCAACAAGACCACTCTCGACGCGACGGATCCCATCTCCAAACAGACGGATTTCAAGAAATGCGCGGTCAAGATCGTAGCGGTCTGAGCCTGGTGCGCTCCTGGACCGTCCTTGGAACTGCCCTGGCAGCTCTCGTCGTCCTCTGCTTCGGCGCGCTCTCGCAGGAGAGCGGCCGGATCAACATCGTGCCGCGCCTGACCGGCGCGGCGCCGCCGATGGGCGCCGTCAACGTGCCGCCGCTCGACCGTCCGATCGTCGACGACGTCAGGCGCATGCGGAACTACCCGGAACAGCCGCCGATCATTCCGCATTCGATCGACGGCTATCAGCTGACGCTGAACACCAACCGCTGCATGGATTGCCACAAGCGGGAGTTCACCGAGGGCTCCGGCGCCCCGATGATCAGCATCACCCATTTCCAGGACCGGGACGGACAGGTGCTCTCGGACGTGACCCCGCGGCGCTATTTCTGCACCGCCTGCCATGTTCAGCAAACCGACGCCCGCACGCTGGTGCCGAATACGTTCCAGGACGCAAACACGATTGGCCGCAAGCGGTAACGGGGCGCCGACATGGGCAAGCTGAAGGCTCTCTTCCTGCGCGCGTGGAACCTCGCGGTCTGGTTCTGGCGGGTCATCAGCCGGCCCAGCGCCTATCTGTCCCTGGGGTTCCTGACGCTCGGCGGCTTCATCTGCGGCGTCATGTTCTGGGGAGCGTTCAATACGGCGCTCGAGGTCACCAACACCGAGAAATTCTGCACCTCCTGTCACGAGATGCGCGACAACGTCTATCAGGAGCTGACCCAGACGGTTCATTTCTCGAACCGCTCAGGCGTGCGGGCCAGCTGCCCCGATTGCCATGTCCCCCATGAATGGACCCACAAGATCGCCCGCAAGATGCAGGCCTCGAAGGAGGTCTGGGGCAAGATCTTCGGCACCATCTCGACACGCCAGAAATTCCTCGACCACCGGCTGGAGCTCGCCAAGCATGAATGGGCGCGGCTGAAGGCAAACGACTCGCTGGAATGCCGTAACTGCCATTCCACCGTCGCGATGGACTTCACCAAGCAGACGCGCCGGGCAGCCGAGATCCACAGCCGCTTCCTGATTCCGAAGGAGAAGACCTGCATCGACTGCCACAAGGGCATCGCCCATCTCCTGCCCGACATGACCGGTATCGAGCCCGGCTGGAAGGAAGCCCCGGAGCTCCAGGGCAAGGGCAGTGCCTCCTGGCATGGGCCAGAGCGGGAATTGCGCGCCTATCTCGCCAGCATCGAGACGCGCTGAACAGACAGAGAGACCATCGAAGGGCCTGATCGCGGCGCGATCCTGGAGCGTTCCCGCGACAGTTCGAATGGCAGAACAGCCCGCCCGCCGTGCTGTTCAGGGCTTGGACCCGACACAGATATCCTTCAACGCCTGCCATTCCACATCGGTGAGGATCGCCGGTCCGGTCGTCGGGCGGTCGAGGCGCTTCATGCGGTCCAGCCGCTCGGCGCTGAGCGGATGGCTGTCCAGGATCGTGCCGCGGCTGTCGCTGCCGGTGATCCGCACGAGGAACTCACCCAGGGCAGCCGGCGATCGCCCGAGCCCGGTCATCGCCGCAACCGCAAAATCATCCGCGCCGCTTTCCGCATCACGCGAATGCGACGCGTCGAGGATCGAGCGGGCGCCAAAGATCACTGCGCCGCTGCCGGTGATATCGCCGAACAGCAAGCCAATCAGAAAGGACGTGCCCCCGGTTTGAATCAATTGGCGAAGGCCGTCGCGACGATGGGCATGGCCGATCTCATGCGCGATCACGCCAGCAATCTCGTCAGGATTCTGTGCCTTTTGCAGCAGCCCTTCGAACAGATAGATCTTGCCGCCCGGCAGGGCGACGGCATTGGGAATGGCCGATGACAGAACCTGCGCCTCCATCGGAATGGAAACGCCTCCTGCCTCTCTCAGCCCGTCCACCATCTTCGCGAAGGCGCGCTGTCCCGCCGGCTGGGCGCAGACATGGCCGCCCATGAGTGCACGCACCTGCTTGTCCACGGCATCGCCCAGACGCTTCTCCGCCGCTATGGGGACCAGCGGCGCAAGCCGGTCGGCGAGGAGCGGAATGCCGTAAAGCGTGATCATCACGATCGAACATGCGGCGGCCAGCGACCATCCGACGATGCGCCAGGTCTGGCTGCCGCCGCTTGCGAGATCGAGCGCTCCGCAACGGGCAAGCAGTGTCTGCGCCGTCGCCTCGTCGGCGACCTCCAGCCGGGCGAGAGGCAGGGCCGACACGGCACTCAAGCGCAGGGTTGCTTGTCCGTCCGCCCGGCGAATGTCGTCATAGGGCCAGGACGCGATGACGAGGTCATCCTCGGCGATCTCAAGCTTGCGCGAAAACCGCAGCGCGACCCGGCGCTTGCGATTCGAGCTGCCGTCGAAGAAGACAGCTGGATGTTCGGACTGCCCGTTCGAAGTCATGATGCGGGACCGGGTCGCACCTTGTCATAAGCCGCCAATGTCGAGGCTGTCGGCAAAGCCTTCGCCCAGCGCACCAACGGCGGCACCCTGACCGATGACGTCGTCGGCTGCAGCCAGGTTGAGCACGCTCGTCCGTCCCGCGATCTTCGCCCAGATGTCGCGGGTGAGGTAGATTCGGACCACCGCGCCGAAAGCGATCGCGGCCACCAAATAGCCCACCCCCAGAGCGAGCAAGACCAGCGGATGCTGCATGGCCACCTGAATGCGCTCCGCGCTCCCTCCTGCGAGGTAGGTTGCCCCGACGGTTACGCCCACCAACCACAGCCCCAGCACGAGCACCAGCAAGAGCGACCAGCCGACGACTTTCCAATAGCTGCTGATCAAGTCGCTCCGCTCGAGATCGGAGCGGAACGCCACGTCACCGAAACGAATACCCGAGACCCACCAGCGCCATTCGATCGCTTTGTACGCGCCATAGAGAAACGGCAGCGGGATCACGAGCACCGCCGCCGGCAAGGCCAGAAGCCAGAGGAACCAGGCCTGCTTGAAGAAGTCGCTGCCGGTTCCCTCGAACCGGCCCTGCAATGTACCATAGGAGGTATGGCGCATCTTGAAGCGTTCGAGTGCCGCCTGCCGCCACGGCAAGGCCAGTCCGGCGGTCAACAGGACCAGCAGAGACCATGATCCGGCGCGCCAGCTATAGCCCCAGCCCGATCCGCCCATCCCAAATCGCAATCCGCGCCAGACCGTGCGCGTGACCCGGTACCGTCGCGCGCGGTAGAGCGCGAATTGTGAAAACAGATAGAGGAACAAGAACAGCGGAATGCCGGCCAGCGTGTCGATTCCTCCGGCTTCGGGGCCACCGAGAAAAGAGATCAGAAGGAGCGGCACCAGGAAGCCGACCAGATAGCCCGGTACCAGAATGGCCATCGCGATCAGGAAGCCGATCAACAACTCCTTGGCTCGGCCGGTATATTCCACGGGGTCGCCGCCGACCGAGGTATTCGACCACAAATGCCGTCGGATATCGGTTGCAAGCCAGAACCGGTAGAAGCCGAGCGTGAGCAGCTCCAGCAATGCGCCGCGCGTCACCAGCCGCCGGAACACTGGTCGCTCACCGGAAAACATCACCCGGTCGACCCGCGGCGTGGCAAGGTGCGAGGTTGTCTGGTGCATGGCGAAGCTCGCTATCGCGTCAGATTCGACGGAAACTTGTCCGGCACATCCATAGCAGCTGCGTCAGCCGCCGAAATAGCCACAACCGTGAGTTTAGTCAGGAATTTATATGACAGGTTAATCTACCGCTGACGTAGCGTCTGAGCGGGTTCAAGCGACTCTCCGGGGCTCCACAGCAGGCAGCCGCCTGGCAGCGATCCGATCGAGAATGGCGCGGTCTCGTCGGAAGACAGACGCGCTGAACAGGCTCAGGCCGCTTGAAGCGCTCCGCGCGCTGCGAGATGGATGCCCGCCAGCATGCAGCGCACCGAGCCACCGGCGAGTTCGATGGTCGGCACGTCGAGCGGCAGCAGGGTCGCAAGACCCTCCAACGTCGCACGCTGCTCCGGGCGCAGAGCCTGCAAGGCGCGTGACGACAGCGCCACGACGCGACCGTTGCTGCCCTGCAGCTCGATTGCATTGCCGGCGAACGCGTTGATCTGCCCGTGGTCGAGATCGATGATGATGCGCCCCTGGGCCAGTCGCTCCGCAATCTCGTTCCGGCGCGCCGCATCGCGAATGGTGGCCAGCCCGATCAGGCAGAAATCCGTGCCGACGCACATCAGGACATTGGTGTGATAGATCGCCCGGCCCGCCGCATCGACCGCATCGAAGACCACCGGCTCGAAATTGAAATGCGTGCAGAAGCGCTCCAGCGCCACCTCGTTGGTGCGGTTCGAACGCGCGGCATAGGCGACACGCTCGATATGATCGAGCACCATCGCGCCGGTGCCTTCGAGGTAGACCCCGTCCTGCTCCAGGCCGGAATAGTCGATCACGTCCTGGACCCGATAGCGATGCTTCAGCATCTCGATGACGTCGTGCCGCCGCTCCTTGCGCCGGCTCGGCGAGAACATCGGATAGAGCGCGACATGGCCGCCGGAATGGGTCGAGAACCAGTTGTTCGGGAAGACGGAATCGGGCGTCGCGTTGCCCTCGTCCTCGAAGAGATGCACGGCGATGCCGGCTTCCTCCAGCCGCGCCGCAGCACGCGTCACTTCACGATGCGCTTCGGCGGCGATGGCGGCGGCGCTGCGTGCAGCATCGGTGCCCTGAAAGAGATTATCGGCGGCCGTCGCCGGGTTCGGGCTGAAGTGATGCGGACGGATCATCACGACGCTGCGCGCCGCCTGGACGGAGAGCTTTTGCATCATCGCGCCCCGAGAACGGCACGAGGAGCAGCGACCGGCGCGTTCAGCAGGCCGAACAGGTTGCGCGGATCTTCCGGCTCGGTGAGGAGGTCGATCTCGTCATAATAGTCGGTGCCCTCGACCTGATCGCGCAGATAGCGCAGGGCCGAAAAATCCTCCGTGGCGAAGCCGACGGAATCGAAGATGGTGATCTGGTCCTCGGTGCGGCGCCCCTTGGTCTCGCCGATGATCACGCGCCAGAGCTCCGTGACCGGGAAATCCGGCTCCATCTGCTGGATCTCGCCTTCGATGCGGGTCTGCTCTGGGAATTCGACGAAGACATCGGCGCGCAACAGGATGTCGCGCTGCAGCTCGGTCTTGCCCGGGCAATCGCCGCCGACGGCGTTGATGTGCACGCCGGCACCGACCATGTTGTCGGAGAGTATCGTCGCCTTGAGCTTGTCGGCCGTAACGGTGGTGATGATATCGGCGCCAATCACGGCCGCTTCGGCGCTGCTCGCCACCTCGATCTCGAGCCCGTGCCCCGCGAGATTGGCCCTGAATTTCGCGGTCGCAGCCGGATCGATATCATAGACCTGCAGTCGCCGGATGCCGTTCAGCGCCTTGAAGGCCAGCGCCTGGAACTCCGACTGYGAGCCGAGGCCGATGATCGCCATCACCGCGGCATCCTCACGTGCGAGATAGCGCGCGGCAACGGCCGAGGTTGCGGCGGTCCGCAACGCGGTGGTGATCGTCATTTCGGAGAGCAGGCGCGGATATCCGGTCTCGACATCGGAGAGGACGCCGAAGGCCGTCACCGTCTGCAGGCCGGTGCGTGTGTTCTTGGGGTGGCCGTTAACATATTTGAAGCCGTAGAGCTCGCCGTCGCTGGTCGGCATCAGCTCGATCACGCCGTCGGCAGAATGGCTGGCGACGCGCGGCGCCTTCTCGAACAGGGACCAGCGCCGAAAATCCTCCTCGATATAGCCCGCAAGGCCAATCAGATAAGGCTCGATGCCGATGGCAGCGATCAGCCGAACCATGTTCTCGACGCCTACATACTGAACCATTGGTCGGCCCTCCCTGCGCGCTTTTCTGGAATGGAGGGCATTCTAGCCAATGCAATTTGCACACTGAATTGCGAACAAGTTCAGATTTATGCGATTTGTTGATCAAACCGCTCACATCGAATAGACAGATTGCCATGCATATCTTCGACGAGCTCGATCACCGCCTGATCGCAGCGCTACGAGAGGACGGGCGCGCGCCGATCTCGAAGCTCGCGACCATTCTGGGCGTCTCGCGCGCAACGGTGCAGACCCGGCTCGACCGGCTGATCGAGTCGGGCGCGGTGCTCGGTTTCACCGTGCGCTCCCGGCAGGACTATGACGACAAGGCCATTCGGGCGATCATGATGATCGAGGTCACGGGCCGCTCGACGACCGCGGTGATCCGGCAGATGCGCGGCCTGCCGGAACTGCATTCGCTGCACACGACCAATGGAACCTGGGACCTGATCGCAGAGATCCGCGCCTCCAGCCTCAGCGATTTCGATCGCGTGCTGCGCGAGGTCCGCACCATCGACGGCATCCTCAACAGCGAAACCAGCATTCTGCTCAGCTCGGTATAGCCCGCGGGGAGAGCTCTCTGCGCAGCAGGGGGGCAGGCGTCTTCGCACCCAACCGACATTCCTCCATCAAAGCCCCGCCGGTGCGACAGCAGCGCAGCCAATAGCGGCCCCGGCCCACCACGACGCAGCGCGCGAGCCGGCAGAGAAGAACACGGCGGGTTGGGATTGCCGGGCTCAGCTGTTGCCGAAGGCATTCAGCCGTGGGGCGGGCCGTCGCGCCACGCCGGTTTGATGAAGCTGCGATAACCTTCGTTGCCGAGCAGCAAGGTTCGCCCCAGGCCCGCGAGAAAATCGACATCGCCGGATTTCAGGCTGAGCGTGTTGTGCAGTTGGAGAATGTGAGCCTTCTCTGCCTGCCCGCTCACATCCGCGAGGGACAACCGCACCACGCTGACATCAAGTCTTCCGCACCCGGCCTGCGCGGCTGTGCTGCCGCAGCGCCAACGAACCAGCCGGTCACGCCAGTGCGCAGCCTCTCCTTCCAGTGCGTCAAGGCTCATCCGGCTGGCGCTATCGATCATCGCATCGGCAGCCGCAACGATCGCCGACGGCGCTGTCGGGCCCTCGACCGCGCTGGACATCTCGCCACCGACACGCGTGGAGGCATCGGCCACGATGATGATCAGGCGCTCCAGATGCCGCGCGGCAGCGATGCCCAGAGGTTCCGGCGCAGGCTGCTTGAGCGACCTGATGAGATTTCGCACCGCAAGATTGTCGACGAGGCCGCCGTCAAGCAGCTTGAGATAGCGGAGATCCGGCGCACTGGCGTATCGCGCCTGGGACTCCGCAACATGCCTGTCGAACTGGGAGCTCCCGGCAGGAAGCCGGACCGCGGCCGGCGCATTTCGGGCAACGGGACAGTCCCCGGTGAAATTCTGCAGGACGACCGGAGCGAAAGCGACCGGCACCGCGGACGAGGCCGCGACCGCGTGCGCCAGGGGGAAGCTGTCATAGTCGCTGCAGATCGAGCGGAAGCTCGCCCGATCGAACGGGAACGGCGCCCGATTGTAGAGATCCGTCGCGTGCAGCAGGAGCCTTGGTCGTCCGCGTTGACCGAGATCGCCCATCGTTGCGCCACCATACAGGCTGGCATCCAGCCAGGCCGCAAGACCGGAGAGATCATTGACGCCACCATGATAGGCGCGCAGCAGGTTCTCGGGCGTATAGGCCATGCGCAGCGACGCTTCTGCGTCCTGGTCGAGAAAGGCGCGGCGGAACTCCGGCAAGGCTCGCGGCCCGTGCAGGGCCAGATGGGCGGCAAGAATGGCCCCACCGGAGACACCGGCGACCACGCCAATATCGTCGGCGAGCCTGCGCGTCTCATCGCCCGGAGACGGCTGTTCGGCCAATGCCGACAGCACGCCATATCCGAAGGCCGCGGACCGCGCTCCTCCGCCTGAGAATGCGAGGATCACGCCGGTGCGTGCCGGAACTCCCGCGGACAGCCGCACTGCAGGAGCGGGGTCATGCATCAGCGGCGCGTTCGAGGGCAGGTTGGCGGGCGCGGCACACGCTGCAGTCCAGAGCGCAAGCATCGCCGTCATCAAGAGGGGGCGCCGCGCTCTGGCGACACGCCCGCAGCGAGCAGCAACAGTCAGGAAACAGGCTTTCAACGATGCCGGCCTTCTCAGCCGCGACAACGTCTCCGCACGATGCGTGACCATTCGCTGGCCAGCGACATCTCGCCCGCGTGGGTTATGTCAGCATTATGCCCGGGCAGGAGGGATCAACCGCCGGCGGCGGCAATGTAATCCGGAAGCGCGCGCCGGACGCGGCCGGGTCGAGGGCGGTGATCTGGCCGGAATGGCGCCGAACGATCTCCTGGACGAGGTGCAGCCCCAATCCCGCTCCCCGCTCGCGCGGCGCCAGCCGGCAGAACGGCTCGAAAATGCGGTCGCGCTGATCGACGGGCACGCCAGGCCCCTCGTCGGCGACCTCGATCGTCCGCTCGCGCCCGACAGCGATCGTGATCGTGCCGTGGCGTCCGCCGTGCTGGATTGCGTTCTGCACGAGGTTGGCCAGCGCCCGTTCAAGCGCGGACTGGTCGCCCCATGCTGCAACCTGGTCGGCCTCAGCCTCGAAGGCCACCTGATAGCCTGAGGCGATCGCCAGCGGCGCGAGATCGGCGGCGACACGCCGGCCGATCGTCACGACGTCGATCCTGGCAAAATCCTTGGTGCTGTGATCGATCCGTTGCATGTCGAGCAACTGCTCCGCCATGACGGCAAGCCGCGCTACGTCTTCGTAAAGCCGCGCCCGCTGAGCCGTATCCGGCAGGATATCGAGCCGCGTCTGCAAAATCGCGATCGGCGTCCGCAGCTCATGTGCAGCATCACCGAGAAAACGCTTGTGCCGCACATGACCTTCGTCGAGCCGCTGCAGGGCGCGGTTGACCGCAGCGACGACCGGGGTCAATTCGCTCGGGGTGGCGTCGGTCGGCAGGCGTTCGCCGTGCCGTTCGATATCGATCCGCTCGGCCTGCTCCGCTACCTTTCCAAGGCCGGCAAGCGCCCTGCGCACGACGATAGGCGTTGCAATGATCGTCGCCAGCCCCATGACCACAAGGGCCGGAAGAACGAAGCTCATGAAGACGATCAGGAGCCCCTGAACGAGCCAGCTCAGCGGCGCCTCTGCCCCCGGTCCGGTTGCAATCTGGATCTGCCCCGCGGAGCCATCGACCCAGCGGATCAGTGCATTCGTGCGCGGGGGATCGCCAAGATTCCAGCCGAGCCTCGCAACCCCGACATCGTCGAGCGCGTCGCCGATGCGTGCGAAATGGGGCGGCGGAGCTCCCTCGGTCAGCGTATGGCCAAGCCGGTCGCGCACGATGAACCAGAGATCGGGAACATCCGACCGCAGCTTCGCCAGCGCCGGCGTCGTTTGCAGGACAAGCCTGCCGGCAGGATCGCGCGTGACCGCGCTCTTCAGCACATCGACCGTCACATCCTCGGATTCGAAATTGAACAGATGGCCGCCGAGGTAGAGCGCACCGATGACCAGGACGACGAGCAGCGAGAGCGTCGCGGCCTGCAACGCGAGGAGGCGCCGGACGAGGCGCCATTTCAGCGAATGCGCGCGGGGCCAGGTCATGCCGCGTGTTTGAGGAGATAACCGACGCCGCGAATTCCGTGAATCTCGAGGCCGGCCCCCGCCTTCGTCAGCTTCCGACGCAGGTTCGACACATGCATGTCGAGCGCATTCGATTGGATTTCGTCATCGAAGCCGTAGACCGCCTCCTCCAGCGCGGCACGCTGCACCGTGCGCCCACGTCGGCGCAGAAGAGCCTCCAGCACCAGCAGCTCCCGGCGCGGCAAATCGAGCCCAACCCCATCAATGGTCGCGCAGCGATCATGCCAATCATAGTCGAGGCGCCCTGCCCGTATCCGATCGGGAGCCATCACCGGCGCACGGCGGAGCACGGCTCGCAGCCGAGCCAGCAACTCGTCGATCGCAAACGGCTTGGCGAGATAGTCATCGGCTCCGATGTCCAGGCCCTTGACCCGGTCCCCGAGGTCGCCCCGCGCGGTCAGCACGATCACCGGCGCGATCTGCTTGCGGGCACGAAGCCTCGGGATCAGCGTCAGGCCGTCGCCGTCCGGCAATTGCCGGTCGAGCAGAATTGCGCTGTGCGCCGCAGTCGCGATCGCCTCCTCCCCTTCCGCCAGCGTGGTGACATGGTCGACGACCATGTCGTGCTGGGCCAGGGCTGCGCGGAGCGCCGCCGCCATTTCCGGCTCGTCTTCCACCAGGAGAATGCGCATGGCTAGGACAGGCTCGCTTTGACCCAGCCTCTCCTGACGCAGCAACATTGCCGCGAGGTTGCGCGCATTCGAAGTCCCCCTCGACGAGAGGGTGCTTGCCAGGTTCCGGCGAGACGATCCGCTCATTCCGGCCGCCCTGGATCGCGGCGCAGCCTACGCCCTTCCGGGATCGCAGGTCATGGTGTCACCACCGCGCGATGGGCGGCAGCTTCGCCGCATATCCAGGCCCGAAAGGCCGCAATGGCCGGCCTTTCGGCGGAGATCTCGGGGCAGACCAGATAATATTGATGTGGCCCTCTGACCTGATGCGGGAAGGGCCGGACGAGGCGACCCGCATCAAGATAGTCCCCGATCAGGACATTGGTGGCGAGGGCTATGCCCTGGCCCGAAGCGGCCGCCTGCAAGGCGAGGAACATGTGCGAGAAGCTCGGCCCTCGCGTCGCATCGATGTCAGGCAGCCCAACCGCGGACAGCCAGCGCGGCCAGGTGACATAATCGAGTATTCCATCCGGGATCTCATGCAGCAGCGTGTGATGGCGCAAATCAGCGGGCTCCTGCAGGGGCCGGTCGGGATCACCGAGCAGGGTGGTGCTGCAAACCGGAAAGAAATTCTCCTCCATCAGCAGGTCCGAGCGCAGGCCGGGATAGAGGCCGCGGCCGGAGCGGATCGCCACGTCCACATCCTCGCCGTCGAAATTGGTCAAACCCGTCGAGATCGAAACGCGCACCTCAAGATCGGGGTGACGCTCCTTCAGCGAACCGAGGCGGGGGATCAGCCAAGTGAGGGCGAAGGTCGGCAATGTGCTGACAGTCAGAATACCGGGCGCATCAGGCCGTAAGGCGCGCGCCGTGGCCTCGTTGAGCTGATCGAGCAGCAGCGAAACGGTCGCGGCATAGCGTTCCCCGACCGCCGTCAGGGCGACGCCCTTGCTCGGCAGGCGCGTAAAGAGAGGGCGGCGCAGCCAGGCCTCAAGCGATCTCACCTGCTGGCCGACCGCACTGGCGGTGACGGCGAGTTCGTCCCCGGCCTTCTCGAAGTTGAGGTGCCGGGCCGCGGCTTCGAAAGCGCGCAGAGAGGTCAAGGGCGGAAGGTGGCGGCGCGTCATGGGGAAGCGAAGGAAACCTTGGGCTGAAGCCAAGAAGTTCGCATTTGCTTGGACCCCAGGCAAGGAGCAGATTTGCTGGCGAAACCTGAGACAAGGGAGGCCGTCATGTCGACCAGGCCAGCCATAGAAAACCTTCTGCCACTCCCTGCCGCACCGTCGATTCACGGCCTGTCGCGCCTGCTGCTCCGTCTTGAAACCTGGCTCAACGCCAAAGCCAGCGCACGCGCGCTCTACCGCATGGAT
>NZ_JBFTKS010000022.1:0-129462 GCF_056396065.1 Allobosea sp. 05T433 | reverse complement strand
CTGACCCGCTATGAGCGCCAGCAGATCCTGCAGAAGACGGCCGAGCTGCTGCGCGACCGCAAGGACGAGTTCGCCCGGCTGATCACGGCCGAAGCCGGGCTGTGCTGGAAGGATTCGCTCTATGAGGCGAGCCGGGCCTATGACGTCTGGTCCTTTGCGGCCCAGCTCACCATCAAGGATGATGGCGAGATGTTCTCCTGCGACATCTCGCCGAACGGCAAGGCGCGCAAGATCTTCACGACGCGCCAGCCCTTGCTCGGCGTGATCTCGGCGATCACGCCGTTCAACCACCCGCTCAACATGGTCAGCCACAAGCTGGCGCCGGCGATCGCCACCAATAACCGCCTCGTGCTGAAGCCGACMGAGCTGACGCCGCTGACCGCGCTGGCACTGGCCGACGTGCTCTACGAGGCCGGSCTGCCGCCCGAGATGCTCTCGGTCGTCACCGGCAAYCCCTCGACCATGGGCGATGCGATGATCACCGATCCCGATGCGGATCTGGTGACCTTCACCGGCTCGGTCCGGGTCGGCAAGCACATCGCCAATACCGCCGGCTACAAGCGCATCGTGCTCGAACTCGGCGGCAACGACCCGCTGATCGTCATGGAGGATGCCGACCTCGACAAGGCGGCCGAGCTYGCGGTCACTGGTGCGACCAAGAAYTCCGGCCAGCGCTGCACCGCGGTGAAGCGCATCCTGGTGGTCGAGAGCGTCGCCGACGCCTTCGCCAAACTGGTCGTCGAGAAGGCGAAGACGCTGAAATGCGGCAACCCGATGGATCCGGCAACCGATGTCGGCACCGTCATCAACGCCCGCTCGGCCGCGCTCTTCCAGGSCCGCGTCGACGACGCCGTGACGCAAGGCGCCGAAGTGCTCTACGGCCAGCGGGCCGAGGGYGCGCTCTTCCAYCCGACCGTGGTCGACCGCATCCCCTACRCCTGCGAGCTSGTGCATGAGGAAACCTTCGGCCCGGTGATCCCGATCATGTCGCGGARCTCGAGGTCGGCACCGTCAACCTCTGGGAGGTTCCCGGCTACCGCATCGAGATGTCGCCCTTCGGCGGCATCAAGGATTCAGGCCTCGGCTACAAGGAGGGCGTCGTCGAAGCCATGAAGAGCTTCACCAACGTCAAGACCTGGTCCCTGCCCTGGACCGCATGACGAAGAAGACCAGCACAGGCGGAGCGATCCGCCTGTGTTTTACGATCTCAGGGGAAAACGCCGAAAGAGCGCTCTAATCGATCACCACGAGGGGATGAGAAGATGAAGAACTGGCTTGCTTCCTGCGTCATCGGGGCATTCGCGCTCGCACTGCCCGGCGTCGCCCTGGCGCAGAAGACGAAGGTAACGATCTACACAGCACTGGAGAACGACCAGCTCGGACCGTTCAAGGCCTCGATCGAGAAGGCCGTGCCGGACGCAGAGGTGGTCTGGGTCCGCGACTCCACCGGCGTCATCACCGCCCGCTTCCTGGCCGAAAAGGACAATCCGCGGGCTGATATGGTGATGGGGCTCGCGGCGTCCAGCCTGCTGATGTTCGAGAAGGCCGGGCTGCTGGAAACCTACAAGCCGGCCGGCGCCGATGCGCTGAAGCCGGTCTTCCGCGATCCCAACAGCCCCTATACTTGGACCGGCATGGACGCCTATCTCGGCGTCGTGTGCTACAATACGGCCGAGGCCAAGGGCGTGCCCGTGCCGGCCTCGTGGAAGGACCTGCTCAACCCGGCGTTCAAGGGCAAGATCGTGATGCCCCATCCGGCCTCCTCCGGCACCGGCTATCTGATGGTCGCCGGCTGGCTGCAGAGCATGGGCGAAGCCGAAGGCTGGAAGTTCATGGACGGGCTGCACGAGAATATCGGCGCCTATCTCCATTCCGGTTCCGCCCCTTGCGTCCAGGCAGCCCGCGGCGAGCGCACCATCGGTCTGGCGCTCGACATGCGCGGCGCGTCCGAGAAAACCAAGGGCGCACCGATCGAGGTCGTGATTCCGAAGGAGGGCGTGGGCTGGGAAATGGAAGCCAGCGCCATCGTCAAGGGCAGCAAGAACCTCGCCGTCTCCAAGAAGATCGCCGACTGGTCGACGACCAAGGCGGCGAACGAGCTCTACTCGCAGACCTACGCCATCGTGGCTGCGCCGGGTGTCGAGAACAAGCCGGCCAACTATCCCGTCAATGCCGAAGCGGGGATGATCAAGAACGACCTCAGCTGGATGGCCGATAATCGCGAGCGCGTGCTCGCCGAATGGTCGAAGCGCTACGAGTCGAAGTCGGCGCCGAAGAACTGAGCCTTTGCCACGCCGCCGGCCCGCGCGAGCGGCCGGCGGCGTGGTCTGTGCAAGACGCAAGTCCGTTCACGAAGCAAGTCCGTGCACCACGCAAGAGTGCGGCCTCGCCGTTGCCGGCGAGCCTGATCACTGCCTGTTCAGATGAAGGTCGGCATCATGTCCACGACTGCGCCCCCGTTTCTCTCGATCCGCGACCTCGCCAAGAATTACGGCGCGTTCCGGGCGTTGCACGATATCGATCTCGACATCCGCCGCGGCGAGTTCGTCTGCTTTCTCGGACCGTCGGGCTGCGGCAAGACGACATTGCTGCGGGCCATCGCCGGCCTCGACCAGCAGGATGGCGGCACCATCCTCATGGGCGGGCGCGACGTGTCGCGGGCCAGCCCGTCGGAGCGCGACTTCGGGATCGTCTTCCAGTCCTACGCGCTCTTCCCCAATCTCACCGTCACCGACAATATCGGCTACGGCCTCGTCAACCGGCGTCGCTCGTCTGCCGAGATCGCGCGCCGCGTCGAGGAGCTGCTGACGCTCGTCGGCCTGCCCGAGCAGGGCAAGAAATATCCGCTCCAGCTTTCGGGCGGGCAGCAGCAGCGCGTGGCGCTGGCGCGCGCGCTTGCCACCTCGCCGGAGCTGCTGCTGCTCGACGAGCCGCTTTCGGCCCTCGACGCCAAGGTACGGGTGCGCCTGCGCGACGAAATGCGCTCGCTGCAGCAGCGGCTCGGCGTGACCACGATCATGGTGACGCATGACCAGGAGGAGGCGCTCGCGATGGCAGACCGCATCGTCGTGATGCGGGACGGTGAAGTCGAGCAGGTCGGCACGCCCGAAGAGATCTACCGGCGCCCCGCCACGCCCTTCGTCGCCGACTTCGTCGGGCACATGACCTTCATGGATGCGATCGTGACCGGGCCGGGCCGGGTCCGTGTCGACGAGCTCGACCTGCTCGTCGCCAATGCCACCCCCTTCGCCGTGGGGACGCCGGTGCGGCTGGCCATGCGACCGGAGGAGGTTCGCACCCGCAGCATCGGTGAGGATACGCCCAACCGATTCGAGGCGCGGATCGGGGATCTCGCTTTCCTCGGCTCCTATTGCCGGGCGCATCTCGAGCCGACCAGCTCCCGTTCGACCCGGATCGCGGCCGATTTCTCGACCAATGCGATGCGCGATCTCGGCATCACGGCGGGACAGGTCTGCACCGTCGCTTTTCCGCCCGAGGCCCTGCATGTCTTTGCGGGGGGCGCACGATGAGCGACCTCGCACCACGGCTGACGATGATCGATGCGTCCGTGAAGGTATCGCCGGTGCGGATCAGCGAGCGCCATGTCGCCGGGGTCCTGATCGTCGCGCTCTGCGCGGTCCTGGTCCTGATCATCGCCCTGCCGCTCTGGGCGCTGCTCTCCAAGAGTCTCGAGGATACGCACGGGAACTTCGTCGGCCTGGCAAATTTCGTCAGCTATGCGACGACGCCGACGCTGTTCTTTTCGCTGCTCAACAGCCTCGCGGTCGCCAGTGCGACCACGGTCATCGTGGTGCCCCTCGCCTTCCTCTACGCCTATGCGCTGCGCCGCAGCTGCATTCCCGCCAAGGGCGTCTTCTATGCGGCGGCGATGATCCCTGTCTTCGCGCCGTCCCTGCTGTCGGGCCTCGCGCTGATCTATGTCTTCGGCAACCAGGGGCTGCTCAAGTCCTGGATGATGGGCGCCTCGCTCTACGGCCCGGTCGGCATCATCGCGGCGGAGACGCTATACAGCTTTCCGCACGCCACGCTGATCCTCGTCACGGCGCTCGCCCTTTCGGACGGCCGGCTGCGCGAAGCGGCCGACGCGATGGGCACCTCGCGCTGGCGCATTTTCCGGACGATCACCCTTCCCGGCGCACGCTACGGCGTGATCAGCGCCGTCTTCGTCGTCTTCACGCTGGTCATCACCGATTTCGGCATTCCCAAGGTGATCGGCGGGCAGTTCAACGTGCTGGCGACCGACGCCTACAAGCAGGTCGTCGGCCAGCAGAATTTCCCGATGGGCGCCGTGGTCGGCATCATCCTGCTGGTGCCGGCGGTGCTGGCCTTCTTCGTCGACCGCGTGGTGCAGCGGCGCCAGGGCGCCATGCTCTCGGCCCGCGCCGTTCCCTACGTGCCGCGCCCTGACCGGCGCCGCGATCTCGCCCTGCTCGGCTTCGTCGGCGTGATCGCCTTCGCGATCGTCAGCCCCTACGCGATCGCCTTCTGGGGCTCCTTCGTCAAGTATTGGCCCTACAACCTGTCCCTGACCTTGAGCAATTACAACTTCGCCGCGGTCGAGCCGGATGGCTGGAAGACCTATGCCAACTCGTTGCTGCTCGCGTCCCTGACGGCGGTGATCGGCACGGCACTGATCTTCACCGGCGCCTATCTGATCGAGAAGGTGAAGCTCTACCCGCGGCTGCGCGCCTTCGCCCAGTTCCTGGCCATGCTGCCGATGGCCGTGCCCGGCCTGGTGCTCGGCCTGGGCTATGTCTTCTTCTTCAATGCGGGCTGGAATCCGCTCGGCTTCCTGTACGGGACGCTGACGATCCTCGTGATCAACACCATCGCCCATTTCTACACGGTCGGGCACATCACGGCGCTGACGAGCCTGAAGCAGCTCGACAGCGAGTTCGAGTCGGTTTCCGCCTCGCTCAAGGTGCCGTTCTGGTCGACGTTCCGCCGGGTGACGGCGCCGATCTGCATGCCGGCTATCCTCGACATCGCGGTCTATGTCTTCGTCAACGCATTGACCACGGTCTCCGCCGTGATCTTCCTCTATGGCGCCGACACCAAGCTCGCCTCGATCGCGATCGTCCATATGGATGAGGCCGGCGCCATGGCGTCGGCGGCGGGCATGGCAAGCATCATCATGTTCACGGCCATTGCCGTGAAACTCGCCCATGCCGGCCTCGACCGCCTGGTCTTCGGCCGCCTGCAGCACTGGCGGCAACGCTAGATCATCGGGCCGGATATCGTATCCGGTCCGATGATCCAGCCTTCTGTGGCGCATCGGCTTTCCCGAAAACCGCAATCCACTTTTCGGGCCGATGATCCAGCCTTTCTGTGTTCGCATCGGCCTTCCCGAAAACTGCAATCCACTTTTTGGGCCGATGGTTTAGCGGCGCGCGGGAGAACGTGATCATGGCAGCGCAGACGCCAACCCAGATCCTGCTTGCGCTCGCCGGCGAGGTCGCCCTGCTGCTCTGGAGCGTGCAGCTGGTGACGGCAGGCGTTTCGGCCGCCTTCGGCAGCCGCTTGCGCGCGTTGCTGGCGACAGGTCTCGACAGTCGCTGGCGGGCCTTCGGCGCGGGTCTCATGGTGACGGCCGGCCTGCAATCCAGCACGGCGACCGCGATGATGATCGCCTCGTTCTCCGGCGCCGGTTTGATCGCGCTGGCGCCGGCCCTGGCGATGATGCTCGGCGCCAATGTCGGGACGACGCTGATCGTCCAGTTCGTCGGCTTCGACACCAGCATGATGGTGCCGCTCCTGCTCCTCGTCGGCTATCTCGGCATGCGCCGCTTCGGCCGGTTGGCCGCCAATGAAATGGCGAAGGCGCTGTTCGGGCTGGGCCTGATGCTGCTGTCGCTTCGCCTGATGCAGGCCACCATGGCGCCGGTCGAGCACTCGCAGGTGCTGCGCGCGGTTCTCGGCGCGCTCTCGGGCGATCCGCTGATCGCCCTGCTCCTGGCCGCGGTGCTCAGCTTTGCCGCCCATTCCTCGCTTGCGGCGATTCTGGTCGTGATGAGCCTTGCCGCGACCGGGGTCGTGGGAACCCAGACCATGCTGGCGATGGTGATGGGCTGCAATCTCGGCACGGCGCTCAATCCCCTGGTTCAGGCCATGAACGGGAATGCCGCGGCCAGGCGCGTGCCGGTGGGCAACCTCGCCAACCGCATCCTGGGCTGCACGGCCGGCCTGTTGCTTCTGCCCGTGCTGACACCGGTCGTGGAGCGGTTCGCGAGCCATCCGGCGCAATCGGCGGCGCTGTTCCACCTTGCCTTCAACATCGTGATGGCTGTGCTCTTCCTTGTCCCGCTGCCGGCTTTCGCGGGCATTCTGACACGCCTGCTGCCCGATCCCGCGCCGGAAGCCGACCCCTCGCGTCCGCGTTATCTCGACACCGCAGCGCTCACGACGCCGACGCTCGCGCTCGCCAATGCGACCCGCGAGGTGCTGCATATGGCCGATGTCGTCGACGGGATGCTGAAGACGTCGCTGATGGCGTTCGAGGGCGACGATCCGGCCCGGGTGGCCGAGGTCAGCCGTGCCGACGACGTGCTCGACAACCTCTATAACCAGATCCAGCTCTATGTCGGCGCGATCGCGCATGAGACGCTGTCGCGATCCGACGAGCACCGGCTCTCGGAGGTGCTGACATTGGCGATCAATCTCGAGCATATCGGCGACATCATCGAGAAGAACCTGATGCAGATGGCCGGCAAGCGCATCCGCGACCAGCGCCGGTTGCCCGAGGACGCGCTTGCCCGCATCGCCGATACCCATGACCGGTTGCGGGATCACCTGCGCCTGGCGCTCACGGTCTTCATCTCGCAGGACGAAGCCACCGCGCGCCGGATCGTGCGCGAGAAGGAAACCTTCCGCGAACTGGAGCGGGAAGCGATCGAGGCCCATCTCGCCGAGATGCGCACCGGCAGCCGCGAAGCGGTGATCGTCAGCGCGCTCCAGCTTGATATCGCGCGCGATCTGAAGCGCATCGACGCCCATATCGCCGCCACCGTGCACGGACTTCTCGAACAGCGGGGAGCCCTGATGGGAAGCCGCCTGATGCGGGCGGCCGAGTGAGCGCACTTGCGGCTTGCCCACTCTTCGGGTGCGATGAAATCATCCTGCTCCCGCACTCCACCGTGTTCACCAGCAGCATGGTGACCGTTACCGGACCGCCGACGCCCGGAACGGGCGTGATGGGGGGCTCCTGGAGCAATGCCAGCAAGACTGCGTCGCGGCTTTGCCTCCGGAATTGCGTGAAGACAAAGGGCTAAGGGATTGCAGGTGAATCCGATTTTCACCGGAAACGCACTAGATCATCGGACCGGACATCGTATCCAGCCCGATGATCTAACCCTTTGTCTTTGCATCGGCTTTGCCCCGAAAACCGCAATCCACCTTTCGGGCCGACGCTCTAGCGAAAAATGACGGTCCGCCGGCCGGCCAGCATCACCCGCCGCTCGATATGCAGGCGCAGCGCACGCGCCAGGACGACCGCCTCGATGTCGCGCCCGACGCTGACGAGATCGTCGGGAGCCAGCGAATGATCGGCGCGCGCGACGTCCTGGTCGATGATCGGGCCTTCGTCGAGATCCGGGGTGACGTAATGGGCCGTCGCGCCGATCAGCTTCACGCCGCGATCATAGGCCTGATGGTAGGGCCTGGCGCCCTTGAAGCTCGGCAGGAAGGAATGGTGGATGTTGATCGCCCGCCCGTCGAGCGCACGGCAGAGATCGTTGGAGAGCACCTGCATATAGCGGGCGAGCACGACCAGCGACGCATCGGTCTGCGCAACCAACTCCAGCAGCCTTGCCTCCTGCTCCGCCTTGGTCTCCGCCGTGACCGGCAGATAGTGGAACGGGATGCCGTAATTCTGCGCCAGCGGCTCGAAATCCCGATGGTTCGAGACGATCGCGGGAATCGTGATGTTGAGGTTCCCCGTCGCCTGGCGGAAGAGCAGATCGTTCAGGCAATGGCCGAAGCGTGACACCATCAGCAGGACGCGGGCCGGACGGGCCGTATCGACCGCGTCCCAGCTCATCTGAAAGGTGCCGGCCACGCCGTCGAACTCACGCCGGAACGCCGTGACGTCGAAGCGGTCGCCGGCGGCGAAGGCAACGCGCATGAAGAAGCGGCCGTCGCGCGGATCGCTGAACTGCGCGCTTTCCAGGATGTTGCAGCCGTGCCGGTAGAGCACGCCGCTGACGGCATGCACGATTCCCGGCCGGTCCTCGCAGGCGAGGTTGAGGACACGGGCGGGCTTGCGCAGGACGATATCCCTGGGAATGGCGGGGGCGAGCGGCGTGAGATCGGTCATCCCCTCAGGCTCCGCGCGCCTGCCCGCGGTCGAGCGGTGCGGCGAGGCTCGCCGTGACGGGGATCGCCGTGCCCGCGAGATCGATCGTCCAGTTGCGCGCATCGAGCCAGGCCTGGTCGATCGGCTCGTGGCTTTCAGCCCAGCCGAGCGCGACGATTCCGCCGAGGGTTGCGCCGAAGGCCGCGGAGGTGATCTCGCCGACCGGCCTGCCATCGGCCAGGATCGCCTCGCCGCCCCAGGCCATCTGACCGTTCGGACGGGGGCCGACAAGCGCGACCAGCCGCTTGGTGCGCGGCGCCGCGCGGGCAATGGTGAGGGCGTCGCGGCCGATGAAATCGCCCTTGTTCAGCTTCACGGCGAAGCCGAGGCCAGCCTCGTAGGGATTGACGTCGGGCGTCAGCTCGCGTCCCCAGGCGCGGAAGCCCTTCTCGATGCGCAGCGAGTCGACCGCGTAGTATCCGACATCGACGAGACCGAGAGCGGCTCCGGCCTCGTGCAGCATATCGTAGATCGCGGCTGCGAATTCCGCGGGCACGTAGAGTTCGAAGCCCTCCCCCAGATAGGAGCGGCGGCAAGCCCAGGTCGTGGCATAGCCGATGGTGATCTGCCGGATCGCGTTGGCGGGGAAATCGACGGGATCGAAGGAGACGGGCGAGACGCGAGCGAGGATCTCGACGACCTTCGGGCCGGCCAGCGAGAGCACGGCATAGGCCGATGTCACGTCCGTCAGCGTCGCTCCCTCCGGAAGCTGGCGCCTGATCCAGTGCGCGTCGCGCGTCGCCTGGGCGGTGCCGGTCAGGAGCAGGTAGGTGTCGGGCGCGATGCGGGCGGCCGTCAGGTCGCTTTCGAAGGTGCCGCGCGCGTTGAGCAAGGCCGTGTAGACCGAGCTGCCCACCGGAACCGCGACATCGTTGGCGGAGAGGCGCTGCAAGGCCGCTTCGGCCTGCGGACCCTGCAGCAGGAATTTGGCGAAGCTGCTCATGTCCACAAGCCCCGCCGTCTCGCGGCAGGCTCGATGCTCCGCGGCGACCGTTTCGAACCAGTTCTGCTGCCCGAAGGAATAGCTGATCCTGCGCTCATCCTCGGTGCGGGCGAAATAATTCGCGCGTTCCCACCCCATCTTGGAGCCGAAGACAGCCTGTTTGGCGGCCAGGCGCTCATAGAGCGGCGAGCGGCGGAAGGGCCTTGCGGTATCGAGTTCGCGGTTCGGCCAGGGCATGGCGTAGTGAAGGCCAAGCGTCTCCTTGATGCGATCCTTCAGCCAGGCCGGATTGTTGTTGAACCTCGCGAAGCGGCGAATGTCGACGGGCCAGAGATCGCTCGTGGCCTCGCCCGCGACGATCCATTCGGCCAGCGCGCTGCCGGCGCCGCCGGCAGAGGCGATCCCCATCGAGTTGAAGCCGGCGCCGATATAGACACCCGCCACTTCCGGAGCCTCGCCCAGAAGGAAATTGTTGTCCGGCGTGAAGCTCTCGGGACCGTTGAGGAAGGTCTTGATCTCGGCCGTCTCCAGGGCCGGCACGCGCTGCAGCGCGTTTTCCATCAGGATGGCGAACTGGTCCCAGTCATCGGGCAGGAGCTGGAACTCGAACGGATAGGGGATGCCGTCCATGCCCCAGGGTTTCGCGTCGGGCTCGAAGCCGCCCATCACCAGGCCGCCGACCTCCTCCTTGTAGTAGGTGTAGCCATCGGGATCGCGCATCACCGGCAGGTCCGGCGTCACGCCCTCGATCTTGCCGGTGACGATGTACATGTGCTCGGCCGAATGCAGTGGCACCGACACGCCGCACATCTGCCCGACCGCGCGTGACCATTGGCCCGCGCAGATCACCAGGACCTCGCATTCGACCCGGCCCTGATCGGTCTGCACCGCCCTCACCCGGCCCTTCTCAGTCTCGATGCCGGTGACGCGGATCCCCTCGCGCACGATTGCGCCGCGGCTACGGGCGCCGCGCGCCAGCGCCTGGGTGATGTCGGACGGGTTCGCCTTGCCGTCGCCGGGGAGCCAGACGCCGCCGACGAGATCGTCGGTGCGCATCACCGGCCAATTCTCGCCGGCCTCCTTCGGGCTCAGCTCCTCGATCTCCACCCCTTGAGCGCGCGCCGCCGAAATGGTCCGGCGCAGCTGTGTCATGCGTTCGGGCGTGCGAGCGACCGAAACCGAGCCGCAGCGTTTCCAGCCGGTGGCGAGCTCGGTCTCCTGCTCCAGCGACGCGTAGAGCTCGGTGGAATAGCGGATCAGGCGCGTCATGCTCGACTGGCTACGCAGCTGCCCGACCAGGCCGGCCGCGTGCCAGGTGGTGCCCGAGGACAGGCGCCCCTGCTCAAGCAGGAGCACATCGCGCCAGCCGAGCTTGGTCAGATGATAGGCGACGGAGCAGCCGACAATACCGCCGCCGATGATGACGACACGAGAGTGGGTGGGAATGGACATGAGCGCCTCCGCGATGGAGGCAGCCTAGCAGGCAAAATCCACAAAACAACAAAAAACCACAAAACGGGCAAAATCAGGAAACGAGCAGACGCACTCCGTTCCTGGTGAGGTTCGCGGCGATCGGGTCCGGCGGAAGCCGGTCGACCAGCAGTCCCGCGCAGGTTTCGTCGCCGCCGATCCGGCTGGGAAGGACAAGGCCGAACTTGCTGCTGTCGGCCATCAGGAAGCCTTGCTCCGCCGCGTTCAGGAGAGCGCTTCGGATGGCTGCTCCGGCGCGCGTGTAGTCGGTCAGCCGCCCTTCCGTGTCGACGCCGCCGACGCTGACGAAGGAGACATCCGCCGAAAGGCGCCCGATCGCCCGCAGGGCCTCCGTGCCCGAGGTCGCATCCTCGTTGGGGTCGAATTCGCCACCGATCAGGAAGACGCGGGCGCCCGGCAGCCGGCTGGCCAGCCGCGCATTCTCGAGCGACGTGGTATGCACGACCAGCCGCTTCCGGTCCGACCGCGCCAGCGCGCGCACCACGGCCTCGGTCGTGGTGCCGGAATCGAGCAGAATGGTCATGCCGTCGCCCAGCATGGAGGCGGCGAGCATGGCGATCAGGTCCTTGCCCGTGCGGTTCACGGTCCGGCGGCTGGCGAAGGAGGCTTCCGAACGCTCGGCCCGGATCGCTCCGCCATGAACGACAGCGAGCAGCCCCTCGGCCGACAAGGCCTTGAGGTCGCGCCGGATCGTCTCGCGGGAGACGTCGAGCGACAGGGCCAGTTCCTCGACGCTGATCGATTCCTGTCGTTCGAGACTGTCGAGGATGATGCGATGCCGTCGCGCAGCGATGTCGCGGGTCATGGAAACGGAGCCAAAAATCCTGGTCGGCGGAAGAAGCCGTCCCAATCTGCCACATGTCGTCGATTCGCGCTTGGCAATCGAACGGGGATGGCCGGGTTCCACTGTGGCCCGGCCGGACACGCTGAATCACGATCCGGCTGATGTGGAGAGTGGCCGCCAAGGCAGAAGACACCGCGCGGATGCCATAGCTTTGCAGAATGGCTTAGGCAGAAAAACGACTTTGACGAATAATCGACTCCCCTCCAAAGTTCGCTGACACGGTGCAAGCTCAGGTATGGATCGATTTTGGAACCGCTGATCACGAACGGGCATGCGCCAAGGGCGTGTTCTTCCCGATGGGCCGGGCCGCTAAGCCTCATGCATTTTCCGGGCACCATCGGAGCGATTCAAGACGTGGCCTTGCTCTCGCGACCGGGGCGCGGACCGCTGTTTTCCACCAGGTCGCAGCCTTCGACCGAGATCGATCCATCGCCATGACGGGCTTCGTCCTCAGGCGCCTGCTGTTCGCCATCCCGACGTTGCTGGTCATGTTGACGGCGATCTTCGTCCTCGTCCGGATGGTTCCCGGCGATGCCGCGCAGGTCGTTCTCGGCGACCAGGCCAGTGCGGCCTCGCTCGCCGCGCTCCGGGCGAAGCTCGGTCTCGACCAGCCGGTCTACGTCCAATACGTCTCGTTCCTGCTTAACGTCGCCCGCGGCGATCTCGGCCAGTCGTTGAGCAGCGGTCGCAGCGTCATCGAGGAAGTCAGGCAGGTGCTGCCGTCGACGATCGAGCTGACGGCAGCCGCGATCGTGATCGGCCTCCTCTTCGGCCTGCCTCTGGGCGTGGCGGCGGCACTGAGCCGCAACGGCTGGCTCGACTACGTCTCACGCGTCGTCTCGCTGATCGGCCTGTCCTTTCCCGCCTTCGTCTCCGGCATCCTGATGCTGATCGTATTCGCGATCCAGCTCGGCTGGTTCCCCGTGCTCGGCGGTTCCGGCGGCCGTCAGAGCTTCGCCGAGCACCTGCGGGGCCTGGCGCTGCCGGCGCTCAATCTCGGGTTGATCATGACCGCCTATGTCATGCGGGTGACGCGCGCTGCGATGCTGGGTGTCCTCACCGAGGATTACATCCGCACCGCCCGCGCCAAAGGAGTCGGCCCGGTCCGGCTCGTCGCCCGGCACGCGCTGCGCAACAGCCTGATCCCGATCATCACCGTGGTCGGTCTCTATTTCGGCACCCTGATCGGCAATTCGGTCCTGACCGAGATCATCTTCAACCGCCCCGGGCTGGGGAAGCTGATCCTCGGCGCTCTCCACTCGCGCGACTACACGCTGCTTCAGGGGCTGATGATCATCTTCGCCATCTGCGTCATCGCCGTGAACACGCTGACGGACCTGGCCTATGGCCTCGTCGATCCCAGGGTGAAATACTCATGAGCGCCGCTGCGGCTCCTTCCCTGGAAAGCAGGCCCGGCCGCCTGTGGCTGGCGCTCTCGCAGAACAGGCTGGCCTGGATCGGGCTCGCCCTGCTGGCGCTGATCGTCCTGGTCGCGCTGCTCGCCCCCTGGCTCGCGCCCTACGACCCGCTCGAACAGAACATCGCCGCCCGCCTCGAACCGCCCTCCGCCGAATACTGGCTCGGCACCGACAGCTTTGGCCGCGATGTCCTGTCCCGCCTGATCTACGGGGCAAGGGTCTCGCTCTTCGTCGGCTTCGCCGCGATCCTGGTCGCCATGCTGGTCGGGACGACGATCGGCGTGATTTCCGGCTATATCGGCGGCCTGTTCGATCAGATCGTGATGGGCGTGCTCGATGTCATGCTCGCCTTCCCGACCCTGCTGCTTGGCCTGATGATCGCCGCCATGCTGGGCGCCAGCCTGGAAAACCTGATCATCGCGATCGCGGTCACCGAGATCGCGCCCTTTGCCCGGGTCGCGCGGGCTCCGACCATCTCGCTGCGCGAGCGCGATTTCGTCGAGGCCTGCCGCTCCTATGGCTGCGGACCGGTCCGGATCATGACGCGCCATATCCTGCCGAACATGATGTCGGACGTGGTCGTGATGAGCTCGCTCTGGCTGGCGTCGGCGATCCGCACGGAGGCGTCCCTCAGCTTCATCGGGCTCGGCGTTCCCCCGCCCACCGCGACCTGGGGCAGCATGATCCGCGAGGGCTTCGAGAACATCCTCGACGCCTGGTGGCTCGCGGTGTTTCCGAGCCTGGCCATCCTGGTGACCGTGCTGGCGCTCAATCTGCTCGGCGACGCCCTGCGCGATGCCTCCGACCCACGGACCCAGTCCCGATGACCGAAGCCGCCACGCAGAAGAACCGCGCCCGGCGACCGGCGGCACCCATTGCAAGACCTAGGAGGACGACAGGAATGAAAGCCCGGATCATGGCCGTGACGCTGGCGACGGCCGCAGCCTTCTCGGTCGCGCCCTTGCAGGCCCCCGCTCAGGCCGCCGTGCTGCGCATCAGCCCCAACGGCACGGACATCGCGACGCTGGACCCGCACCGCGCCGTGTCGACGACGGATCAGTCCGTCGTCGCATGGATCTTCAACGGCCTGGTCCGCTTCAAGCCCGGCAGTGCGGACTCCGCCGATCTCGAACCCGACCTTGCCGAGCGCTGGGAGGCCTCGGACGACAAGACGGCCTGGACGTTCCACTTGCGCCGCAACGTCAAGTTCCATGGCGACTGGGGCGAGCTGACGGCCGACGACGTGGCCTTCTCGCTGAAACGCGCCGCCAGCCGCGACACCTCCACCTTCGYGGCAAGCCTCGCCAATATGGTCGGCGTCGAGGCCCTCGATAGCCATACAGTGAAGGTCACGCTGCGCGAGCCGGACGCGTCTTTCCTCAATCTGGTCAGCAATTATCGCGGCGGATACATCGTCAGCCGCAAGGCGGTCGAGGCGCTGGGCAACCGCTTCGCCACCAGCCCCGTCGGCACCGGGCCGTTCAGCTTCGTCGAGCACATCACGCAGCAGCGCGTGAAGCTCGCCGCCAACACGGCCTATTTCCGCGGCCAGCCGAAGATCGACGGCATCGACTACCGCTTCATCCCGTCCGACAGCAGCCGCGAACTGGCCTATTCCTCGGGCGAGCTCGACATCTTCTACGCCAAGCGCGAGCAGAAATGGGTCGATCAGGCCCGCCGTCGCGGCAATGTCGTCGTCGACATCTTCCGGCCTGGCGAATACCGCACACTCCACATCAACCGCACGGTCGCGCCGCTGGACGACCTTCGCGTGCGGCAGGCACTCGCCCATGCCATCGACACGGCCCAGATCGAGCGCTTCGTCGGCGTCGATGTCGGCCCGCGCGGCTGCTCGGTCGTGCCGGACGGCTATCTCGGCTCGGATTGCTCCTATGGTGCCTACACGTTCGATCCGGCCAAGGCGGCCGCCCTGCTGAAGGAAGCGGGACATCCCAACGGCGTCACGATCCGGGCGACCACCTCCAACATCTCGGCCCATCTGCCGGCCATGGAGATCATCCAGGCCCAGTTGGCCAAGGTCGGCATCAAGCTTGAGCTCAACGTGGTCGACCATCCGACCTATCACGACCAGACCCGCAAGAATGCGAGCGCCCTGGTCTTTTACGGCGCGGCCCGCTTCCCGGTGGCCGATACCTATCTGTCGGAGTTCTACGCCTCGAAATCGGCGGTGGGCAAACCGACTGCGGTGGCCAATTTCTCCCATTGCGCGGTCGCCGATGCCGAGATCGACTCCGCGAGGCACGAGCCCGATCAGGCGAAGCAGATCGCCCTCTGGCATGAGGCGCAGCGCAAGATCCACGAGGATGTCTGCTCGGTGCCGATCAACGACATCCTCCAGGTCTGGGGGCGCAGCAGCAAGGTCGACTATGGCTATCCGCTCAAGGGCGCCTTGAACCTGTCGCTGCCGATCACCGAGGTCACGACCCTGGCAGAACGTTGAAGACCTCGCCCATCATGGCCGCGATCGCCTCCTGCGCAACGCGAAGGAAGGTCTCCACGAAGATCTTGTTTCGCGCCTCGCGTGGGTAACAGAGCCAAAGGTCGGTCTCGATCTCGAAGGAAAGGCGCCGGATCTCCACGCGGTCACGGACCGCGTGGGCGAACACCGGATCGAGGATCGAGATCCCCAGCCCCGAGGCGACGAACTCGCAGATCGTGCCGGTCAGGTTCGCATCGGCAACGATACGGGGCTGGACGCGGTGCTCGGCCAGCCTGGCTTCGATCTGCACCCTCGTCTTGTTCTCCGACGCCAGGGCGATGAACGGAGTCCCCGTGATATCCTGAGGAGTGACGACATGCTTGCTGGCGAGGCTATGGCCGCGCGGCATGATGCAGACGAGCGAATGCGTCGTCAGCGGAACCGCATTCAGATACGGGTTCTCCATCGGCGCGCTGACGATGCCGACATCGATCTGCCGTCTGACGAGCCAGTCGATCACGACCTGCGAGCTGCGGCCCAGGATCGACACATAGGCGTCCGGATGCTTCGCGAGGAACCGGCTGGTGGCCTGCTGCGTCAGGTGGCCCGTCAAGGCCGGAAGCACGCCGACGGACAATTGGCCGATGTCTTCGCGCTGGATGGAATCGATGGCGCGCTCGATCTGCCGCAAGCCTGCGAAGGTCCTGTCGACCTCCTCGTAGAGGCGGATGCCCCTCTCCGAAGGGACCAGGCGCCCGCGCAGGCGCTCGAACAACTGCAGGCCCGCATCCTCTTCGAGATGGGAGATGAGCTTGCTGACGGAGGGCTGCGAGATGCCGAGGACATTGGCGGCCGCCGTCACCGATCCCGTCTCCACGACGGCCTTGAAGGCCTCGATTTGCCTGAGCTGCAGGGGCCGCTTCATCGCCTCGCCTCGTTGCCTTCCAGCGCTCCGTCCGGAGCGGGCCGGCGCGAATCCCTGCCGCCAGAAGAATGGGTTTCGGCTCTGAAGGTCAACGCCGAGGCTGGTTTCCACGCGGCTTGGGATCGCGCTGCCGATCTTCCATGCCCATCCGCGCCCGGCACAGGCATGGGCCGGGCCGTCTCGTTTCATTCGATCACATTGGAATAATCAGATGCGTGTCGCCATCATCGGCTCGGGCGGAATCGGGCGCGGCTATGCCGCCTACCTGTCGACCCATGGCCACCACCCCGTGCTCTGGTCGCCGAGCGGGGCGGCCCAGGCCGAATTCGCAGGGGCGGCGCTGCTGTCCGTGACGGGTAAGATCGAAGGGGAGTTTCCGCTCGCCGTGGCACGGAGCTGCGCCGAGGCCGTGGCCGGCGCGGATGCGGTGATCATCGCCGTGCAGGCCAACGGTTTCCGCAAGGTGTGCGATGCACTCGCGGCGCATCTGCGAGAAGGTCAGGCCGTCATCTTCAGCGCCCATTGCTCGTTTGCGGCGCTCTATCTGCATCGCCTGCTGGAGCAGCGCGGATTGGAGCTTCCGATCGCCGCCTGGGCGACCACGGCCCTGACCGCCCGGAAGAGCGGCCCCCGCAGCGTGCATGTCTCCGGCATCCGCAAGCGGCTGGACGTCGCCACCCTGCCCGTTCGGCATAGCGCAGCCGGACTGGCACTCTGCGAAGCACTGTTCGGGCATCGCTTCCAGCCGCGCGAGGACCTGCTGGCGATCATGCTCAGCAACCTCAATCCGCCCGCGCATATGGCCAACATGCTCGGCAATTTGACGCGGGCGGAACGCGGCGAGGACTGGCCGAATTACGGCTCGATCACCTCCGGGGTCGGGCGCATCATCGAGGCTCTCGACACTGAAAGGCTGGCCCTGGCCAACGCCTTCGGCCTCAGCGTGCGCAGCGTGCAGGAGCATTATGCGCTGTCCTTTGGCGTCGAGCCCGGCCCTGTCGGAGACATGGCTGCAGCGGTCTATCGCCTGCGGCCGGAGCTGGCCGGGCCCAAGACGCTCGATACGCGCTTCATCACCGAGGATGTGCCGTTCGGCCTGGTTCCCCTCGAATTCCTCGGTGCGATCTGCGGACTGCCCCTGCCGGTCCATCAAGCCGGGATTGCCCTGTTCGACGCAATCGCCGCTCGTGATTTCCGGGCCGAGAACGACCTCCTGCCGGCGCTCGGTCTCGCGGCGCTGAGCCCTGCAGAGCTGCACCATGAGCTTCGGAATGGCTAATTGTCCCGCCGGCATTCAAGACGTCCGCACCCGGTAAATTTCGGCAGCAGACAATACTGATGTCTGCCGCCGCCCCTGACTTGATTGGCCATTCTGCGAGTCGTCGCTTTTGAAATCGCCTTCAGTGCGATGCCCGTCTCGGCGAGCAACTTGAGCTTCTCAAGCTCCTCACGTGTCCAGGGTTCCGATTTTGGAAACCATCATTACCCCTCGGAATGACCCACCGAATTTGGCACGGCCTGATCAAAAGCTTCGAGCGCCACCGGTAGAGCTTGGATCACGATATTACCGACGGCGGGCATCCCTGCGAGAATCGCGCTGATCACCTCTTCTCTGCTCGCGCCGAACGCTTTCGCTTCGGCGACGTGGAAAGCAAGTCCGCTCTCCAAACGAACGGCTGCGAGAATGCCGATATAGACCAAGGCGGCCGTCTTCCGATCGAGCTGCGATGCCGCGCCGAGTTTTTGCACAGCCTCGAGCCACACGCTCTGATGCACCGGCGCTTCCTGGAGGAAGGTCTTGAAAGCGTTGCTGATCAGCATTGTATCGGTCACTCGCACTTGTCGTTCCGGGCCACTCCCGAAATACGCCATCTATAACTGCTGGTGCGGGATTCGCCCAAGAATTGCCGCAACCATCAGCGGCAATTAGCAATCCCCGCGCGGCTGTCGGCCGATATCGGCGGGGGCATGACGCGCGACGTCCTTCTCGCTGAGATTCCACAGGTATTGCGATCGAATCTATATGCCATTGCGGCACTCGCCGGCGCGTCCATCGTCGTCATCGGTGATCAAATTGGTTTTTCCCATGGCGCCTCGGCCCTGGCCGGAGCGGCTTTATGTCTCGGGCTTCGCTCCATGGCGATGAGACATGGTTGGCGGTTGCCGATTGCCACCTCTCCGCGCGAGGGCGCGCGACAATAGATGCTTCTGGAGATGAGAGAGGGTCGTGAACTTGCTGATGCCGAGAACTTAGCGTTTTAAAAAATAATATCGCCTTATAGAAGAATATTTTTGGATGACCTTTGCAATAGAAAGCGCCGCAGATCGACATCACGAGAGCATCGTCTCGTCAAATATCATTTGACGGGACGGATATGACTTACTCACGTCCGATATCGTCTCCCTTGACTTCCCCACGGCGACATTCCACGTAGGTGATATGCGGATCGACGTCCTCACTCTTCACTTCGAGCGGGAGTGCCCCATCACAGGGTACTGACCCCGACCCGGCTGCGTCGCGGCCCGGTCCGGGCAGAGGCTGGCATTCCCGCGTACCGCGGGTTGCGCAGGTCACACAGAGCGGCAACCCATTCAGACATTCCTCTCATGACTGCCTGCAACTCGCTGGTGGCAAACATGATTTGCGCATTGAAACGACCAGTCACCGTGCTTCCGGCCAGCGATTATGTGCGGCTGCAAGAGCTGGCGCATTTGCTCGGCGAGCAAATTCATCCGCTCGCGTCCGCGCTTTTGCGCAAGCTGGACCGCGCCGCGTGGCGTGAGGCGGACGATATGCCGGAGCAAACGGTCCTGCTGGATGGTTTCGTCACCTATCGTGTCGGGAGCACGGGGCAGCCCGAACGCCGACGCTTGATCAATCCCGCAGACGGAATGTGGCCGCCCGCTGAGTTATCGGTGATCACGCCTCTGGGCATCACAGTGCTTGGGCTTTCGGTGGGCGATCGGGCCCCGATGATCGGGGCCGACGTTCGCGCACCGCCATGGGTCGACGTCTTGGCGGTCGACCCTGTGACGACGTCGGGGATCGTCCGAGGGCTGGCCCCCTCGAATGCGCGCACGATCCACTCGTCGTTGGCGGATCAGCCTCGATGGCCTAAGAACGGACGACGCCTCCCAGGCAAAGGAGAATGATGGAACTTTCCCCGCTACTGCTGATCCTCATTCTGCCTTTCGTAGCCAGCCTGGCGGTGGTCCTGTCCCCGGGGGCCTCCCGCGAACCGGTGACCTGGATCACCGGTCTCACCTTGCTGGCCTGCCTCATCATGACCTTGTCGCTCTACCCATCCGTGAGCGGCGGAGATGCCCTCCGGCATCAGATCGACTGGATCCCGTCTCTCGGACTGAACTTCACGCTGAGGATGGATGGCTTCGCCTGGATCTTCGCGGCTCTCGTCAGCGGTATCGGCCTCCTGGTCGTCATGTACGCCCGGTATTACATGTCCGCCGACGATCCGGTCCGGCGCTTCTATCTGTTCTTTCTGGCATTCACGGGCTCGATGCTGGGCGTGGTCCTTTCGGGCAACCTGGTGCTTCTGGTCGTGTTCTGGGAACTGACCAGCATCTTTTCCTTCCTGCTGATCGGCTACTGGCAGCAGAGCCAGGCAGCGCGCGACGGCGCCCGCATGGCCATGACGGTCACGGGCATGGGGGGCCTCGCTCTGCTGGGTGGCGTGCTGATCGTCGGTCATATCGTCGGCAGCTACGACCTCGACGACGTCCTCCGATCGGGCGACCTCATCCGTTCGCACACTCTATATGTCCCGGCGCTCCTGCTGATCCTCCTCGGCACGCTGACGAAAAGCGCGCAGTTTCCCTTTCATTTCTGGCTGCCCAACGCCATGGCGGCGCCGACGCCCGTATCGGCGTTCCTGCATTCGGCCACCATGGTCAAGGCCGGGGTCTTCCTCATGGCGCGGCTGTGGCCGGTGCTCTCCGGTACGCCGGAATGGTTCATGATCCTGGGCATCGCGGGAATGACGTCGTTCGTGCTCGGCGCTTACCTCGCCATGTTCCAGAACGACCTGAAGGGACTTCTCGCCTACTCCACGATCAGCCATCTGGGCCTGATCACGCTGCTGCTCAGCCTCGGCAGCCCGCTCGCCGCCGGCGCGGCCATCTTCCACATGCTCAACCACGCGACGTTCAAGGCATCGCTGTTCATGGCGGCCGGCATCATCGACCACGAGACCGGCACGCGCGATATGAGGCGGATCTCCGGACTGTTCCGGTACATGCCGATCACCGGCACGCTGGCCATGGTGGCCTGCGCCGCCATGGCTGGCGTACCGCTGCTGAACGGCTTCCTGTCGAAGGAGATGTTCTTCGCCGAAGCCGTGGAGACCCACGCCGATTCCTGGCTGGACACCGCCGCCCCCTACGCCGCCGTGCTCGGCAGCGCCCTGGCTGTGACCTATTCCCTACGGCTGATCCATTCGATCTTCCTGGGAGCGCCGCCCGAGAGCTTTCCCCGCGAACCCCACGAGCCGCCGTTCTGGATGCGGTTCCCGGTCATGTTCCTGGTCGTCGCCTGCCTCGTCGTCGGGATCTTCCCGGCCTACACCATCGGCCCGTTCCTGCATGTCGCGGTGTCGTCCGTGCTCGGCGGCGCCGCGCCGGAATACAGCCTGGCTCTGTGGCACGGCTTCAATCTTCCCCTGGCGATGAGCATCGTCGCGCTGGTTGCTGGCGTGCTTTTGTATCGCGTCGCCGGCGCTTACCTCGAACGTTGCGAGCGTCCCCCGCTTTTTGGTCGGATTCAGGGACAGCGCATCTTCGAGCGGGTCATGGTCGCGATTTCGTGGCGATGGGCGCATCTGTTCGAGGGCGCATTCGGCACCAATCGTCTTCAGCCCCAGATGCGCCTGCTGGTGGCGGTGGCTGTCGCCGCAGGGACCGTCCCGCTGCTCGCTTCGGGCCTCTCCTTCGGTCCTTCCGGCAATGGGACGACGGATTTCGCCTTCACCGGCCTTTGGTCCGTCGGCATGATCTGCGCCGTCGCAGCCGCCTATCAGGCCAAGTTCCATCGGCTGGCGGCCCTTGCCCTGCTCGGCGGGACAGGGCTCGTGACCTGCCTGACCTTCGTCTGGCTTTCTGCGCCGGACCTTGCGGCCACCCAGCTCGTCGTCGAGATCGTGACCACGGTGCTCATCCTGCTCGGTCTGCGGTGGCTGCCCAAGCGCTCGCAGGACGTGCCCGAACCGAGGGGCTGGCAACCGCGCCTGCGCCGCTTCCGGGACCTTGCCATCGCCGTCGTCGCAGGCCTGGGCATGACGGCGATCTCCTACGCGGTGATGACGCGGACGCCGCCGGACTCGATCGCGAAATTCTTCGTCGAGAAGGCCTATAGCGAAGGCGGCGGCCTGAATGTCGTCAACGTCATTCTCGTCGATTTCCGCGGCTTCGACACGCTTGGCGAGATCACGGTCCTCGCCGTCGTGGCACTGACCGTCTTCGCGCTGCTCCGGCGTTTCCGCCCCGCACCGGACAGCATCGAGAGGCCCGAGCAGCAGCGCATCCAGCGCTCCAATGACGAGGCTGAGCCGGACACGGAGGTCGGAGCGACCAAGGCGGAATATCTCTACGTGCCGTCCGTCATCATGCAGTGGATGTTCCCGGTCGTGATCGTACTGGCCGCCTATCTCTTCCTGCGCGGTCATGACGCTCCGGGAGGAGGCTTCGCCGCAGGCGTCGCGATGGCGGCGGGCTTCATCCTGCAATACATGGCGGCGGGGACGATTTGGGTCGAGGACAGGCTGCGCATCCTTCCCGTTGCCTGGATCGGCGGCGGTCTCCTGCTTGCGGCGTCCACCGGAGCTGCCTCGATGCTCATGGGCGATTCCTTCCTCACCTCGTATTTCCGGTATCTGGAGCTGCCGATCGTCGGGAAGGTCCCTCTGGCGAGCGCGACCCTGTTCGATCTCGGCGTGTTCGGCGTCGTGGTCGGAGCGACGGTCTTGATGCTGATCGCGATCGCCCACCAATCCATCCGCCGCCTGCGCGCGGCCCGTCTCGAAGAGGAGCGCCAGCGATGGAACTGACGCTTGCGATCGCCATAGGCGTGCTCACCGGATCGGGAGTCTGGCTGGTCCTGCGTCCGCGCACGTATCAGCTCGTCATCGGCCTTTCGCTCCTCTCTTATGCGGTGAACCTTTTCATCTTCAGCATGGGCCGTTTGCGGGTCGCTGCAGCGCCCGTGCTGGGACCCGGCGGTGCAGGCAATCCGGCGGATCTGGCCGACCCGGTTCCGCAGGCGCTCGTGCTCACCGCGATCGTGATCAGCTTTGCGACGACCGCCCTCCTCCTCGTGGTGCTGCTCGTCGCCCGTGGGCTGACCCGCAACGATCACGTCGACGGGCGAGAGCCGAACTGATGGACTGGACGAGACACCTTCTCATCGTCCCGATCCTGCTCCCGTTGATCACGGGGGCGGCTCTCCTGCTGATCGACGAGCTGCGCCACACGCTGAAGGCGTGTCTCAGCATTGCGTCGGGCGTGCTGCTCCTGGTGACCGCGATCGTTCTGATGCGACTGGCGGACGGGGTTGCCGACGGAGGCGGCGCCCTCTCCTCATCCTATGCCCTCGCCAACTGGCCAGCGCCGTTCGCCATCGTGCTCGTGCTCGATCGGCTGTCGGCGCTGATGCTCGCCCTCGTATCCACGCTGGCGGTCGCCGCGCTTGTCTTCTCGACGGCGCGCTGGCACCGGGCCGGCCCGCATTTCCACACGCTCTTCCAGTTCATGCTCATGGGGCTCGCAGGCGCGTTCCTCACGGGCGACCTCTTCAATCTTTTCGTCTTCTTCGAGGTCACGCTGGCGGCGTCCTACGGCCTGCTGCTGCACGGATCGGGCGCGTTCCGGGTGCGAGCCGGCCTCCATTATATCGCGATCAACCTGGCCGCATCGCTTCTCTTCCTCATCGGCGTCAGCCTGATCTATGGGACCGCCGGAACGCTGAACATGGCAGACCTCGCCGTCCGCCTTGCGGGACTGTCCGCAGATGACCGCGCGCTCCTTCACACAGGCGCCGCGATCCTTGGCATCGCGTTCCTGGTCAAGGCCGGCATGTGGCCGCTCTGCTTCTGGCTGCCTTCCGCCTATATGGCGGCGGCCGCCCCCGTTGCCGCGATCTTCGTCGTGCTCACCAAGGTCGGCACCTATGTGCTTCTGCGCCTCTCCCTGCTGCTTTTTGCCCCCGAGGCCGGGGGCACGGCGGGCTTCGGCGGAACGGTGCTGCTCTGGGGCGGGATGGCGACGATCCTCTTCGCGACATCCGGCGTGCTTTCGTCCCAGGCGCTGGGCCGGCTCGCGGGCTTCAGCGTTCTGATCTCCTCGGGGACCCTGCTCGCGGCCGTCGGCATCGGCAACACTGCGGTCGTGTCGGGCGCCTTGTTCTACCTCGTCAGTTCGAGCCTCAGCGTCGCTGCCTTTTTCCTGCTCATCGAGCTGGTCGAGCGGACACGCGAACCGGCGGCAGACGTGCTGTCGGTCACCATGGAGGCGTATGGCGACGAGACGGACGAGAGCGAGGAGCACGAGGATCAGGAGGTCGGCGTGACCGTACCGGGGGCGCTCGCCATCCTCAGCGTCTCGTTTGGATGCGTCGCGCTCCTGCTCGCGGGCTTGCCGCCGCTATCGGGGTTCATCGCCAAGTTCGCGATGCTGACGGGCATGTTGAATCCGGACGGACTCGGCTCTCTCGCCGAGATCCCGGGGCGCATTTGGCTGCTGGTTGCGCTGGTCATCCTGTCGGGCCTTGCGACCCTTGTGGCCATGATGCGCAGCGGTGTCCGGATCTTCTGGGCGCCGCTTGAGGAACTCGTTCCGCGCGTGGTCATGGTCGAGGTCGCGCCAATCGTCGCATTGCTGGCGCTCTGCACGATCCTGGCCGTGTGGGGCGGTCCGATGCTCAGTTACACGGAGGCTGCGGCCCGTTCCCTTCACGCCCCGTCGACCTATATCCAGAGCGTGCTGGGAACGGGTCATCCGCCGGGCGGTGCGCGATGAACCGCCTTCTCCCCTATCCGCTGCTGACCGCGGCGCTGCTGCTGATGTGGCTCCTGCTGACCTCTTTCTCGACCGGGCAATTCCTCGTCGGGGCGGCCGTCGCGATCGGGGCCTCCCTTGCGATGGCGGCGCTCCATCCATCCAAGCCCCGGCTGAGGCGATGGCAGCTTCTTCCGAAGCTTCTGGGCGCCGTCACGCTGGATATCCTGCAGTCGAACATCGCCGTCGCCGGCATCATCATCCGCGGAGATCGTCGCGACCGTGTCGCGGGCTTCGTCGCCATACCGCTCGACCTGCGCGACAAGACGGCGCTGGCCGTGCTGGCATGCATCGTTACCAGCACGCCGGGGACGGCCTGGGTCGAATATGCCCCCGAATCCGGCGTGCTCCTGCTCCATGTCCTCGACCTCGCCGACGAGGCCGAGTGGATCGCCGTGATCAAGAACCGCTATGAGGCGCTGCTTATGGACATTTTCGAATGACGGCCGCGATCCTCCTATGGTCGGTGACGGCCGCCCAGGCCATGCTCGTCGCCGCCATGGGGTGCTACGCCTACAGGGTCATCCGGGGGCCGCGAGCGCAGGACCGGGTCCTCTGCCTGGACGCCATGTACGTTACCGCCATGCTCCTGGTGCTGACGATCGGCATCCGCTCGGGAAGCGCGATCTATTTCGAGGCGGCCCTGATCATCGCGGTACTGGGTTTCGTATCGAGCATCGCGCTCGCCAAATTTCTCATGCGCGGCGAGGTGATCGAATGACCCACGCCGAGAACCTCCCCGCCTGGGCGGCCCTGCTGACGGCCTTTTTGGTCCTTCTCGGTTCCGGGCTGACACTGCTGGGAGCCATCGGAACATTGCGCTTTCGCAGGTTCTTCGAGCGGGTTCATGCACCCACGCTGGGCACGAGCTGGGGAACCGGTGCGATCGGGCTCGCGTCCATTCTCTGCTTCTCGGTGCTGGGTTCCCGGCCCGTGGTGCATGAACTCCTGATCGGCGTCTTCATGATCGTCACGACGCCGGTCACCCTCATGCTGCTCGCCCGCGCGGCCCTCTATCGCGACCGCACGGAGGGAAACGGAGAGGCGCCTCCGCGCTCGCTCCTGCGCCGCACGCACGGTGGATAGGCGCTGCGTCGCAACCTGGAGCCGGCGGCCAGCGCAGCCCTCGATGCAGCGAAACACTTATCGGCGAGAGCCCGGCGCGACGCGAAAGATCGCTGCGGTGGCGTCGTCGCTCACCAGCAAAGCGCCGTCCGGAGCGACTTCTGCATGGTCGCCCCATGCCATACATGCCAGTTCAGCGGGTGTTGCCTCAGCGCTCCTGCAGCTTCGGATTGAGCGCGTCGCTCAGGCCCTCACCGACGAGATTGATGCAGAGCACCGTCAGCAGGATGGCCATGCCGGGGATCGCCGACATCCACCACGCCGTCCGCAGCATGGTGCGGCCGATGCCGATCATATAGCCCCAGGAGACGACGTTCGGGTCCGAGAGCCCAAGGAAGGACAGGCCGGATTCCGTCAGGATGGCCGTCGCCACCAGCAGGGACGAGACGACGATGACCGGTGGCAGGGCGTTGGGCAGGATATGCCGCGCCGCGATGCGGAAATCGGACATCCCCATGGAGCGGCAGGCCTGGACGTATTCCCGGTCGCGATGGGCCATGAATTCGGCCCGTGCCAGCCGCGCGACCGGCGGCCAGGACACGATCGCGATCGCGCTCATCACGCTGATCAGCGAGGGGCGGAAGATCGCGATGATCACCACCGCCAGGACGAAGGAGGGAATCGTCAGGAAGAAATCGGTGAGCCGCATCAGCAGGATGTCGCTCCCCCGGCCGCAATAGCCGGCGGCCGCCCCGACGACGACACCGAGGATCGTCGCGCACAGGCTCGCCGCCACCCCGATCAGCAGCGAGACCCGGCCGCCATGCAGCAGGCCGGCGAGGATATCCCGGCCGGTGACGTCGGTGCCGAGCGGAAAGCGCGCGGAGGGCGTCTGCGCCGGTCGCCCGATCATGTCGAAGGGATCGACCGTGTAGACCATCGGGCCGAATATCGCCGCGAGCACGATCGCCAGCAGCAGGACGAGGCCCACGACCGCGCCCCGGTTGCGACGGAAACGCCGCCAGAAATGCAAGCTCCGCTTCATCGCGCCAGGATCCTCGGGTCGATAAGGCCATAAACGAGGTCGACGAGCAGGTTGCAGAGCACGACCAGGATCGACGAGATGAACAGGATGCCGAGCAGCAGGTTCAGGTCGCGCTGCAGCAGGCCGTCGAACAGCAGGCGCCCGAGGCCCGGCCAGCCGAACACGGTCTCGACCAGGATCGAACCGCCGAGCATATGGCCGATCTGGACACCGCCCAGCGTCACAACCGGCATCAGCGCGTTGCGGGCTGCATGCGTCAGGCTGATGCGTCCCTCCGACAGGCCCTTGGCGCGGGCCGTCGTGATGAAATCGGATGAATAGACCTCGAGCATCGAGGCCCGCATCAGCCGGGCATAGACCGCGGCATAGAAGAGCCCGAGCGTCAGCGCCGGCAGCACGAGGTGGCGGGCGATGTCGAGGGCGCGGGCCAGCGGCCCCATCTGCGCGCCGATCGTCATCATGCCGCCCGAAGGCAGCACGCCCAGCGTCACCGAAAACAGCACGATCAGCATCAGGCCGAGCCAGAACTGCGGCATCGCATAGCACAGCAGCGCCAGCACCGAGACGATCGTGTCGACCCATTTGCGGTGCCGCATCGCCGCGACGACGCCACAGAGCACGCCGACCACGATGGCAATCCCGATCGCCGTCAGCATCAGCAGGAGCGTCGCCGGCATGCGGTCTGCGATCAGGTCCAGCACCGGCCGCTGCTGGACGTTGGAGACACCGAGATCGAAGGTCAGCAGCTTGCCGAGATAGATGAAGAACTGCTGGTAGAGCGGCCGGTCGATGCCGAACGAGCGCCGGAGTTCGTCGACGAACTCCTTCGATGCACCGCCGGACTGCGCGCCGATGATCTCGGCCGCGTCGCCGGGCGCGAGGTGGAGCAGCGCGAAGTTCAGCACCGCGATGCCCAGCACGCTCGGAACCACCTGGAGCAGGCGAACGGACACGAAACCGAGTGACAGGGAGGACATCAGGCCGTTTCCCGGAACGAGGAGGTGATGACGGGGCGCGAGCGCATCGGCGTTCCCATCAGTCCTTGGAGACCCCGTCCCAGGATGAATACATCGAGATGCCGTTGGTGATCAGGCCCTTCACCTTGCGGTTCCAGACATGGGTGTAGGACATCTCCATCAGGAAGATCACCGGCAGCTCGTCGTGCAGGATCTGCTGCAGCTCGTCGAACTGCTTCTTGCGGGCAGCCGGATCAATCTCGCGGGCGGCGAGCCCGAAGAGCTGGTCGACCCGCGCATTCCGGTAGCCCATCGAGTTGGTGAAGGTGGCGCCCTTCCTGATGAAGTCGGAATGGAACGTGCGCTCCACGCCGATCGAGGGATCGGAATAGTTATGCGAGAAGGTGCTGGTGAGATTGAAGCTCCAGTCGGTGTAGACGGCCTTCAGCCAGCCGCCGAGATCGGCGCTCTGGGTCTCGACCGCGATGCCGACCTTGCCGAGCTCCTGGCGGACATATTCGCCGAGCCGGGCCCAGTTCTCGCCATAGGGCAGGAAATGCTGGGTGATCTTGAAGCGGACCCCGTCGGCACCGCGCAGATAGCCGGCCTCGTCGAGAAGCTGGTTGGCCTTGCGCGGGTTGTACTCATAGGGCTTCAGCGCCTTGTTGAAGGCGGAGTTCGTGCTGACGACGGGACCGCGCGCCGGCTTGCCCTGGCCGTACCAGATCACATCGACGATGCGCTCGCGATCAAGCGCGAGGCTGAGCGCTTGCCTGACCTTGAGATCGGCGAGCGGCTTATCGCGCATGTTGACCTCGAGCCAGAGATTGGGACCGAGCGCCTCGGCTCCGGCCTGCGAGGCCTCCAGCGCCGGGATCTTCTCGAGCCGCTGCACCTCCGCCTCGGGCAGGCTGCTCATCGGGGCGAGATCGACCTCGCCGGTCTCGATGGCGATGGCGCGCGCCGCGCCGTCCGGCATGATCCGCTGCACGACCTGGTCGAGACAGGGGAAGCCCTTGCGCCAGTAGCCTGGATTGCGCTCCAGCGTGATGTGGCTGCCCTTGCGCCATTCCTTAAAGCGGAACGGGCCGGTCCCGACCGGGTTCTGCATGATCGGCGCAGCGCGGACCGCAGCCACCGCCTTCACGTCGACGCCGTCGAAGGCGTGCCTTGGCATGATCGGCGCCTCGCCGGGCTGGAAGACGTTCATGAAGAACGGCACCGGCGCCTTGAGCTTGAACACCACGGTCAGGTCATCGGGCGTCTCGACCGCCTCGACGTCGCCGAAATAGACTTTTCCGCGGGAATGATAGGGGCGGATGATGTCCTCGACGCTGAACTTCACATCCTGCGCCGTGAAGGGCTTGCCGTCATGCCAGGTCACGCCCGGCCGCAGCTTGAACGTATAGGTCTTCTTGTCGTCGGAGATCGTCCAGGATTCGGCGAGGCCCGGCTTCGGCGTCAGGGCCGGGCCCTCATAGGTCAGCAGGCTCTCATAGATCTTGGTGGAGATCAGCGCGACCGGAACGGCCGAGGTGGCGATCGTCGACAGCGAGGTCGGCTCGAGCGAATAGACATAGGTCAGCGTCCCGCCGGTCTTGGGACAGCTCTGTGCCAGCGCAGCGGCGCCGCAAAGAGCGAGCGCCAGCGGCGTTGCTGCGAGGATAGCCGGAAGCCTGCTCATACCCATGTCTGGACAATCCCCTTTATGATTGGGCGAACCCTTGCTGGGCCGCCTCCTACAGTTCCGTGCCGCACCACTCCGCGATGAACGCGATCAGGTGTTCGATCGCCGCGAGAAAATCGTCGATCGGAATATGCTCGTCGGGCTTGTGCGCCTGGGCGATGGAGCCCGGCCCGAAGATGATGCTCGGGATTCCGCCCTGGTTCACGAGATGGCGCATGTCGCAACAGAAATGGCCGGGATAGGCCGTGCCGTCTCCCCCCCGGCGCGCCAGCACCTCCCCCATCACACGCGCAACGGGAAGGTCGGCGGGCTGATCCGTGCTGTCGTCATGGTGCAGGAATTCGAGCCTGGCAGGATGGCGGCGCAGCCCCTGGTCAGCGGCGTTGGCGCCTGCGATCGCGTCACGGAAACCATCCATGATATCGGTCACGGCACCGAGCGAGGGCGCGAAATAGGCACCGCCCTTGATCACCACCTCCCCGGCCGTGACCGTCTCGTAATGGCCGCCCGCGATCTTGCCCATGGTCAGTGAAAAGGGCGGCTTGGCGCCGGCCGGCGTGCCCTGGTTGTAGCGGCGCTCGAGCCCGAGCAGCGCCTCGATCACCGGCGGCAGCATGTCGACCGCACCCAGCCCCTCCAGCGTGCCGCCGTTCCAGCGCGCGCCCGGCGAGCGCTGGACCCCGCTCAGCGTGACCTGCCAGTAGAGACCGCCGGGATGGCTGTAGGCGATGGTGTTGCTGGTCGGTTCCAGCACCACGGCCGCATCGGCCGCAGCCCCACGCGTGACGAGGTCGAGCGTGCCGTTGCCGGCATGCTCCTCGTTGACGACGCAGTGGAGCGTGACGTCGCCGTGCAGGCGCGTTCCGGCCTCGCTGAGATAGCGCATCGCCAGCAGCGCGGCCATCAGGCCGCCCTTCATGTCGGAGGTGCCGCGGCCATACATCAGGCCGTCAGTGATCTCCGCGCCGAAGGGATCGCGCGTCCATTGCGCCAAGGGCTCGACGGTGACCGTATCGATATGGGCGTTGAGAATAAGCGAGCGCCCGCCGCCCGTGCCCCGCCAGGTGCCGACGACATTGGGCCTGCCATCATAGTTCAGCACCGGCTGGAGGCCGCTGTCGCGCAGGGCCTCGAAGGTCGGGAGCCCGGCATAGGGCAGGATCAGATCGTGCTGCCAATGCGTCGGATACTGCGCGACATCGGGGAAGGCCTTGAACATCGCCTCGACATCCGGCTCGGCCTGCGTGACGGCAGCCCCGGCGGAAGACAGGATCTCGACCATGCGCCCCTGCGCCGCCCCCTCCTCTCCCGTGAGGCTGCGGATCCGGACGATCTCGGCCAGGGCTGCGACGCTCTGGGCGCGCCGGCTCCTGGCCAGCGCGAGTGCTGCTGCTGCCTGCGAATGTGTTTCTGCGCTGTCCACGATGTTCGCCTCGGGTTGATCCATGAGCCGAACGTCGCAGCGCTAAAACTATTAGACAAATTAGAAGTTTTATATCGATACATAGAGAAATTAATGGGTACGAGTGCAATCACCGATGATCTACACGCAGATCCGGGCCTTCGATGCGGTGGCGCGCGAAGGCAGCTTTTCGCGGGCCGCCGAGGTGCTCGGGCTGACGCAGCCGGCGCTGACGATCCAAGTCAAGGCCCTGGAGGAGCGGCATGGCATCAAGCTGCTGCATCGCGAAGGACGGCGTGTCCGGCTCACCGAGGCGGGCGAGCGGCTCTATTCGCTGTCGCGCCAGCTCGCGAGCCTGGACGAGCTGATCGAGGAAACGCTGGCGGCGTCGCAGGAACTGCAGGATGGCAGCCTGCGGCTGGCTGTGGACGGACCCCATATCGTGATGGGCCTGTTCGCCCGCTTCATGGCGTTGCATCCGCGGGTCAGGCTCTCGGTCTCGACCGGCAACAGCCGGATGGTGCGGCAGGCGCTGCTCGACCGCCATGTCGATATCGGCATCCTGCCCGCCGTCGCGGACCATCCGCATATCCACGCGATGCCGCTCTGGCATCACCGCGGCGTGGTGATCGTCGCCAACAGCCACCGCTGGGCCGGTCGCCAATCGATCTCGCTGTCCGAGCTGGACGGCGAGGCGATGATCGGTCGCGAAGACGGCTCGATGACGCAGAAGCTCGTGGACGCCGCCTTCGCCCGCGCCAAGGCCAAGCCGCGCTATGTCCTCGAACTGGGCAGCCGCGAGGCCTTGTGCGAGGCGGTGGCGGCCGGCCTCGGCCACGGCATCGTCTGGGAGCTCGAAGCCTATGGCTCCGGACGCTTCACCACCCTGCAGCTCAGCGATGGCGAGGTGGCGAGCACGGATTATGTCGCCTGCCTCAAGAGCGAGCGGATGCGGTCCGTCGTCAAAGCCTTCTTCGACGTCACGGCCAAGCTGCCGGACGACCGCAGCGACATCCGCGCGCTGCGGTCGGGATGAAGCCGCCCGGGTGAAGCGGGGACATTTGCGCGTCAGGCGAAGGCGACGTTCTCGCGCTGCGCGCGGAGCCGTGGATCACGCGAGCGCACCTCGACCGGCCGCCCGTCGAGAACCTCGAAGCAGCGGGCGAGCGTATCCTCCGAGAGGCGCCGCATCGCCTCGACCGTGAAGAAGGTCAGGTGCGGGAAGAGAATGACGTCGTCGCGGCCAAAGAGCGGGCTGAGCACATGCCCGGCCTTGGCCAGCGGTTCCGTCGAATAGACGTCGAGCCCGACGCCGCCGAGACGTTCGGCCAGCACGGCCTCGACGAGCGCCGCCTCGTCGATCAGCGCTCCCCTGGAGACGTTGACCAGCACGGAGGAGGGTTTCAGGCAGGCGAGCTCGGCGCGGCCGATCAAGCCGCGCGTCGCCGCGTTCAGCACGCAATGGAGCGAGACGAAGTCGCATTGGCGCAACATCGCATGCAGATCGTCGACCTTCTCGATGCCGGCCTCAGCGAGCTTTGCCCGGTCGACATGGGGATCGTAGCCGAGAACACGGGCCCGAAAGCCCTGCCCCGCCATCCGGGCCATGCTGCGGCCGATCTTGCCGGCACCGACGAGCCCCAGCGTGGCGCCGGAGATATCGCGGCCGATCCAGCGCTGTTCCGGCCAGATCCAGCCCTCAGTCGCCATGGCGCGGCCGATTTCGGGCAGGCGCTTGGCCAGCGCGATCATCAGGGCGAAGGCGCCCTCCGCGACGGTCTCCTCGGCATATTCAGGAACATTGACGACCGGGATGCCACGCGCGCTTGCGGCGGGGATATCGATCGCATCGATGCCGACGCCGTATTTGACGATGCCCTTGAGCCTGGGCGCAGCCGCGATGACGCGAGCCGTGATCGGCGTGTAGCACATCAGGATCAGCTCGGCGTCGGCGACGGCCTCGATCAGCGCGGCCTCCGGGATGCCATCGGGCAAGGTGACGAGCTCGACGCCGCGGGCTCGCAGGCCGGCGTCGATCTCGGGGCATTCCAGTTCACGGTCCGTGCGGACGGCTTTCATAGCGGACCCTTTCGGTCGGGAAGTCAGAGGCGCCTCAGCCGGCCGCGATCGCGGTCTCGACGATGTCGAGCGCGCGGTCCAGGTCGGCTTGCGGGATCACCAGCGGCGGCGAGAGCGTCAGCACGTTGCCCTGGCTGATCTTGAAGCTCAGCCCGGCTTCGAGGCAGCGATAATAGACCCGTTCGGCGAGCGCGTTGTCGGGCGCCATGTCCGCCTTGTCGGCCACGATCTCGACCCCGAACATCAGCCCGCGCCCGCGCACGTCGCCGACATGGGGCGAGCCCTCGCCGAAGGCGCGCAGACGGTCCATCGCCAGACCGCCGAGCTCAGCTGCGCGCTCCGGCAGACCCTCCTCGCGGATGATCGCGATCGTGGTCAGCGCCGCGCGCGTCGTCACCGGGTTCTTCTCATGAGTGTAGTGGCCAATCGCGAAATCGCCGGCGACATCGAGGTCGCGCCGCGCGATCGCCGCGGCGATCGGCAGGATGCCGCCGCCCAGCGCCTTGCCGACGACGAGAATGTCGGGCGTCACCCCGTCATGCTCGCTGGTGAAGAAGCGGCCGGTCTTGCCGAGCCCGGTCGGGATCTCGTCGAAGATCAGGAGCGTGCCGTGGCGGTCGCAAGCCTCGCGCACCAGTTTCCAGAAGCCGGGCGCCGGCGGGTTCGGGGTCGCCCGCATCGGCTCGGCGACGAGGGCCGCGAAATCGCCCTCCCGGCCGAGCACATAGGAGATCATGCTGGCGCAGGCGCGAGCCGAATCCTCCAGGCTGTTATGGCCATAGGCGCAGTGATGGTTCGCCCAGGGCGCGACATGCTCCGCGCCCGGCAGGAGCGGCCCGGCAATGCCGGAGCGGAAGGTCGCCTCGCCGCCGACGCTCGAGGCGCCGAAGCCCGCACCGTGAAACGCATCCCAGAAGGACAAGGTCTTGAAGCGCCCGGTGGCGGCGCGCGCAAGCCTGAGCGCCACCTCGACCGCATCCGAACCGCCCGTCGTGAACAGCACCTTGCCGAGATCGCCCGGGGCAAGGCGGCCCAGCGTCTCGGCCAGCTCGACCGCGGGCTCGCAGGTGAAGCGGCGCGGCGCGAAGCAGAGATCGTCGATCTGCTGCTTGATCGCAGCCTTCAGGCGGGGATGGCCATAGCCGATATGGTGGACGCTGTTGCCATGGAAATCCATGTAGCGGCGCCCGGCCGTGTCCTGGATCCAGATGCCCTCGGCCTTGGCGATCGCCGTGACGCAGGGGCTCGACAGGCTCTGGTGCAGGAAGGCATCGGCGTCGCGCTTCAGCAGGCTCTGCGTCGCCTTGTCATCGAGCCGCGCCGACCAGGCGCCGCGCGCCGCCGAGGTGTTCGACTCGCCTTCGGTATGCACGAGCTTGGCGGAAAGACCTGACATATCTGAAACTCCCGGGCCAAGGCGACGCGCCGGCGTTGCGGCGGGCGTTCCCCTGGCGACTGCTTTCGACTGGCGACTGCTTTCGATGTCGGCATCATCGCCGGCAATAGAGCATCTGAAAAATCGTTATTTTCGATCGACGCATAAATTGAATCGTTGCATTGATGCGTATCGCCTCCCCGGCTCCACCCTGCGCGGATCCCGCCATGCGCTATGTCCAGCTCCGTGCCTTCCATCAGGTCGCGCTCGCCGGCGGCTTCTCACGCGCCGCGAGCGAGCTGAACCTGACGCAGCCGGCGATCTCCGATCAGGTCCGCAAGCTCGAGGAGGAGTATGACGTGCTGCTGTTCAGCCGGCAGCACAGGCAGATCGCCCTGACCGCGATGGGCGAAAGGCTGCTCGCGATCACGCACCGCCTGTTCGATGCCGAGGACCAGGCGCGCGGGCTGCTCTTAGAGTCGCGCGCCCTGCGGCTCGGGACCCTGCGGCTCGCGGCCGATTCCGTCCATCATGTCCTGCATGTGCTGACAGCGTTCCGCGAGATCTATCCGGGCGTGCGGATCACGGTGAGCGCCGGCAACACCGAGACCATCGTGGCGCAGCTGCGAAGCTACGAGGCCGATATCGGCGTCCTCGGCGATATGGCCCCGCACCGTGATTTCGAGATCATTGCGCTGAATGCGGCGCGGATCATCGCCGTCGTCGCAGCCGATCATCCGCTTGCCTCGCGCCGGTCGCTGGCGCTGGCGGAGCTTGCCGGCATGGCGCTCGTGATCCGGGAAAGCGGCTCGCGGACGCGCCGGCTGCTCGAACAGCGCGCGTCCGAGACCGGCGTCAGGCTGACCTACGCCATCGAGGTCGAAGGGCGCGAGGCTGCGCTCGACATCGTGGCGGCGAGTGGCGGCATCGGTTTCGTCTCGGAGGCCGAGCTGCGCGGCGATCGCGGCCTGGTGCGCATCGCCCTCGACGGGCCGCCGATCCTGATGGAGGAATCCCTGATCTGCTTGAGCGAACGCCGGGACAACAAGGCGATCAAGGCCTTTCTGGACGTCGCGCGGGATCTTTCTTGATCAGGCTGGACTAAACCCGCCCCGTTCCGTCTCGCACCGCGCCAGCGCGCACCAAGAGCTGACAGCAACGCAGCCGGTCCAAATCGTTGCTTTGAACGCAGCATTGGAAACCCGGTGGCGACTCTCTGCGAATCCGGCAAACCTGCCTTAACTACGATCCCGCATCCCATACACAAATGGTCGACGTCACTTGAAAGTATATTTGAAGCGGATGTCGCTTCGTGTCAGTATTCCCAGCAGAAATTGCGACACTCGATATCGCTGCCGCCTTCCGCCCTTGCCTATGCGTTCCTTGCCTATGTCTTCTGGTGGGTTCACGAGGGGCGTACCATGTCGGCTCAAGAACGCGGGCTTGCCCGTCTCATGCTTAAGATTCCTGCGTTCCGCAATCGCTTCGCACGAATGCGGGATCTACGGTTTCGCAGCGTCTGCGAGGAGTACGATCTCGTCTGGGAGGTGATCACCCAGTGGTCCCAGGACGGACGTTGCGCGATGTTCAACTTCGACGATTACCGCCGCCTCGCCGCCTCGATCGAGAGCGACGCCATCGCGATGGCCGAGGCCGTTCCGGACCCCGGCACGACCGCCGAGGCGGCCAGTCCGCAGCTAGCGCCATCGGCATCCTCGGAGTCCGACAAGCCGCCCCGCTGACACATTCCTCCCACGGGAGGCAACGCCCACCACCAGGCCGGCGTCTGCGGTGTCCGCTCGCGGTCCCGTCCCCGGCGAAATCCGGGCCCAGGGCGCGCCTGTTGGGATTGTCGGCATGACGACGCAACCCACGGTCCTGCGCGCCAGTCCCTCCCTCCGAATCGTTCGAACGGCTCGCGTACGGGGCGGCAGGTCCAGCCGCATTCGCCTCACAGGACCAGGACACGTCCGCCGAAACTGGAGCGGAACAGGGCGTCATGGGCCTCCTGATCCGGATCAAAGCAGCAGTCCTGGACCAGACGCAGATCGTAATCCGCATCACAGGCCCAGGCGACGCTGGACAGGACCACGCCGGTGGTGCTGATCCCGGCCATGACAAGCGTGCTGACACCGCGCGTGCGAAGGTCCGCGTCGAGTGACGTGCCGTGGAAGACGCTGGCGCGCGGACAGGTATAGACGAGGTCACCCGGCTCGATCGCGAGGCCCGCGACGGGCAGACCGGTACGAAATCGTCCGCTCGGGAGATAGGGCGTGATCTGGCGGTTGGTTCCCGGCGGGGCATGTTCATAGTCTGCGCCCAGCGAAAAATTCGGGAACAGCACCGGCCGGCCCGTGGCGCGCCAGCGCCGGATCAGTGCGTTGCACCGATCCAGCAAGGGCGATGGCTTCTCTCCGAACAGGATCTCGAACACGTCGACCTGATAATGCATGACGACGAGGGCCGCTCTCTCGATGTATTCGCCCCGAATATCGACCGACATCACAATCACCCCAAGTTGAATTTCAAGCGTTGTTTGACACGCGCTGCGGAAACACAGGCCTCGTCCTAGATTTCACTTTCTGATGAGAGACTGTGGCGCCATGCAGTCATTTGCTCCACCGTCGATGTCGCCCCGCCGCAGACGATGACCAGGATGTTCTGGTAATCGGCGAGTTCCGCGACATTCTGGTAGAGCGTGGCGATGCTCGCCCCGCATGCCGGTTCGACGAGGATGCGATGGTCGTCCAGGAACCGCAGGCACGCCTCCACCGCCTGAAGATCCGAGACCACGGCGCAGTCGATGCGATGCTGTGCAAGAAGAGCAAAGGCATGCTCCGAGACCTGGTGCGCACCGAGCGAGGTGGCGATGCTCTCGATCGCTGGCAGAACGATGCGCTCGCCCCGGGCAACCGACTGGGCAAAGGAGGACGCGCCCGTCGTCTCCACCGCAAGAACGGGACAGTTCAGCGTGTGGCGCTGCAAGCCTTCGATGACGCCACTGAGCAATCCGCCGCCGCCGACGGAGAGAACGACGAGGTCGGGCTGCACTCCATCCTCGACCACCTCATCGATGATCGTCGAGTGCCCCCGCCACACCACCGGGTCGTCGAAGGGGTGGATGAACGCATCGCTCTCACCCAGCATCGCAAGCGCGCGCTCGTTTGCCTCCTGCCAGGACGCACCGTGGATCAGGACATCGGCCTTCATGTCCGAGATCAGGCGACAGGCTCTTGGCGATGTCGTCTCGGGGACGACAACCGTGACGGGGATGTCGAGCTCACGCCCGGCATAGGCGACGGCGATCCCGGCATTGCCGCCAGACGAGCTGACGAAGCGTTTCACGCCGCGCCTGGCATGGTCCTGACACGCAAGGCCAATTCCGCGGAGCTTGAAGGACCCCGAGGGCTGAAGGGATTCAAGCTTCAGCCACACCCTTCGCCCGCTCGCCCGGGAGAGAGCAGACGAGTGGTGTGTCGGTGTTCTGACATGGAGGGACATCATGACTTTCCTCTCCACCACCGTGGAGCCGAGACGATCGATCAGTGATCAGCAACGATTTTGCGGACGCTAAACATGCTCGCCGCCGCCATCGTTCAAAGGCGCCGTGGAATGCCGGACCTTGAGTTGCATGCCGACGGATAAGCGCTCCGATGCCGTTTCCGGCTGCTTGTCGGACATTTTCTTCAGCAGAAGCGTGGCTGCGAGCTGGGCTACTTTCGTGCCGTTGCCGCGCACGGCCGTGATCGATGGCGTCATGACTTCCAGGATACTGGCGTCACCGATCGACACGATCGACATGTCGCGCGGCAGCACGAGGCCGCGTTTCGCGCAGAAATGCAGGATACCGGGGATCTCGTCGATATTGGCGATGATCGCCGTGATCGGCCGCTCGCCACGGCATAGGGCCTCAAGCTTGCGGGCTCCGAATGCGCCCACCTCGAAGATACGACCTGCCGGCGGTTCCAGCCCCCGGTCTGCGAACGCCGCATCGAAACCGGCCCGCTGCTCCCGCCCGACCCAGGTGTCGAGATGACCGGCGACGAGCGCGATCTCGCGGTGCCCCAGCGCCAGCAGATGCTCGGTTGCCCTGCGAGCGCCGACACGATGCTCCGTCAGGACAGTATCGAAACCGCCATCGGGGCTGCGCTCCCAGAGCACCATGGGAATGGTGATGGCGGTAAGCCGCCGCGCCGTCTCCGGATCATTGTCGCGATTGACCGCCAGGAGCATGCCGTCGACGACGCGGTTCTGCAGCAGCGACAGGATCTCGGCCTCGCGGCTGTCGTCGAAATGCGTGCTGGCAACGATCAGCGTGTAGCCGGCGCGACGCAGGGTATTTTCCGCGGCGGCGATCATTTCAGCCGCTATGGGCTGGCGGATATCCGTGACGAGGCAGCCGACGGCGTAGCTTTTTCCGAGCCGCATGGAGCGCGCCACGGAATTGGGGTGATAGCCCAGGTCCTGGACGGCCTTGAAAACCTGCTCGCGCAAATGAGGTGCGACATTCTCGTTGCCATTGAGAACCCGTGAAGCGGTGCCGAGCCCGACACCGGCCCGGCTCGCGACGTCCTTGATCGTGATCGGCCTGGGCTCGTCCGCCGACTGCCTCGTCCCCATCTTAGCCACGCCGACCGTCCCTCTCCTGCCCCTGGCCGACATACACGTGCGGCAAGGAGCGCGCGAGCCGAGGGACCAATTCGATGACCGTGATGCCGATCGCCGTCGCGAGATCATGGATCGAGATCTCTTCGGTGCCCTGCCGCCCAAGGACCACGACCTCATCGCCGGGCGCGACGTCGGAGATCCCCGTCACGTCGATGACCGAATGCTGAAAGGTCCGGCGCCCGAGCACGGGGCAGCGCCGGCCGTGGATCAGAACCTCCCCGAGCGGCGGAACATGGTTCAGCCCATCCCAGAAGCCGATCGGCGCGACCGCGGTCCGCATGCCGCGTTCGATGGCGATCGGCGCGCCATATCCGATCCCCAGCACCGTTCCCGGAGGATGCTCCTGGACCTGGATGATCCGGGATTTCACCGCGGTGAGCAGAGGCGAGAGGCCGCCGCTCTCCATCCAGTGCTCGTCAAGCCCGCCGCCATAGATCAGGCGCCCGGGGTCGACCGCATTGAAGAGCATGTCGGGATAGGCCAGCACCACCCGGCTAGACGCCAGCATGAGGATGAGATCGTCGTGGCCGGCTGCCGCAGCATCGGCTGCCGCCTGCCGGAAGAGCTCTGCCTGGCGCCTGCTGACGCCCGGATCATCCGGAGTGCTGAGATGCGAGTACAGGCCGCGCACCCCGACATGATCGGCAGCACGAAGGCGCTGCAGCACGCCGGGCCATTGCTCGGGGCGCAGACCGTAGCGGCCAAGCCCGCAATCAACCTCGACAAAGACCTCGATCCGCTCGCCAGCCGTCAGCACCGCGTCCATATCGGCCATGCTCTGGACCGTGACCGTGGCGCCGAGCCTGGCGGCGGCCGGCAGATCGCCCGGCGTGGTCGACGCGAACAACAGGACGGGAAGCGTCGTGCCGGTGCTGCGGATCGAAACGACTTCGTCAGGGCTGCCGGCACAAAAGCCGTCGACGCCGGCCCGTTCCGCGGCCTTCGCGACCGCGGCGGCGCCAAAGCCGAAGCCGTCGCCCTTGCAGACGAAGTAGATGCGAACATCCCGTCCGACCAGACTGCGCGTTGCCGCGACATTCCGGCTCAATGCACCGAAATCGAGCTCCGCCCAGCTTGGGCGCAGGAGTCGGGCGAGATCGTACCGGCGGCAATCGGTCCGGTTGTGGCCCGGATCGATTGCCGAGAGTGCGACTTGCGCCGTCATGCCGGCTCTCCCTCATATTCCGGGCTCAGCGCCGCCCGGCCCTGATCCCCGTCCATGAAGAGACGGAGCTGCGCTTCCGCCAGTTTCGGCAAATCGGACGCCAGGCCATCGCGACGAATGTCCGTTGCGACCCGGTCTGCGCGACCGTTCGCTCCAGTGACGACACCATAGACGTCGCGGGCGAACTCCCTGGTGAAGCGGCCGTCGCGGACATCGGCTGCGACATGGTCCGGGTCACGTTCGAGCGGATCGCCATTGCCTGCCCCGCCAGGCGCGACATGGGTGAAGAGATCGCCCTTGCTGAGAGCGAGCGTCCGCATCGGCATCACCGGGAGCAGTTCAGTCGTGCCGTTCCGATCGATGATATTGAGCGATGGCGAGCCCGGACATCCGCCGAAGAGGCCCGGCGGCAGATGCGCGCGCCGGTCCGAGCGGATCGTCAGTTGCGCGTCATCCCCGAGGATACGGTAAGAGCGCGTGATCGCCATGCCGCCACGGCGGCGGCCGGCACCGCCCGAATTGGCGACGAGACCATAGCTCTCGATCCGCAAGGGATAGCGTGCCTCGATCAGTTCGATCGGCATGTTCGAGAGGTTCGCGCCGGGGTTGGCGATCCCGTCGACCCCGTCCTTCGTGGCCCGGCCGCCCCAGCTTCCGAGAATGCCATCGGTGATCAGCCAGGTCTTCCCCTCGTGGATGCCGCTGAGCGACACGGCGGAGGGCCCGCCTTCGCCGGCGGCAGGCATCCGGTCCGGCACGATCTGGGCAAACGCGTTGAACAGCACATCGAGCATGCGATAGGCCATGACGCCGCGGGCTGCGCAGGCCGCCGGCGGACGCGGGTTGACGATAGTGCCGAGCGGAGCCACGACCCGAACCGGCCGCGTATAGCCTTCGCAGTTTGGAACCGCCGCCTGGACGGCGCAGCGCAAGGCGGCATAGGCGACCGAATAGGTGATCGCCACAGGTCCGTTGATGGCGCCCGGAACCTCCCCGCTGGTCCCCGTCCAGTCGATCTCAAGCTCGTCGCCTGCAACCGTGATCGTCACCTTGAAGCGGATCGGCCCGCCGCCCTCGCCGAGGCCGTCGATGAAATCCTCGGCCTCATAGACGCCGTCAGGCATCGCGCGGATCTCGTCGCGGACGAGCCTTTCCGCGTAGGCGTGCAGTTCCGCCAGCATGCCGCGCATGGCCGGCGCGCCGTATTTTTCGAGCACCTTGCCGAAGCCGCGTTCGGCAGCGGCGCAGGCGGCGATCTGGGCCCGAAGATCGCCCAGAACCTGTTCCGGAACGCGGGAATTGACCTCCAGGAAAGCCAGGAGGTTCTCGTCCATCCGGTCTTCGTGCATCACCTTGATAAGCGGGATCCGCAATCCTTCCTGGAAGATCTCGGTGGCATGCAGGGCCATGCTGCCCGGCGCCATGCCGCCGAGATCAGTGTGGTGGACGAGGCTCGCTACGAAGCCTTCGACATGGCCGGCGTGGAACACCGGCTTGACCAGATAGACGTCCGGCAAATGCATGCCGCCGGCACCGTAGGGGTCGTTGGTGATGTAGCCGTCGCCCGGCTGCATCGTCCCGCCGAAGCGTTTCAGGATGTTGACCATCACGCTCGGGAACGAGCCGAGATGCACCGGATTGGTGAGGCCCTGGGCGATGATCAGGCCGTTTCGATCGCAGAGCGCCGTCGAGTAGTCCATCGAGTCCCGGACGATCGGCGAATAGGCGCTGCGCAGGATGACCAGCGCCATCTCGTCGGCGATGGACGCGAGCGCGTTCTTGACGATCTCCAGGGTCACCGGATCGGAGCGCGACAATTCGGGGCCAGAATGGGGGGCACTATGAGGGGCGAGCATGACGTCACCTTTCCGAGGCTGTGAGTACGAGATTGCCCAATTCGTCGAGACCCGCCGTCCAGCCAGGAGGAACCACGCAGGTGGCGTCGTATTCCTCGACGATCAGCGGGCTTTCCCGGTCGCCGGCCGCGAGGTCGAGACGCGTGATGATCGGCGTCTCCAGGTGCCCCCAGTCCGGTCCGAACCAGCAGGTCCGCATCGACGGAGAGCCCGCCACCCCCGTTCGCGCGTCCGGGGCTGACGGCCGATAGGCGTCGGTCCTGTCGCTGCGGGAACGGCCGGTCACGCGGATATTGACGATCTCGAGCGGATCGCTCGTCGATGCATGGCCGTAGGTCTGCTTGTGCTCGCGGTGGAAGGCCGCGCCCATGGCGGCGATGTCGATGGGGTCGCCCGGACGGTCGGTCAGCCCGATCGTCAGCTCATAGGCCTGCCCGGCGTAACGCAGGTCGGCCAGCCGCTCGATTTCGATATCCGCTCTGGTGAAGCCGTCGGCCTCCAGGCCGGCGAACATGCTGGTCTCGAGCTTGCGGTAGGCCGTATCGAGCCTGTCGGAGTCGATCGCATCGAGCGCGCAGAAATAGGTCTGCATCAGGTCGTGCTCGGTCGTCGAGTAGAGCAGACCGAGCGCGCTGAAGACGCCAGGATGGGACGGGACGACGACACGCTTCATGTCGAGGAGGCGCGCGATCTCGGCTGCCACCGCCGGACCGTTGCCGCCGAAGGCGAACAGGGTGAAGTCGCGCGGATCGCGGCCGCGATAGGTCGAGACGGCCTTGACGGCTCGCATCATCGTCGAGGCCGCGATGGCGTAGACGCCATGGGCGGCCGTCTCGAGATCAAGCCCCGTGGGGGCGCAGACCTGCTCGCTGATCGCACGCCGCGAGCGCTCCGCATCGAGGCGCACGGCGCCGCCGGCGATGTATTCCGGATTGATGTAGCCGAGCACGACGAGCGCGTCGGTCAGCGTCGGGCGGGTTCCGCCTGTGCCGTAGCAGGCCGGGCCCGGGACGGCGCCGGCACTGTCGGGACCGACCTGGATCAGGCCGCCGGCATCGACCCGGATGATGCTGCCGCCGCCGGCGCCGATCTCGGAGACGTCGATGAACGGCAGCTTCACCGCGTGCCCGCCGCCCTTGATCAGCTTGCTCGAGATGTTGATCCCGGCCCCGACCTCGTACTCCGTCGTGCGTGCCGGCTGGCCCTGCTCGATGATCGCGGCCTTGGCGGTCGTGCCGCCCATGTCGATCGTGATGATATCGTTTGAGCGTCCCGCCGCTCCGATGCGGGCGGCAGCGATGACGCCGGCCGCGGGACCGGACTCGATGATGCAGGCCGGCTTCTCGCTCGCGGACAAGGCACTCATCACGCCTCCGCTCGACTGCATGACCTGCAGCGGTGCGTGAATGCCGGCATCGCGCAGCCGCGTCGACAGGGCACGCAGATAGGAGCGCACGACGGGCCCGAGATAGGCGTTGACCACCACCGTGCTCGTCCGCTCGTATTCGCGGATCTCCGGCAGGACATCGCTGGAGCAGCTGACGAAGACCTCGGGGCCGAGCATCCCGGCGAGAATCTCGCAGGCCCGCCGCTCGTGCTGCGGATTGGCATAGGCGTGCAGGAAACTGACCGCGACTGCTCGCGTGTCGCTCGCCGCTATGCTGCGCGCCGCCTCGACGACGCTGTCCTCGTCCAGGGGCAGGACGATGTCGCCATGGGCTCCCATGCGCTCGGCAATCTCGTAGCGCCGATGGCGCGGCACCAGCGGTGTCGGCTTTTCATAATTCAGATTGTAGAGCTCGGGCATGCGCAGCCGGCCGAGCTCGAGGACGTCGCGGAATCCGCGCGTCGTCAGCAGCGCGGTCGTGGCGCCCTTGCCCTCCAGGATCGCGTTGGTTGCCACGGTCGTGGCGTGCACGACCTCCTCGATCTCGGTCGGCTTGCCGCCGATGCGAGCCAGCAACGCAAGCACGCCCTCGACGATGCCGCGGCTGTAGTCGTCGGGCGTCGACGGTCGTTTGAACGAATGGACCGTCTGACCGTTCTCCAGGAAGGTGATATCCGTGAAGGTGCCACCGATATCGGCACCCACTCGAAACGAGCGCGCTGTCATAGGTTGGTCTCCGCTAGGTTTTGGACCGAGATGGGCGCTGCGTGACAACGGACGAGCCGATCGCCGAGGTGAACCTCGGGTGGCTCGCTTTGCGCACAGATCGGAATCCGGTTGCTGCAACGGGGTTCGAAGGGGCAGCCGCCATGGCGGGCCGCTTCGGGCAGTGGCGGTTCGGCCGGGCGATTGCGCCCGGCGAGCCCGCGCGGGATGGCGGCGACCAGGCGCTGCGTATAGGGATGCGCTGGCGCCGCCAGAATCTCTGCGGCAGGACCCATTTCGACGATACGGCCGGCATGCATCACCAGCACGCGGTCGCAGAACGCCCCGACGAGCCCGAGATCGTGGCTGATGATCACCAGCGTCAGGTGCTTGTCGCGATGCAGCTGCTGAAGCAGCGCAATGATCTCGTTCTGCACGGAGACGTCGAGAGCCGATGTCGGCTCGTCGGCGATCAGCACCTCCGGCTTCCTGGCCAGGGCGCGGGCGATCCCGATCCGCTGCTTCTGGCCGCCCGATAGCTGATGCGGCAGCCGACCGAGCAGCTCCGGCCCGAGGCTGACCTGCGCCAGCAGGGCATCGAGCGCTCCCGGCGCGAGCGGCCCGCCGAAGGCTTCGCTCAGGCTGCGCGCGACGGTCTTGCGCGGGTTCAAGGCCGTGTGTGCGCCCTGGAAGACGAACTGCACGCGGTTTCGGAAACGCTGCCAGTCCGCGGCCGCAAAGCTCGCAAGATCGCGTCCTTCGAACGAGACCTGACCGCTGCTCGGACGGTCGAGCCCGACGAGAAGCCGCGCGAGCGTCGACTTGCCGCTGCCGCTTTCGCCGACGATGCCGAGCACGTCGCCGGCCTGGACCTCGAAGCTCGCCCCGAGCAGAGCCGACGTCGTCCTCCGGTCGAGCAGGCGCGCCAGCGCCGAACGCGCCAGGGGGTAGCGCCGGCTTGCGCCTGCGGCGGCAAGGAGCGGCGGCGGGACTGTTTCGGCTTGGCTCATCTCAGACGCTCCGCCAGCAGGCGCTGACATGGCCGCCCTCACCCCGCAGGCTCGGCCGCAAGCTGCAGTCCGTGTCAGCCAGAGGGCAGCGCGGCAGGAAATCGCAGGCGCCTTCGCCGGGGTTCCCGGTCAGGCGGCCGGGCTCAGCGGCGCGCAGCGGGCGGCCTGGCCTTGGCACGGAGTCCAGCAGGAGACGCGTGTAGGGGTGACGTGGCGACGTGAAGATCGCCTCCGTGCTGCCGGTTTCGACGATCCGGCCGCGATACATCACCGCGATCTGGTCGCAGAACTCCGCGACGAGATCGAGATTATGCGAGATGAACAGCAGGGTGATCCCGAATGTCGCGCTGATGTCGCGCAGCAGCGCAACCACCTGGGCCTGAACGGTGACGTCGAGCGCCGTCGTCGGCTCGTCTGCGATCAGCAGGCGCGGCCGGCAGGCGATCGCCATCGCGATCAGCACACGCTGGCGCATGCCGCCGCTGAGCTCATGGGGATATTGGCCGCTCCGGCGGTGCGGATCGTCGATACCGACCTTGCCGAGGAGCTGTTCGGCCTCCGACCGGGCCGCCCCGGGGCCCGGATCGTCATGGCTGCGAATGGCGTCGACGAGCTGCCGGCCGATCGTGAAGGCGGGATTGAGGGCGGTCATCGGATCCTGGAAGATCATGGCCACCTTGCGGCCACGCAGGTCGCGACACGCGCTCTCGGGAATAGCCGTGATGTCCTGCCCTTCGAGGCTCATCGCGCCCCCCACGACCCGGCCCGAGCGCCCAAGCAGGTGCATGATCGCCAGCGCGGTGACGCTCTTGCCCGAGCCCGACTCGCCGACGATCGCGAGTTTTTCGCCGGCCCGCACCTGGAGGGTGACGCCGTGAACCACCGTCCGGGCCGCGGCGCCCTGACCAAAAGCGATGGACAGGTCATTCAGGGACAGCACGGGCGCGCTCATAGTGCCGGTCCCCCATCACGCCGCCGGGGATCGAGCACCGTCCGGAGGGCGTCGCCGACGAGGTTGAAGCCGATCACGGTCAGGAAGATCGCCAGGCCCGGCCAGGTCGCGACCCACCATTCGTCGGAGAAGGCGAGCGAGCGCGCATCGGCCAGCATTCCACCCCAGCTCGGGGTCGGTGGCTGCACGCCAAGCCCGATGAAGCTGAGCGAGGCTTCGATGATGATGCCGATGCCGATCAGGACGCTCGCCTGGACGAAGATCGGCGAGAGGATGTTGGGCAGGATATCGCTGGCCATGATGGACCAGGACCCCGCGCCTTGCAGGCGCCGCGCTGCTACGTAATCCGCCCTGGCCTCGGCCAGGGCCAGGCCGTGGGCGACGCGCGCCAGCCCGGGGATGAACAGCAAGCCGACGAGGAGAATGATCTTGGCTTCGTTGGGGAGCACGAGCGGCCCCAGCTGCACCGACTCGGTGCCGAAGATTCCGACGATCGCGATCGCCCAGACGAGCAGCGGGATCGCCGCGAAGATATCCATCAGGCCGAGCAGGACGGTCTCGACGAGCGTGCCGCTGTAGTAGCCGGAGAGGATACCGACCAAGAGCCCGCCGGAGAGGCCGATCGCGACGGTCAGCACGCCGATCATCAGGGATCCGCGCGCACCCCAGACGAGCCGGGCGAGGATGTCGCGGCCGACCTCGTCGGTGCCCAGCAGGAATGACGGCCCCGGAGGCTCCAGCCGATGCTCCATCATCAGATCGAGGGGATCGTGCAGAGGGAGCCAGGGAGCGAGAAGCGCAGCCAGGACGACGAAGCCGACGATGACCAACCCGGCCAGGCCGATGCGCGTCTGAGCGAGGCGGCACATCGTGCCGGTGAGCCCGGACAGCCGGGGCACGGCGCGGATGCCGGCGGCCGATGCCATTGGCGCAGGTGCTGTCGAACGCGCGGCGTCAAGCATGTCTCAGCCTCGGATTGATCAGCCGCTGGACAAGATCAGCAGCGAGATTTGAGAGGATGAACATCACCGTGACGACCAGGACGGTAGCCTGGATCATCGGATAGTCGCGTTGCGTGATGGCGGTCAGCAGGGCCCGCGAAAGACCCGGTATGTTGAAGACCAGCTCGATGATGATCGCCCAGCCGAACATGTAGCCGAACGACATCCCGGCGACGCTGACGAAGGGTGGAAGCGCGTTCTTCACCACGTAGCGCGCGACCAGACTGCGTCTCAAGCCGAGAGCATGCGCGGTGCGGACGTAGTCCTGACCCAGGATCTCGATGACGGAAGCGCGCATCAGGCGGCTAAGCGCACCGATATAGTAGAGCGCGATCGACAAGGCCGGCAGCACCAGGGAGGCGAGATGGGCGTGCCAGCCTTCCGAGAGCGGCGTGATCCCGATCGGCGGCACCCAGCCCAGCCTGACGGCAAAGACACGGATCAGGATCAGGGCGAGCCAGAATCCCGGGACCGACACCGCCATCAGGGATAGTACCCTGATCAGGTGGTCCGGCCAGCGGTCTTCCGTCAGCCCGGCGACCAGGCCGAGCGGAATCGCGCCGGCCAGCGTCAGGAGAAAGGTCGCGACCACCAGTTCGACTGTGACCGGCAGGCTCTCGCGCAGCTCGAGATCGATCGAACGGCCGGTGATGTAGGAGGTGCCGAAGCCCGAGCGGGGAAGCTGCGCAACCCATGCTGCGTATTGGGCGGGCAAAGCGCGGTCGAGACCGCGATCGCGCTCGAACTCATGGATCTGCTCGACGGTGGCGTCCGTGCCGAGCACGATCCGCGCCGGCGAGAGCGGGGTCAGCCGCGTGAGCGCGAAGAGGAGCGCGCTGACCACGACGAGCACGGCAAGACTGCTGAGAATGCGACTGGCAAACCACATGGTTTCTCGCCTCAGCGGAGATCGGCCACGGCCGCGTCGGTCAGGCGCAGCGTGATCCCGGTATTCGGCTCGAAGCCCTGCACATTGCTGCGCCAGAGGTTGAAGCTGTGGACGGCTCCGATCCAGGTCGACGGCGAGTCCGCCGCCAGGATCGCCTGCATATCGGCCAGGATCGGTCCCAGAGACTTTTCGTCGTCGACACGGAAGCTCTCGGTCAGAAGCGTATTGAGCCGCTCGTTGCTGTAGCCGGAGCTGCGCGTCATCACCTGGTTCGGTGTATAGATGCCCTGAATGATGAAGGTGGGATCGGAGGGACCGATGACCGCCATGAGCGCGGAGGTCTGGTTGCCGCCAAAAACCTGCTCGATGAGTTGGCCGGTCTCGAGCGGCTGGAGTTTGACCTTGATTCCGAGCCGGGCCAGCGATGCCTGGATGAAGAGGGCCGCGTCCGCGACGTCCAGCAGATAACCCTGCGACGAATAGAGCAACTCGAATTCGGCCCCGGACGCATAACGGGATTTGGCGAGATGAGCCTTCGCTCTTTCCAGGTTGAAGGCCAGGTCTTCAGCCGCCTTGGCATTGTACCACCAGGCCGAGGCGGGAGCGGGCACTGCCGAGGGCTCGACCAGACCGTTGAAGATCTTCTCGGCGATGGTCTTGCGATCGGTCGCCAGCGAAACCGCCTTGCGGAAATCGGGGTCGTCGAACGGTGGCTTTCGGGTGTTGTGGATCATCAGCATCATGCTGCCGAGCGCCGGACGGCTCGCCCCGGTGATGCCCTGCGCCTTGGCCTGCCGCAGTCGCAGATAGTCGCGGACCGGCGGCGCCCCGATGATGTGGACCGATTTCGACATCAGCGACGCGATGCGGGCCGCCTCCTCGGAGACGATCCGCACGCGCAACCGGTCCCAGCCCGGGAGATCCTTGCGCCAGTAATTCGGGTTGCGGCGGAACTCGACGACATCGTTGGACCGCGCGGAGACGAAGATGCCGGGCCCGGTTCCCAGGCCCTCAGGCCTCTGCTGGAAGATCTCGTTGCCGTATTTCTCGCGGCTCCCGGCCGGAAAGATACCCATGTATTTGGTCATGTAGTCGAGGAAGGGCCGGAACGGCGCCTTCATCTTGAAGCGCACCTTGTGGCGCGCCAGGATCTCGACGGATTCGATATTCGTCCAGACCGAGCGCCGCAGCGCCTTGTTAGCCGGGTCGAGAATATAGTCGTAGCTGTACTTCACGTCCTCGGCCGTGAAGGGCTGTCCGTTCTGAAACGCGACGTCGTCCCGCAGCTCGAAGATGTATTCGGTCCGGTCTTCAGAGATCGCGGGCAGCGACTTTGCAAGCAGTGGCCGCCGCCGCCCCTCCCCGTCGATCTCGATCAGGTTCTCGAAGATGAGCTGATTGACCACCATGGCATCGTGGTTGCCCTGGTTGATCGGATCGAAGGTCGACGGGTTCGAAGGGATAGCCACGACCAGGGATCGCTCATCCGCCGCCTGCGCCGGGAATGGCAGCCCCAGCCCGCCAACGGCTGCCGCCCCGCCCCGGAGGAAAGCACGGCGATCGAGAGAGTCATAAATCATGGCAATTCCCTCGTGGAAACGTTTCCATCTTTGGTGGAAACGTTTCACCAAGAATCCTCCTTGTCAAGTGGCCTGCCTCGCGGGTCCGCACATGTGCTCGAACGGCCCATGCCCGCCACGGGCGGGAGCAGCCAATCCCGATCGCGGCACGACCAGAGCAAAAATCGACGGAGCGACAGCTCCGGAACGGTTCAGGCGAACCGAGCCAGCCCTTTCAAGAGAGCCACCCTTGAGAGTGCGGCTCGGCTGGAGTTTGCGCCTTGACCTTTGCGACAGATCACAACAGATGGGCGTGTGAATGTTTTCATGACGTAACGTTTCGAACATTCGGTAGTTCAGGCGTTGCCGGTTCCGGATGGATAGGCAGATTTGACGTCATGATCCTTGGCCGGGACGAGCCCTCCCCTGCACGATCCCGGCACGGGGCGCAGCCGTCGCGAGTGCCGGCATGACGACGCTCTCCATGATCCTGCGCGTCGGCCCCCTCCTTGCCATCATCCTGATCGACAGCATCGGCTACACGATCGTCGTGCCGGTCCTTGCCGCGGCGCTCATCGGCGATCAGCCCCTGATGATGGCGGCAGCGCCTGCCGGCCTGCGCTATCTCGTCTATGGCGTCGCGCTCGGCCTCTACGAACTCGTCATGCTCTATGCCGCGCCGGTGCTCGGAGAGATCTCAGACCGCATCGGGCGAAAGCGGATCCTGATCCTTTGCATGCTCGGCATGGCCTTGAGCTTTGCGCTGATCGGCGGCGCCATCGCCTATAATCTCGTCGCCTTGCTGCTGATCGGCCGCTTCATCGGAGGGACCACGGCAGGCAGCCAGGCCGTCGCACAGGCCGCTGCCGTGGATGCGAGCAGCAGCCAGACGCGCGCGCTCACGCTCAGCCTCTGCCTGTTCGCGTCGTCGCTCGGCTTCATCGTCGGCCCGCTGATCGGCGGCGCGTTCTCGCATGATGCCGCTGCTGTCCTGAGCGATTTCATCCTTCCGATGGCCCTGACCGCCGGTGGCGCCCTGATCGGCCTCGTCCTGATCGCGACGACATTCCAGGAGGCACGCGAACCTCCCGCGCAGGCCGACCCGACGCCGATCAATCTGCTGATGGGAGTGGCGGGGTTTCGCGCGGCGCTGCGCGATCCTGCCATCCGCCATCTGATGCTGGTGTTCGGCCTGATGCAGACCGCCTGGGGAACCTATTTCCTGTTCCTGCCCAGCCTGGTGCTGAACCGGTTCGGCGAGGATGCGGGCACCATCTCATTGCTCATGGCCACGCTCGGCATCGGCTTTTGCATCGCCTACGGCCTCTGTCTGCCCGTGCTCGAGAAGCGGTTCGACCCGCGCGCCATCGCGACATGGTCCTTATGGAGCACCGCCGGGCTGATCGCGGCCTCGCTCGCCGTCCCCCGCCTCGACCTGCTCTGGATCATCGCCTTTCCCACGGCAATCACCGTATCGGTCGCCTATGGTGCGATCATCACCCTGTTTTCCCGGTCCGTCAGCGATGATCGCCAGGGCTGGGTCCTCGGGATCGCGATCGCGATCAATGCGCTCGTCTGGGGCCTGTCTTCGATTCTCAACGGCGCCCTGAGCGCGATCAGCTATCTCGCGCCGTTCGGGCTGTGCCTCGCCACGCTGGCTGCCAGCGCGTTCCTGATGTCATCGCCAAAGGCATCGCCTGCCGCTACGCGCCAGATTTGACGGGGATTTCCATGTTCCACCGCATTTTCGAGGATACGGCGCGGCGCCTGCCCACGGCACTGGCGATCAAGGCCGGTGAACGGCGGCTGAGCTATGCCGAGCTCGACGCCTGGGCCCACGAGATCGCCACAGCCATCCGTCAGCTCCTGCCCGCCGGCGAGAGCACATCCGAGGCAAGGCTGATCGGCCTGTGCATGCCACGCGGCATCGCGGCTGTCGCGGGCATCCTCGGCATTCTCAAGGCGGGATGCGCCTGGGTGCCGCTTGATCCGTCCTATCCCGAGGACCGCCTGCGCTTCATGCTGGAGGACGCAGCCGCGCCCGTGGTGCTGACGCTGGACGCGACACATGATGCGGCCTTCCTCCGCGAATCCGGCTGCGCGCTCCTGAATCTCGACAGGCCCCTGCCGGCAGCGGGCAGCGTGCCGGCGGCACCGCCCGATGATCCCGAGCGCACGGCCTACGTCGTCTACACCTCTGGTTCGACCGGCCGACCCAAGGGCATTCTCGGCTCGCATGCCGCGATGCTCAGCCGCTTTGAATGGATGTGGCAGGAATTCCCGTTCGAGAGCGGCGAAATCTGCTGCAGCAAGACCGCGCTCAATTTCGTCGACTCGATCTGGGAAATGCTCGGCGGCCTGCTGAAGGGCATTCCCAGCGTCGTCGCCGATGATGCGACAGCGCGCGATCCGTTCCAGCTGCTGCAGCTTCTCGCCGATGAGCGCATCACGCGCCTCATCCTGGTGCCATCCCTGCTGGCGGCCCTGATCGAGGCTGCCCGCGCCACCGGCACTCGCCTGCCCCATCTGCGCTATCTGACATCGTCAGGCGAACTGCTTCCGAGCGACCTTGCCCGCCAGGTCACGGAACTCGGCGAGAGCGTCACGCTGATCAATCTCTACGGCTCCTCGGAGGTGGCGGCCGACGCCACCTGCTGCACCGTCACCCCCGCTGCATTGACGGGCAAGATCGTCTCGATCGGCAAGCCGATCGGGCGGATGCGCGTCCATGTCGTCGACGACCATCTCCAGCCCGTCGGTCCCGGCGTCGCGGGCGAACTCTGCGTCTCAGGCCCAGGGCTTGCGAAAGGCTATCTCGGACGCCCGGACCTGACCGGCCAGGCCTTCATTCCCAATCCATTCGCAGAGCCCGGCGAGCGCGAGCATGCGCGGCTGTTCCGGTCCGGAGACATGGTCTCGACCCGGCCCGATGGCGAACTCGACTATATCGGCCGCAAGGATTTCCAGATCAAGATCAGGGGCTTCCGCATCGAGCCCGGCGAGATCGAGACGACGCTCGCAGCCCATCCGAAGATCCGTGCCTGCGCCGTCAGCGCCGCGGAAACGGCGGGAKGACGGCAACTCGTCGCCTTCTGCGTCTTGCCGGCCGCCGACAGCTTCGACAGCACCCTGTCCAGCGAGTTGCGCCGATTTCTGCTGACGCGCCTGCCCGACTACATGGTGCCTTCGCGCTTCATCCAGATCGGGGCGCTGCCGCGGCTTCCCAACGGCAAGCTCGATCGCAACGCCCTGACGGTGACCGACGAGGTCCCCGCCGTGGCGGAAGCCGACGCAGCCTCGACCGAGATGGAGCGCCGCCTTCTGGCGATCTGGAGGGCGGTGCTCGGGCAGTCCCGCGTCGGCATGGACGACAATTTCTTCGAGATCGGCGGCGATTCCATCCAGGCTTTTCGCGTTGCGGCGCGTGCGAGAGCCGATTCCGTCGTTCTGACGCCGGCCGATATCCACGACTATCCGACGATCCGCGCTCTCGCCGCCCTGCTCGAGGGCAGGACGAGCGTTGCCAGCGCATGGACGACGCCCGGCGCGGTCTCGCCGCTCAGTCCGATGCAGAGCTATTATTTCACCTGGGCCAGGCCGAACCCCGACATGTTCAATGTCGGCTTCATCACCCGTCTTGGCGCCATGCTCGACCCGCCCCTGCTGCAGGGCGCACTGCATGACGTCGTCGCCCATCACGATGCGCTGCGCCTGCGCTTCACGAAGGGCACGGAGGGCCACTATGCGCAGCACTATATCGCGCTTCCGGAGGCCCAGCGCGTCCCGGTGCACGTGCTTGCATTGCCCGCAGCGCCCCTTGAGACGCAGCTCGGCTTCATCGGCAGCGAGATCGAGCGGCTGCACGCGACGCTCGACATTGCAAACGGCCCCGTGATGACGGTCGCCCTGTTCGCCGATCCAGCCGGCAGCAACCACCATCTCTTCCTGACGATGCATGAGCTCGTCACGGACGCCCTGTCCCTGCAGGTCACGCTCGAGGATCTGCGCACCGCCTATGATGCCCTCGAAGCCGGCAAGCCCGTCGTGCTCCCGGCCAAGACCACGCCCTATCACCAATGGGTGGAGCAGGTGATTGCCTATGCGCGAAGCCCGCAGGCCGAGGCGCAGCTCGATTACTGGATCGGCGAGGCGAGCGGCGCCCTGCCCTTCCCGGAGGATGCGCAGGTCGAGGGAGCATTGCAGCGCGACATCGACAGCCATGGCTTCGAGGTTCTCGATGCAGCCGCGATGGCAGGCCTGCGCGAGCGGCTGGGCGGCGCGGCTCAATCGACCATGATCCACGCCATCGTCGCCAGTCTCGCCGTCACGGCCAACCGGTTGTCGGGCCAGCGCAACCTGATCTTTCACAAGGTCGCCCATGGCCGGGAGAGCTGCATCCGCGCTGCCGATCCCTCGCGCACGGTCGGCTGGTTCATCACCCACACGCCGATCACCGCCCGCCTGCCCGATGGCGAGCTCGACAGCGAGCCGGCGCTCGCTGCAGCGCTCGAGGCGGTCGCGGCGCAGTACCGCGCCATCCCCGACAATGGCATCGGACACAGCGCGCTGCGCTACTATTCAAGCGATCCGCGGGCCAAGATCCTGGCGCGCGAGGACAAGGTGCGCACGTTGTTCCAGTATATCGGCAATGTCTGGGAGGATAATTACGACGGCGTGCGCTTCCTCCCACCCGACCCGTCGCTGATGGACGTTCCCGATACGGTCGCGGCAGGCAACCTCGCGGACTACCATCTGCACGTCTATGCCTATGTGATGGATGACTGCTTCCGCATGAAGTTCTTCTATACGCGCCCGAATTACCGGAGCGAGACCATCCTTGCGATGGCGGAGATCTTTACCGGGTCGATAAAAGCCATGCTGGTGCCGGGATGGCGCGCCAACTGACGCTGGCGAGCGACACCGCGGACGGGCACCTCCTGCTCGCCCGGACACAGCTGCCCGAATTGATGGATGCGCTGCCAAAGGGCGCGCAGGGCAGCGTGCACCTGCTCAGACTGGCGCAGATCGCTCGTCGCGATTGGGCCTTGCTGATGGGATTGCTGGACGCGGCGGAAAGGCAGCGCGCGGCACGTTTCCGGTTCGAGGGCGACCGGGATGCCTATATCGCGGCCCATGGCCTGCTGCGGCTCGCCATCGCGTCCCGGCTGGGAGCCAACCCTGCAGAGCTGCGCCTCAGCCACCAGCCAGGTAAGAAACCCGCCCTGATCTCAGAAGATCGGTCCGATGCTGCCGTTCCGGCGATCGATTTCTCGCTGTCGCACACACGCAGCTGCGTTGGCTGCATCGTTGCCGAGGGGATCAGCGTCGGCATCGATATCGAACCGACGCGCGATCCGCCCGCCCAGGGTGAAGGCCCGCTCTCGCCCCAAGAGATCGCGTGGCTGCGCACAAGGCCGCCCCGGTCTGCCGCAGCCGAGTTCACCAAGCTCTGGTGCCGCAAGGAGGCGCTGCTGAAGTCGCTCGGGTCGCGCGAGCCGATGAGCATGAGCAGGTTTTCCGCCATTCCGGGGCAAGCCATCGCGCTTCCAGCGGGAAGCGGTTTTCCCGCCCAGGACATCAGCGTCACATCGCACCTGACAGATGACGGCATCCATATCGCGATCGCAGTGCGATCCGCCGTCCGCTAATCTGAGGCCGATCAGCGATGCCCGGATGCGTGGGGCTTTCCGCAACGGGGAACAGGGCGAGACGATCCGGATGGCGGCCGAATAGGCGTGCGCCCCGGGGCCTCATGCCCTCGGTTGATCCTTCGGAAGGGACAAGAAACGGCCGCGCCTCGGGGCGCATCCCGCAAGCGCAACCGCGGCGCGAGTGGCCTTCAGCCGCTTTTCCGACCAGCGGCGAAGTGTCCGACGCGCCAGCCGAGCTTGTCCTCGATACGCCGTGCCGCCGTCTTCACCGCCTCGACGAAAGTCAATTGCTCCTCGTTGACGCGGAACTCGGGCAAGACGATCGAAACAGTGATTGGGCAGGCGCCGGCCTCGTCCAGCACCGGCGCGGCGATACAGGCGACCGCATAGTCGGACTCGCCCGCCTGGATCGACAGGCCTGCGGCGAGCGCGTCGCGCGATTGGGCGAGCAGGACGGTGGGGTCGGTGACGGCGCGCCCGGTCGGCGATGCCTTGGCGCTCTTGCGGAAAAGGGCTGCCCGCTCCGCCTCGTCCAGGCCGGCGACCAGCAGGCGGCCAGAGGCGGTCCAGTTCAGCGGCACGCGCGTGCCGACGCGCGAGGTGATGACGAAGTGCCCCGGGCCCTCGGCCATCGCCTCGACCACCATCATGCCGCCGTCGCGGCCGCAGATCTGGACGGTCTCGCCGACTTCGCGCGCCAGCACATGCATCTCGTGCGTCGCCACGGTGATGACCTGGAGATCGCGCGCATAGGCGAGGCCATAGTGGTAGAGCCGGGGACCCAGCCAGACGCCGCCTTCGCCGGTGCGCGTCAGCAGGCTCTTGTCGAGCAGGTCCTCGACGATGGCATAGATGGTCGATAGCGGCGCGCCGATCGCACGGGCGACCTCATAGGCGGTCTGGGCTCGCCCCTCCTGCTGGAGATGGTCGAGGATCTGCACGGCGCGGTCGATGCCGCTGACGCGCGAACGCCGCGGCCCGGTGCGCCCTGGCTCGTCTTCGCTCGACTGCGTCGTCGTGGCTTTCGTCATGTCCGGGCTTTCGATACCTGCCGCGCGCTGTTTCCACGGCGGTGCCCCACTGCAGTTTCGGGTGGGCCTTGCAAACCGCGCGACCTTACCGGCACCTTCGTCAACGCCAGGACAGGCCGTGGCTGTGCCGGACCAGCCGGCGCGGGCGCGGCACGTAGCGGCTGGCCGCGATCGCTTCCGCGCCGATCACCGCGTAGCGCGGCTCGAACAGCCGCGTCAGCTGCGAGACGTCGCCGTTCGAATCGGTCGCCTCGAGATCGCCATCGACCAACTCAAAGATCGTGAAATCGGCCCTCTCGCCGATCGTGAGCCGGTCCGTCATCGCCAGCTTGATCACCGAGGCCGGGGCGTGGGTCACCGCCTCGACGATGGCGTCGAAGGGCATGCCGACCGAGAGCAGCTTCGACATCGTCGTCGCGAGGTCCCAGACCGGGAAGTTCATGCAGCGGTTGTGCAGGTCCGTCGAGATCGAGAACGGCATCAGCCCGCGCTTGATCGCGGCCTCGGCCACCTTGAAGGAGAAGGAGGCGCCGCCATGACCGATGTCGAGGCGGACACCCCGCGCGGCGCAGCGCTCGGCGAGGGTGAAGAGGTCCTCGTCCTCCATCAGGCTCGATCCCGCCTTGCCGTTGAAGCAGTGCGTGACGACGTCGCCCGGCCCCAGCGCCTCCAGCACCTCCTCGTAGAGGGCTGGCGGCTCGCCGACATGGACCATCATCGGCAGTTTCAGGATCTTGGCGATCTTCTTGCCGAGCTTGACCGGCGTCACGCCCCAGGAGCCGGTGATGACATGGCTCGCCCGGACCTTGATGCCGACGATATGCTCGCTATTCTCCGCATAGCATTCGAGGATGCGGTCGAGGTCGATGTCCTTGATGTCGCGCAGTTCCGACACGCGGTTGCAGGCGACGAGCCCGATCGAGCCGAGATTGAGGAAGGCCTTGATCCGCTCGCGCGCCGGCTCGATGACGTATTCGCGGAAACCGTGGAAATTCGCCTCGCCGGCCGAGCCCGCATCGACCATGGTCGTAACGCCGCGCGCGGCCCCGCAGTCGCTAGGCCTGAGCGAGATGTCGGTGCCGCCGTGCCAGACATGGACGTGCAGGTCGACCCAGCCCGGCGAGACGAAGGCGCCCTTGCCGTCGACGCGCAGCGCGTCGGGCGGTGCTGGCAACGCCGGGCCAATCGCGGTGATGTTGCCGTCGCCGCCGACGAGGATGTCGATCGCCGCAGCGGGGATCGCCGGGCCAAAGGCGACCGGCCTCACATTCGCGATGAGGAGAGGTTGTTGCGTCACGAACGTCATCTCAGAGATCCTTCCGCAGCCGCGGATCGAGCAGGTCGCGCAGGCCGTCGCCGACCATCTGCAGGGACAGCACGGCGAGCACGATGGCGAGGCCGGGGAAATAGGTCATCCAATCCGCCTGGCCGATATATTGCCGGCCGGAAGCGATCATCGTGCCCCAGGTCGGGACATCGGGGCTGACGCCGAGCCCGAGGAAGGAAAGTCCGGCCTCGGCCAGCATGGCGCTGGCGAAGATGAAGGTGGCCTGCACCGTGATCGGCGAGACGATGTTCGGCAGGACATGCCGCGTCATGATCCGGAAGGTCGTGTTGCCGCAGGCTCGGGCCGCCTCGACATAGGGCAACTCGCGGATCACCAGGGTCGCAGCGCGGACGATGCGCGCCAGCCGTGGCGCATAGACGATCGCGAGCGCCACGATCACCGTCACAAGCGATGGACCGAGCGCCGCGACCAGCGCGATCGCCAGGAGGATGTCGGGGAACGCCATCATCGCGTCGATCAAGCGGGCGGTCGGCGTGTCGAGCCGCTTGAAGAACCCGGCCAGCAGCCCGAGCGTCACGCCGATCAGCGACGACAGGACGACGACGGCGGCGCCGACCGAGAGCGACAGGCGGCCGGCATAGAGCATCCGCGAGAAGAGGTCCCGGCCGAATTCGTCCGTACCGAACCAGTAGGTCGCGGACGGTGGCTTCAGACGGTTGACGATCGAGAGCCGGCCGGGCGCATAGGGCGCGATCAGCGGCGCCAGCGCCGCGAGCAGCACGAAGACGAGGAGGATCGCGAGGCCGATCGCCACTGTGCGGCGTTTCATCAGCTGTCGCAGGAAGGTCCGGCCGCGGCGCGGCGCCAGCGCATCGGGTGTGAGGTCGACCATCAGTAGCGCACCCTTGGATCGACCAGCAGATAGAGCATGTCGATCGCGAAATTGATCAGGACATACAGGCCGGCGATCACGAGCAGCGCGCCCTGGATCACCGGATAGTCGCGTCGCAGCACGGCCGAGACCACGAGGTTGCCGACGCCCGGCAGGCCGAACACCGTCTCGGTCACGACCGCGCCCGAGATCAGCACGGCGGCTGTCAGCCCGAGCACGGTGAGGATCGGGATCAGCGCGTTCTTGAGCGCATGGGTAAGGATGACGGCCTGCTCGCCCAGCCCCTTGGCCCGCGCCGTGCGGATATAGTCGTCACCGAGCACGTCGAGCATCGAGGCGCGGGTGAAGCGCATGATCAGCGCCGAGGAGACGAGCCCGAGCGCAACCGCCGGCAGGATCAGGTGCCGGATCCGTTCGATAAGGCTCGTATCGGGCCCGCCATAGCCGGAAACCGGAAGGATCTGCAGGCGCACGGCGAAGATCTGCATCAGGATCAGCCCGAGCCAGAAGCCGGGGATGCTCGCGCCGAGCATGGCGAGCGTCGTCGCCGCCTGGTCGAGGAAGGAGCCGCGCCGATAGGCGGCGTAGATGCCGACGGGCAGCGCGATGACGCTCGCGATGGCCAGCGACAGCAATGTCAGGAAGAAGGTCGGCTCGGCCCGCTCCAGCAGCGCGGAGGTCACCGGCATGTTCAGGAAGATCGACTGGCCGAGATCGCCGCGCAACAACTGCCCGACATAGAGCACGTATTGCGAGAGGATCGAGCGATCGAGCCCGAGCCTGGTGCGTAGATCTGCGACGTCCTGCGCCGTCGCATCGGGGCCGAGCATCACCGCGGCGGGATCGCCCGGCGTGACGCGCACGATCACGAAGACGATCGTGACGACGAGCAGCATGACCGCGACCATGCCGGAGATGCGTTGAAGGATGTAGCCGACCATGGCCCGACCGCCTCGTTGCTCGTCGACCGGCCGTGATCACACGGCCGGTCGACGAAGGGGGATCACTTTTTCAGGGTGACGTTCCAGAAATAGGGCCAGGGCGCCGGCACGACGCCGTCGAGCTTCGCGGATTTCGCGGAAAGCGCGTTGAAGTCGCCGATCTTGATGAAGGGCACCTCGTCATAGATCGTCTTCTGCACATTCGCCCACAGCACGGCCCGCTTGGCGGGGTCGGCTTCGGAGGTGAAGGCGTCGACGGCGGCCTTGCGGGCAGGCGTGTCCCACCAGCCGGGCGAGCTGGTCGACAGCGAGCCGATCAGCGCCGGTTCCGGCAGGAAGGGGCTGTGGGTGATGTAGATCTCCCACAAGGCCTTGTCGGTCCGCCGCTGGGTCAGGGTCGCCCAGTCGACGACCTGCATGTCGACGGTGAAGCCGGCGAGCTTCAGATACTCGGTCGCGACCTGCGCCATCTTGTAGTGGAACTCGTACTGGCGGCTGGTCAGGATGCGGATCGGCTCGCCCTTGTACCCGGCCGCCTTGGCGGCGGCCCTCGCCTTGTCGGCATCGCCGACATTGTAGTTCCCGGCGACGCCCGCATCGGTGTGCCAGACATAATCCGACGGATAGATGTCGCCGTCGAGCGCGTAGAACTCCGTGCTGCCGAACGCCGCGGCCAGCATGTCCTCCATGTTCAGCGCCATGCGGATCGCCTTGCGGACCGCGACGTTCTTCGCCGCGCCCTCGGCGGTGTTGAAGATGAAGACGGGATAGCCGAAGGGCTTCAGCAGGACGGGCTGCGAGGCCGCCCCCTTCAACCGGTCGATGGATTCCACGGGAATTGAATCGACATAGGAGTATTGGCCGGAAACGGCCGACTCGACGCGGGTATTCGCATCCGGAACCGGCACGAAGCGGACCTCGTCCAGCAGGGCGCGCCGCGCGCCGCCGTAGCCGTCGCCCTGGCCGTCGCGCGGCTTGTAGCCGGCGAAGCGGACGAGCTGGATGTACTGATCGGCCTTGCGCTCCTTCAGCATGTAGGGGCCCGTTCCGATGAACTCCTTCATCGGTTCGCTCTGCTTATTCGCCGGGATGATGATCGCGGCTGAGTTGTTGAAGGCGAGCAGCGAGGTCAACGGTGCATAAGGCTGCTTCAGCGTGATCACGAGCGAGGCCGGGCCGGCGGCCTCGACGCTCTCGATGAAGCCCGCCGCCTGCTTTCCGCGCGAGGCCAGCTTCATCCAGCGCTTCAGCGAGGCGACGGCATCATCGGGGGTCAGCTCGGAGCCGTCATGGAATTTGACGCCCGGCCGCAGCGCGATGGTGTAGCGCTTGCCGTCGTCGCTGATCGCGGGCAGCGCATCCGCGAGTAGCGGCGTCACCTTCCAGCTCTTGTCGAATGTGTAGAGGGTCTCGAAGACATGCTGGGTGATCGTGCCGACCAGATCGGCGGTCGAGACCATCGGGTCCAGGGTCGGCGGCTCGCCGACGGTCGCCACCGTGGCGATGCCCCCGGTCTCTTGTGCGAGGGCGAGCGACGGTCCGGTGAGCAGGCTGCAGGCGAGGAGGCATCCGAGCAGGCGTTTCATGGTCCCTCACATTCTTTTATTATGTAATACTATGTCTTATAACAGAATATCGACCCGCGATGAATGTCAACGCATGGCGTGCGTCGATGCTCAGCCGGGCCATTTCACCGAGGCGGCGGCGTGCCGGTTTCGGCGTTCCGCCAGCGGATCGCGTTGCTGCGCCGCACCGCTTCGCGTTCGGCGACGATGCGGCACCGGCACGGAAGACGGCCGGCTGGTCGGCCTGGGGGGAAGACGAACTGGAGCTCGGGTACGCCATCTCGCCGGAGCATCAGGGCTGCGGCTATGCCGTCGAAGTGGCGTCAGCGCTCTTGTCTGAGGCTCGTCGGCATCGGCTCCCACGGCAGTTGGTGGGGTTCGCACTGGAGAACAACGCGGCATCCAGACATGTTCTGGAGCGGATCGGCATGACCTTCGAAGGCGAGCGTGTCATCGGGGGCCTGCTGCACGCCTTCTATCGCGCAGCCGACTGAGGACAGACCCGAACCGGCGGCCGGGCGCCCGGCCCCCTCCTCCCGGATAGCGAAGCTTGCCCCCCGGACGCCTCCGCTCCTGCATGCCGCGAGAGCGGTGCAGCGCGTTGCTCAGCGCGCCCGCGGGTCGAGGGCGTCGCGCAGGCCATCGCCGAGCAGGTTGAACGACAGCACGGTTGCGAAGATGGCGATGCCGGGCCAGAGCGCCATCCAGGGCGCATTGCTCAGGAAGCGCTGCGCCGAATTCAGCATCGAGCCCCAGGAGGGCGCCGGCGGCTGCAGGCCGAGGCCGAGGAAGGACATGCTCGCTTCCGCAATGATCGCGGCTGCGATCGTCAGTGTCGCCTGGACCATGAGCTGCGGCAGGATGTTCGGCAGGATGTGGCGCACCGCGATGCGCCATTGCGGATTGCCGACCGCGCTTGCCGCTTCGACATAGTCCTCAGCCTTGATCGAGAGCACCTGGCCGCGCGTCAGGCGGATGAAGAGCGGCATGGCGGTGATGCCGATCGCCAGCATCGCATTGGTCAGGCTGGGCCCGAGGAAGGCCGCGAGCGCGATCGCGAGGATGAGGAACGGGCAGGCCAGCATCGCATCGGTGAAGCGGCTGATCAGGCCGTCGACCAGGCCGCCGAGAAAGCCGGCTGCGAGCCCGAGCGGCACGCCGATCGCCATGGCGATGCCGACCGAGGTCAGGCCTGCCAGCAGCGAGGCCCTGGCGCCCCAGATGATGCGCGAAAGCATGTCGCGGCCGGCCTCATCAGTGCCGAACCAGTGCGCGGCGGAGGGTGCCTTGCGCACCGCGGTCCAGCTCTGCGCCGCCGGGTCGTAGGGCGCCAGAAGCGGCGCGAAGACGGCGACGAAGACCATGAGCAGCACGACGGCGAGACCGACCAGCGCGCTCTTGCGCTTCGACAGGCGCCGCCACACGCGGCCGCGGAAGAAGTTCGCGACGGGATTGGCCGAAGGCTTGGGTTCCGAGATCGTCAGCACAGGTCAGCTTCTCAGTCTTGGGTTGACGAGGATGTATCCGATGTCGGCCAGCAGGTTGAGGACGATGTAGAAGAGCGAGGTCACGAGCACGACGCCCTGCACCACGGGATAATCGCGGGTGAAGACGGCATCGACGATCAGCTTGCCGAAGCCCGGGATCGTGAAGATCTGCTCGGTCAGGACCGCGCCGGAAAGCAGCGCGCCGAACTCAAGCGCACCAAGCGTGATGATCGGCGTCAGCGCATTGCGCATCGCATGCTTGAACACGACGACCCACTCACTGAGGCCCTTGGCGCGCGCGGTGCGAACGTAATCGCTTTCGAGCGCCTGGAGCATCGCGCTGCGGGTATGGCGCATGATGACGCCGGCGATCGCGGTGCCGAGCACGCAAGCCGGCATGATCGTCGTCGAGAGGTTCATCTTCAGATCCTCCCAGGGGCTGACGAAGCCCGAGGCCGGCAGCCAGCCGAGATGGACCGAGAAGAACATGATCAGCATGATGCCGAGCCAGAAATTCGGCACCGAGATGCCGGCAAGCGACGCGACATTGGTGGTGTAGTCGATGGCGCTGTTGGGGCGCAGAGCCGAAATGACGCCCGCCGTGATGCCGACCACGAGCGCGATCAGGATGCCCATGACCGCGAGCTGCAGCGTCACCGGCAGCTTGAGCAGGATCAGCTCGAGGACGGGGCGGTTATGGCGCATGGATTCGCCGAGATCGCCGGTCACCACGCCCTTCAGCCAGTAGAGATACTGGACGATCAGGGGCTGATCGAGGTGATACTGGGCGCGGATCGCGGCCAGCGTAGCCTCATCGGGATTTTCGCCGGCGAGCACGAGCGCCGGGTCGCCCGGCAGGAGATGCTGCAGCGAGAAGATGATCATCGACAGAAGGATGACCGTCGGGACGAGTTGCAGAAGGCGGCGTCCAAGAAGCGAAGACATGGGTCAGCCCTCCGTCACGGTCTGGGCCGGCCGCGCAGCCATGGCTTCAAAGGCCGCGAACAGCTTTTCGAGCTTCGGGTTGCGTGGTTCACGCGCAATCTCGGCTGCATCCTGTGCCGGCAGTTCGCGCCAGAAGGCGCAGGCATTGGCATGGCCGCCCGCTTCGACCTCGAGCACCATGCTCACGCTCTTGCAGGCCGGTCGCGCATGCGGGCAGCGTGTATGCAGCCGGCATCCTTCGGGCGGGGACAGCGGGCTCGGCAGATCGCCATGGAGTCTCGCCGCGCGCGAGCGCTGGTGGCTCGGCGGCGCCGCGACCGGAATGGCCGAGAGCAGCGCCCGCGTATAGGGGTGGCGCGGCGCGGCGAAGATCTCGTCGGAGGTGCCCATCTCGACGACCTTGCCGAGATACATCACGGCGACGCGATCGGCGATGTGCTTCACGACACCGAGGTCGTGCGAGATGAAGACGAAGGCAATACCGAGCCGCTTCTGTAGGTTCTTCAACAGGTTGAGGACCTGCGCCTGGATCGAGACGTCGAGGGCCGACACCGCCTCGTCGCAGATGATCGCCTTCGGCTCGGAGGCGAGCGCCCGGGCGATGACCACGCGCTGGCGCTGGCCGCCGGAGAATTCATGCGGATAGCGGTCCGCCTGTTCCGGGCGCAGGCCGACCATGTCGAGAAGCTCCGCGACGCGCCTGGCGCGCTGCCCGGCCGGCACGATGTCGTGCAGCATCAGCGGCTCGGCGATCGTCTGGGCGATCGTCATGCGCGGGTTGAGCGAGGCATAGGGGTCCTGGAAGATCAGCTGCACATGCCGGCGCTGTGCGCGCACGGCCGCGTGGCTGGCGTGGGTGACGTCCTGCCCGTCGATGAAGACCTCGCCGGAGCTGGGCTCGATCAGGCGCATCAGCAGGCGGCCGAGCGTCGACTTGCCGCAACCGGATTCGCCGACGATGGCGAGCGTTTCGCCGGGCATCAGCGACAGGGTCACGTCATCGACCGCGCCGACGGACGCGAGCGGGCGGCCAAACAGCGAGCGCTTGACGACGAAGCTCTTGCCGAGGCCGCGGGCTTCGAGGATCGGCTTGGCCGCGGGGGAGCTGGAGGCGCTCTGGATCATGGGACGAGGTCCTGCATGGGCGCACGCCAGCAGCGGCTGAAATGGCCGGCCGTGACCTCGATGAGGTCCGGCATCTCGGCGCAGCGCGCGACGCGGAAGGGGCAGCGCGCCTGGAAGCGGCAGCCCGAGGGCGGATTGGCCATATCGGGCACGGTGCCGGTGATGGCGACCAGCTGCTCGCGCTTTTCGTCGAGACGCGGTAGCGAGCCGAGCAGGCCGACCGTGTAGGGGTGCTGCGGGAAGGTGAAGAGATCCTCGACCGAGCACTGCTCGACGACCTGGCCGGCATACATGACGATGACGTCGTCGCAGGATTCCGCGACCACGCCGAGATCATGGGTGATGAGGATGATGGCGGTGCCGGTCTTCTGCTGCAGCTCGCGCATCAGCTCGAGCACCTGCGCCTGGATCGTGACGTCGAGCGCAGTCGTCGGCTCGTCGGCGATCAGCAGCTCGGGATCGCAGGCGAGCGCCATGGCGATCATCACGCGCTGACGCATGCCGCCCGAGAGATTGTGCGGATATTGATGGTAGCGGGTCTCGGGCGACGGAATGCGCACCAGCTTCAGCATGGCGATGGCGCGTTCTGTCGCCTCCTTCTTCGAGATCGGGCGGTGGCGCAGGATGACTTCGTTGATCTGCTCGCCGACCGTATAGGACGGGTTGAGCGAGGTCATCGGCTCCTGGAAGATCATCGCCAGCCGGTTGCCGCGCAGGCTGCGCATGCCTGATTTGCTCTCGTCGAGCAGCTCGCGGCCATCGAAATTGACGCGGCCGGAAATGCGCGCGCTGTGCTCGGGCAGAAGCCGCATCACGGCGAGCGAGGTCACGCTCTTGCCGCTGCCGGATTCGCCGACGATCGCCAGCGTGCGCCCCTTCCGGACCGAGAAGCTGACGCCGTCGACCGCAGTCACGGTGCGCGTGTCGCCTTCGAAGGCGACACGCAGGTTGTTGACGTCGAGGACGGACGCGGATGCGTCATCAGCCCGAACGGATCGGAGTGGGGTGCTCATCGCGTCCTTGGTACCGGTTCAGTTCTTGGTTCCTGGGTGCCGGCTCAGTTCTTGCGGCTGACGTCAGCCAGGCGGATGATGCCATCCGGAGCGGGCTTGAGGCCGGTGATCTTGGAGCTGTGCGCGAAGATCCACTGCGAGTGGTAGAGATAGACGATCGGCAGGTCCTTGAGCAGGATCGCGACCGCCTTGGCGTATTCGGCCTGGCGCGCGGCGGGGTCCCCGAGCGAGCGGGCCTTGGCGAGGATCGCGTCGAGCGCCTCGTTGCAATACTTGGCGTCGTTCGTCGCGGCGCCGCAGGAGAGCATCGGGGTGACGTTCAGGTCGGGATCGACGCGGCCGCTCCAGCCGACGAGATGCGACTGGAACTTGCCCTGACGGGCGACGTCGAGCAGCGTCATCAGTTCGGTCGGCTTGATCGAGACCTTGATGCCGATGTCCTGGACCATCGCCTGGATGAGCTGGGCGACCTGCTGGCGCTCGGCATCGGTGGGAACGAGCAGTTCCAGATTGACCGACTTCACACCGGCCTCGGCCATCTTCTTCTTGGCGGCGTCGAGGTCACGGGCCGGAACCGGGAAGCTCTTGTCGTAGAACGGGCTCGACGGCGGGAACGGCTGGTTGCCGATGCTGGCCTGGCCGTCGAAGACGACATTGCTGATGGCCTGACGATCGATCGCGAGGCTGAAGGCTTCGCGGATCGCGGCCTTCTTGCCGGCATCGAGATTGGCGCCATCGCCACCGATGCTGAAGGTGATGCCGTAATAGCCAAGGCCGACGACGGGATCGACGGCGAGCGCCTTGTCGGCCTTGACGGCGTCCACGTCGGTCGCTGCCAGACGCTCGATCAGGTCGAGCTGGCCCGAGCGCAGGTTCAGCAGGCGGACGTTGGAATCCGGCATGCCGCGATAGATCAGGCGATCGAACTTGTACTTCGCCGCATCGTAATATTGCGGGAATTTCTCGAGGACGATGCGGTCCTGGACCACGCGCTCGAGGAATTTGTAGGGACCGGAGCAGACCGGCGCATCGGTGAACTTGTCGCCGAGCTTTGCACCAGCCGCCGGGCTGATGATCATGCCGGCGCGGTCGCTGAGCGCGGCGAGCAGCGGAACCGAAGGCTCCTTGAGGCTGATCTTGACGGTGGTCGGATCGACGGCTTCGACGCTCTTGATCGCGCTGATCTCAGCCTTGCGCCGCGAGATCCCCGAGGTGAGCGCGCGCTCCAGATTGTACTTGATCGCCGCGGCGTCGACCTTGGTCCCGTCGTGGAAGACGGCATCGCTGCGCAGCGTCAGGGTCAGCACGGTGCTGTCTGCGCTCCATTCCCAGCTGGCCGCCAGCATCGGGATGATTTTGCCGTTCTGGTCGATGTCGACGATCTTGTCGCAGAGCGACTGCAGCACGTGGCGGCCGACGAAGCTCCAGTTGGACACGGGGTCGAGCGTATCAGGATCGTCCTGCAGGCCGATCTTGAGAACGGTCTGGGCGGCGGCGGGCGCCACCGTCACGGCCATGGCGCCGAGCGTCAGGCTGGCTGCGAGTGCAAGATAAGTCGGTTTCATCGATAGTCCCCTCTCCTGTTCCGGAATGCTTGTCTCATTGGGGTCAGCGGGTCGGGATCAGCGGGCGACCGCATAACCCTGGACGCCGCGCGGGTTGGCGCCGGCCTTCACCAGCTGCACATCGCCATCCATCTCGCGGGCGACCGCCGAGAGGCGTCCTTCGGACCAGGCGTCGCCGACGGTGATCTTGTGGCCCCGCGCCGCCAGATCGTCGCGGACCGCCTGCGGGAAGCGGTCTTCGAGCGTGACCGCGCCGAAGCTGATCTCGCGCGGCCAGAAGGAGCTCGCTAGATGGTCGGTATGGAAGGACGGGGCGTCGATCGCTTCCTGCAGGTTCATGCCCTTGTGGAGATGGCGCAGCAGCATGATCAGCTGCCATTGATCCTGCTGGTCGCCGCCCGGCGTGCCGAAGGCCATGTAGGGCTGGCCGTCACGATAGACGGTCGACGGCGTCAGCGTCGTGCGCGGCCGCTTCGACGGCGCGAGCGTGGAGTTCAGGCCCTCTTCGAGCCAGAACATCTGCGCGCGGGTCGTCAGGCTGAAGCCGAGACCGGGAATGACCGGGCTCGACTGGAACCAGCCGCCGGACGGCGTCGCCGACACCATATTGCCCCAGCGGTCGACGGCGCTGACCTGCACGGTGTCGCCGCGCTGGGCGCCTTCGCGGGTCAGTGCCGGTTCGCCCTGCCTGTCATTCGGCAATTTGGCTTCGCGGGCGACCGTCGGCTCGCCGCCGCCAAGGCCGGGCTGTGCAATGGTGCCAACCGTGCGCAGCGGCGGCAGATTGGGATTGCGCCCCTCAGGGGTGCCGGGGAGGACGTCCATCGACGCCTTACCCGTGATCAGCGCGCGGCGGATATCGGCATAGCCGGAGGAGAGCAGCGCCTTGATCGGTACATCGGAGCTGTCGCCGTACCAGGAATCGCGGTCGGCCATCGCGAGCTTGGCCGTCTCGACGACGAGATGCACGAAATCGGCGCTTGTCGGATCGAGATCGGCGATATCCGTGCCCTTGAGGATCTGCAGCATCTGCAGCAGGACCGGTCCCTGCGACCACGGCCCACATTTGAAGACCTCGCAGTCGCCATAGGTCACGGAGACCGGCTTTTCGATCTGCGGCTGATAGTCAGCCATGTCCTGGGCGGTGATCAGGCCCTTGTGGCGGCGGCCCGAGACGTCCCAGACCTCTTGCGTGGCGCAGAATTCCTCGATCCGCTCGGCGACCGGGCCGCGATACCAGAAGTCGAGCGCCGCATTGATGCGTGCCTCGCGATTCCCGGCCGATTTCGCGTGGTCGAGGATCTGCTGGTAGAGCGCCGCGATCTGCGGATTGCGGAAGAGCTTGCCGGACTGAGGGGCCACGCCGCCCGGCAGGTAAATCTCCGCGGAGCTCGGCCAATGGGTCTCGAAGAGCTCGCGCATCGAGGCGATCGTCCGGGCGATGCGTGGCACCAGCGGGTGGCCGGTCCTGGCGTAATAGATCGCGGGCGCCAGCACGTCTTCGAGCTCGGCCGTGCCGTAGTCGCGCAGCAGCGTCAGCCAGGCGCCGAATGCGCCGGGAATGCAGGCGGCGAGCAGGCCGGTGCCCGGAATGATATCGAGGCCGAGATCCTTGAAATGCTTGATGGTCGCCTTCGCAGGGGACGGCCCCTGCCCGCAGATGACGATCGGCTGATCGGCTCCGGCCGGGGTCACGATGATCGGCACCTCGCCGGCGGGGCCGTTGAGATGGGGCTCGACGATCTGCAGGACGAAACCGGTGGCGACCGCGGCGTCAAAGGCGGTGTGGCCCCTTTCCAGGATGGACATGCCGACGGTCGAGGCAAGCCAATGCGTCGAGGAAACGGCTCCGAATGTGCCCCTGAGTTCCGGTCGCGTCGTAAAAGTCATGGCAATTCCTCATTTCCAGCCATCCGCGACCGCCTTGAGGAAGGCTGTCGACAAGGCCGGAGATCCACGCGGGGATGTTAGACAAGCCTCAGGATTTTGTGCCGCTGCTCATGCGGGAGCGGCTCGTTTTGTATATTTTTTGTCTACATTGCAATAGGATTGTGTACTCATCGGGATCGGCCGAGATGGTCAACTCAGGGGATGGCGAGCTTGGGAATTGAAGATCGCGCGATGCTGGACGTGCCGGCCGCCACCAAGAAAAGTCGCAGTGATTTCATCGCCGAACAGCTCGAAGAGGCTGTGATCAACGGCGAATTTCCGGCGGGCTCCCGGCTCGATGAAGCCTCCATCGCCCTGCAGTTCGGCGTCTCCCGCACGCCCGTCCGGGAAGCACTGCATATCCTGTGCGGCCGCGGGCTGGCCGAGCGCGAGCCCTATAAGGGCGTGGTCGTGACGCAGATTTCCACGGAGCGCATCGACGAGATGTTCGAGGCGATGGCCGAGCTCGAGGCGACCTGCGGCCGGCTCTCCTCACACCGGATGACGATGCGGGAGCGGGCCGAACTCGAAAGCCTGCACCGCCAGATGAATGCGCTGGCCGACGATGGCGACCTCGATGGCTACACCGAGCTCAACACGCAGTTTCACAGCCTGCTCTTCCAGGGCAGCCATAACAGCGACCTGATCGCGGTTGCCCAGACGCTACGGCTGAAGCTCGCGCCCTTCCGCAAATTCCAGCTCAAGGACAAGGGACGCATCAAGCGCTCCTGCCGCGAGCATCAGCAGATCGTCGACGCGATCCTGGATCAGGACGCCAAGACTGCGGAAAACGCGCTGCGCCGCCATCTCGTCTCGGCGGCCCAGGAAGTCCTGATCAAACGGCAGCGTCAGGAAGACGAGGCCGTCGCCAAGAATGCGCTCTGACGCGCTCTGAAAGGTACGTTCCAAATGACTGATAGCATTGAGAAAGAGGCGATCTGTGCGGTGATCGCCACGATGCAGGCGGCCTGGAACCGCGGCGATTTCGCGGGCTATATGGCTGGCTTCGCCAATCCCGATGTGATCTTCGTCTCGCGCGGCCGCATCCAGAAGGACTGGCAGGGAACGCTCGACCATTACATCGCCGATTATGGCGGCGGGCCGGGTTCGCAGGGCGAGCTCGCCTTTTCGAACATCCGCATCGAGATGCTGGGGCCCGATGCCGCCCAGTTGATCAGCGACTACAAGCTGGTGCGCGCGGCGGGTAACCAGACCGGCGTCAACACCCGCCTGATGCGCAAGCGCGACAATGGATGGGTCATCGCCCTCAACCACGTCTCGCAGATCGAAAGCAACACGCAGGCGGGAAAGGCCCCTGGGAACTAACCCGGATGCGGCCGACCGTCGGAGCCGAGCACGGGTCGCGGCGTGAACAGCGCCGCGCCGCCCAGCCGAGTGTCACGCAGCCAGTACGGTAACAGGCGTTCCGGGGGCGACGCGTGCGTAGAGATGCACGATATCCTGATTGATCATCCGGATGCAGCCCGACGAGACGTTGGTGCCAACACTGTAGGGCTCCAGAGTGCCGTGAATTCGGTAGCCAAGATCCCGACCTTCCCCGAAAAGATACAGGGTACGCGCGCCCAGCGGACTATTGGGGCCACCGCGCACGCCAAGGCCCCTCGGCGTCTTCTCGAGCTGGGCCTTGATGGCTGGCTCACGCTCAATCATTTCGCGGGGCGGAACCCAATCGGGCCAGTCCCGCTTCATGTTGACCCGCGCCAAGCCGGACCAGGCGAAGCCCTCACGTCCAACACCGACGCCGTAGCGGGTCGCAACGCGGGGCGTTTCGACGAAATAGAGATGGTAAGAGGCCGGATCGGCGATGATCGAGCCCGGGGCCTCCTCTCGCGTAAGCTCGACGGTCTGGCGCAGATAGGCCGGATCAACCTTTCGATAATCCACCGTCCGGACCGCAAACCGCTCACCTGGATAATCCGTATAGACTTCGGCGTAGTTCGGCCGCGCCAATGTACGCGTCGGGCTCGCTCTGGCTGGGGAAACAGCCGGCAGGCCGACGCTGCTTCTCGTGCCGCATCCCGCGAGCCCGGCAGCGGCAAAGGTCAAGGCAGACATGGTAAAGCAACGGCGGGTCGGCATGGATGTCTCTCAGGCAAGGCTTTGGAGAAACATGGACTTAGATCGTTAGGGCGACGTTAAGCCGACTCAGGAGGGCGAAGCCGCTGTGGAGCGAGGAGGCGGAAGCTGAAGAACCAAGCCTCCAGCCAGCTTGCCGCCCAAGGCATCGCACGCTATTCCCGGTTGAATACAGCGCCTCGATGCCGATCCGGCATCCCGGCATTGCACGTCCGACGCTTCATCGGCTTGCGGGAGGATAGTCATGAGATCGCGCGTCCCGGCTCTTCTCCTCGCCTTGTTGCTTGCGCCGCTGATGGCGACGTCCGGCCATGCCGAGCGGATCGTCACGGACCAGCTAGGGCGGACGGTGACGCTGCCCGACACTGTCTCGCGGGCCGTCGTGCTCCAGCACCAGACGCTCAATCTCGTCGTCCAGATGAACGCGACCGGCAAGCTCGCCGGCATCCTCGACCAGTGGAAGCAGCAGCTCGGCGCGAACTATGTCCGCCTTGCTCCCGAGCTCGCAAAATTGCCGATGCCGGGCGGCCTGACCAAGCTCAATATCGAGGCCCTGCTGCAGCTGAAGCCCGACGCGGTCTTCGTCACCAACTACGCGCCGGCGGAGATGATCGGCCAGATCGAGAAGGCCGGCATTCCCGTCATCGCGATCTCGCTGCTGAGCGCACCGCCGGGCGAGGCGACCAAGGTCAGCCCCGTCGTCGCCGATGAGCAGGCGGCCTATGAGAGCGGTTTCGCCGAGGGCGTCAGGCTGGTCGGTACCGTGCTCGACCGCAAGGACGAGGCCGAGGCGCTGGTCGCCTATGCCCAGGCCAAGCGCAAGCTGGTCGCACAGCGGCTCGCTTCGGTCGCGCCGGGGCAGCGCGTCAGCGCCTATATGGCCAATCCCGACCTCAACACCTATGGCTCGGGCAAATATACCGGCATCATGATGAACCGTGCCGGCGCGGCCAATGTCGCCGCCGCCTTGCAGGGCTTCAAGCAGGTGACGATGGAGGATGTCCTGAAATGGAATCCCGCCGTCATCTTCGTGCAGGAGCGCTATCCTGAGGTGGTCGAGGAGATCCGGCGCGCCCCGGCCTGGCAGCCGATCGAGGCGGTCAAGGCGGGCCGCATCTACCTGATGCCGGAATATGCCAAGGCCTGGGGCTATCCCATGCCCGAGGCGATGGCGCTGGGCGAGCTCTGGATGGCCAAGAAGCTCTATCCCGACCGCTTCGCCGATATCGACATGCAGGCCGAGGCGGACGCCTATTACAGGCGCTTCTACCGCACCGGCTACGATTCTTTCCATTGACGGCGGGGGCCGACCGCCGCGTGGCGCGCACAAGACGTCGCGCCGCCCCCGGCCTTGTTCTGGCGCTTCTTGCAGGCGCGCTCGTGCTCGTCCTGCTGGTCTCGCTCGGCATCGGCCGCTACGGCATTTCACCGGCCCGTGTCGGGCAGATCCTGCTCGCATTCGACGGCACGGATGCGATCGAGCGCCATGTCGTGCTGACGGTCAGGCTGCCGCGCGTCCTGACCGCGCTTGCGGCCGGGGCGGGGCTGGCCCTGTGCGGGGCGGCGCTGCAAGGGGTGTTCCGCAACCCGCTGGTCGGCCCGCATATCATCGGCGTCTCGACCGGGGCGGCCTTCGGCGGCACGCTCGCGATCCTGCTGAGCGGGCCGCGCGGGCTCCTGCTGCTGCTCGCCTTTCTCTTCGGCATGCTGGCCCTGCTGATGGTCTACGCGCTGAACGCGCTGGTGGCGCGGCGCAACATGCTGGTCCTGGTGCTGGCGGGCGTCGTCGTCAGCGGCTTCTTCGGCGCCCTGGTGAGCCTGGTGCAATATCTCGCCGACGCCGAGGAGAAGCTGCCGCGCATCGTGTTCTGGCTGCTCGGCTCCTTCGCCACCGCCGATTACGACAAGCTCGCGCTGATGCTGGGGCTGCTTGCGCCGGGCGCCGTCCTGCTCCTGCTGCTGCGCTGGCGCATCAACATCCTGTCGCTGGGCGAGGAGGAGGCACGGGCGCTCGGCGTCCGGACCGAGCCGACGCGCTGGCTCGTGCTGACGCTGATCGGGCTGATCGTCTCGGCCCAGGTCGCGGTCAGCGGCGTGATCGGCTGGATCGGCCTCGTCATCCCGCATCTGGCGCGGATGCTGGTCGGCCCCGACCATCGCGCCCTCATGCCGGCGGCGATGCTTGCCGGCGGTCTGTTCATGGTGCTGGTCGACGATGTCGCGCGCAGCTTGAGCCAGAGCGAGATCCCGCTCGGCATCCTGACGGCGCTGATCGGCGCGCCTGTCTTCGCCCTCGTCTTCCTGCGCGCCACCGGCTCGGAGCGCGGCCATGGCTGAACCCCGCATCCGGGCCGAGCAGGCCGGCCATTCCTATGACGGCCGGCGCTGGCAGTTCCGCGCGCTCGACCTGACGGTTTCTGCGGGCGAGATCGTCGCGGTGCTCGGCCCCAACGGGCGCGGAAAATCCACGCTGCTGCGCGCCATCGCCGGGCTGATCGCGCCCAATGCCGGCCGCATCGCGGTCGGGGACGCCGTCGGCTTCGTGCCGCAGGCCTTCATGCCGGCCTTTTCCTACAGCGCGTTCGAGATCGTGCTGATGGGGCGAACGCGGCATGCCCCGCTGCTGCGGGCACCCGGCCGACGCGACCGCGAGATCGCGGCCGCCTGCCTCGCCGAACTCGGCATCGCGGCGCTGGCGGAACGCGCCTTCACGTCGCTCTCCGGCGGTGAGCGGCAGCTCGTCCTGATCGCCCAGGCGCTCGCCGGCGAAACACCGATCCTGCTGCTCGACGAGCCCGCCGCCGCGCTCGACCTGCACCATCAGGACGAGGTCATGGCGCTGATCCGCACCATCTGCGACGACCGGCAGCTCGCAGTGCTGTTCACGACGCATCATCCCGACCACGCCCTCGCCATCGCCGACCGGGTGCTGCTGATKGGCGACGACGAACGGCATCTGATCGGCCCCACGGCCGAGACGATGACGGAGGCCCATCTCGCGGAACTCTACAAGGTGCCGGTGCGCCTTCTGCGCTTTACAGCCGAGGGCCGGGAACTGACTGCCTTCGCCCCGGTTTTCCGCAGTCAGGTCTTGCGCAGCCGGGTCTTGTGCGACCAGGTCTTGCGCGACCAAGTCTTGCACGGCGGCAAGCCGGTTCCGGGAGACCGCCATGCCAAGTGAGGTCGCCGCCGCCGATCCCGTCAGGCTCTATGCCGCGGGCAGCCTGCGCCGCGCTTTCGGGGAGATTCTGCCGCTGTTCGAGCAGGCCCACGCGATCCGTGTGGAGGCGCTCTTCGGCCCGGCCGGACTGCTGCGCCAGCGCATCGAAGCCGGCGCGGCGCCCGATGTCTTCGCGTCCGCCAATCTGGACCATCCCCGCCGATTGTTCGAAGCTGGCCTGTTCGACGAGCCGATCTGCTTTGCCCGCAATCCGTTCTGTGCGGTCGTCCGCCGTAATTTCGGCATCCAATCCGCCGGGCTGATCGACGCCATGCTCAATCCGGCGCTCATGCTCGCGACCTCGACGCCGGGCGCCGACCCATCGGGCGATTATGCCGAGATGGTCTTCGCGCGGATCGACCGGCTGCGGCCGGGCGCCGGCGCGCTGCTTGCCGCCAAGGCTCGCCGGCTGCTCGGCGGCGGCTTTGCGTCAGAGGTTCCGGCGGGGCGCGCGCCGGCCGCATGGCTGATCGAGACGGGACAGGCCGATATCGTCCTCGGCTACCAATCCGGCACATGGGGGCTTGATCCCTCCGGCCCCTGCGCGCCCGTCGATCTGCCCCAGGGCTGCGCGGTGACGGCGTCCTATGGTCTGGCCGTCGCGCGCGGGACCGGGCAGCGCGGGTATGGGCTTGCTGCCTTCCTGACAGGCGGTGAGGCCGGGGCGCTGCTCTATCGCAATGGCTTCATCGCCCCCAACCACGTTTCGCAGAGCCAGACCATCCATACCGGTGCGAAGGCACCGGCTCGCGAGTGAAAGGATGAGCCGGAGCATGTCTCACGGCACCACCCTGCCCTGTCGCCATTGATACGCCGCGGCGCCCGCGACAGGTCGCGGTCAGGGTCGGGCAAGGGCCAGCCTCGCACGAGCGGAAAGCGTTTTTTCACGCGCTGAAAGCCGGCCCCTATCAGACCCAATGGCAGCGGCGGATGCGCCTGCCAAAGCTGTCGCGATGCACACGGCAGAGCTGGCGCCGATGGCGGCGGTGATGTCTGCGATGCTGCGGCGGGCGGTGATGCCGGCGATCCCAATCCGAACCACGCTGTTGGGCCCAATCCAATGGCGTTCCGTCCGGAAGCGTCAGATCAGACAGATCTGCGTTTGGCGCCTCGGGCGCCTGGAGCCGTGGGGCGGCCTGCGCGCCCTGGGGCCGCAAAGCGAGGGCCAGGCCAAGACTCATGCCCAGAAATCCGGTGAGGAATGCCCGGCGTTCCGCCTCCTGATGCGAGCCAGTGGCCTCACACAGTGCCATTGAGCTCGAGGCGGCCTGATCTGCCGCCTCCTCGGGAACGCGTGGGGAACACGTGGCCGCCCGATTTGTTCGGCACTGAGGCTCACGAAGACGATGCGGTCAAACCATAAGAGCCTTGTTCACGTTGATGGCGCAGCGATCTCAACCGTGCTCATGGCGTGTCGGTATGTGTCCAGTTGCAGCGTCATGTCCACGCGGTCCATGCCCGGCGCAAAGCCGTCCGGTACGCGGGTGGTTTCGACGAAGCTATAATGCGCGAAGAACCCGCAACTATACTGGGTGGTCTCGATGATCACCGTCTCGAACACCGGTTCCGCGGCGATCTGCGCCAAGCGTTCGCTCAGCAGGCGCTCGCCCAGCCGTCGACCGTGCAGGTCGCCCCGCACCATGCCCCAGCATAGGAAGGCGACCGAGGGGTCTTCGCCCCCGCCGGCATAGCCGCCGCAGCCCAGCGCCTCGCCGTCCATCGACTCCAGCATGAAATAGGGCCCCGGCATGTCGTCGAGAAAGGTGAGGAAATCGGGCCTCTCGGCCGCTGCGAAGTAGCGGGGCACATTGCTCTCGAACAGCGCCAGCCCGAGTTCACGGTCCTCCATCCGCCACGGGCGCAGGCGCAACCTGGCGCCCGGTGCGTTCGGGTTCAATTGGGCGTGACGGATCCTGGACATGAGCAAACCTCAACCGTGAAGACAGGCCTCGCCGCGCACTGACACCCGTGGACGGCGAAATCGTACAGGGCCAGTCGATAATGGCGCGTGTTTGTCGGCCGCATCGCTCAACTCATCCTGCCCCACAGCTATTGCTGGCCTCCCGAAAACGGGGCCCCGAGAATCGCGCATCCGGCCGGCCGAGGGATTGATGGTGGCGATGATGCCGGTGTCGCCGATCTCGGCAGACAGGAGCGACCGAGGTGGCGTAGCGTGGTCCGCCTCTGCCAGGGTCGAACGCCCCCCAGGCTCGAAACCCCGCCCGCCGCCCCCCTCGTTGACCGGCGCTCGGAATAATGGCCATGGTCGCCGTGAGCTAGGAGCCCCTGCCCATGTCTTCCCTGCCCAAGCCTTGCCTGCCCAAGTCTTCCGTGACCAGGCCTTCCCCGCCATGACCCAGCACGTCCTCCTCGCCGGCAGCACCGGACTGGTCGGCAGCCTTGTCCGGGCCCGGCTCGCCGCACGTCCCGACATCGATCTCGTCAGCCTCGTGCGCCGTGGAGCGTCCGCGTCCGGGCATGAGGTCGATTTCGAGCAGCTCTACGAAACGCCCGAGGCGTTCCTGAAGCCACTTGCGCCCGACGGCATCGACGTCGCGATATCCTGTCTCGGCACGACCATCCGCACGGCGGGGTCGCAGCCGGCCATGTTCCGCGTCGACCATGATTATGTGCTCGCCGTCGCCCGGGCTGCGCGAGCGCTTGGGGCCCGGCAGTTCATCCTGGTGACCGCCGTGGGCGCCGGCGGCCCCGGCTTCTACCTGCAGACCAAGGGCGCCATCGAGCGGGCGGTCACCGATCTCGGCTTTGCGCGGGTCGACCTGATCCGGCCCGGTTTCCTTCTCGGCGGGCGCGCGGAGCGGCGCGTCTGGGAGGCGATCGGCCAGCGCATCTTCGCGGCGCTCACCCCGATCATGCTCGGCCCGCTGTCCCGCTACGGGGCCATCCCTGCGGAAACGGTGGCGGACGCGATCGTCACGCTCATCGGCAATGCCGCGCCCGGCCGGCACCTGCACGAGAACGCCGAGATGCGTCGGCTTTCCCAGGCGACGCGAGTCAGCGGATAGAGGCGGGCCACGCCGCCCCGTGAACGCCATCCGGGTCGCCCCGCGGCAGTGTCAGCATCTGCCGCAATGTCGGAGATGGCTGCCAGGCTGACACGCCATCGTCATGCCTGTGGGATCTCTGCCGATCCACTCCACAGGTCGAAGCCCGCTGACCCCATGCAATTCAGTTTCGTTGAGCCCAGCGATCCATCGGCGCCGCCACTGATCCTGCTCCACGGCTCCGGGGGCAACGAAACGGACATGCTTCCCGTCGCGGCAGCTGCAGCTCCGAGCGCGGCTGCATTCTCGCTGCGCGGGGCGGTCGCATGGGAGGGCGGCCATGCATTCTTCAGGCGCCTGCCCGATCGAAGCATCGACGAAGACAGCATCCGGGCCGAAGCGCCGGCTCTCGGAGCCTTCATGGCAGAGATCGTCGCAAGGCATCCTGGCCGGAGCAAACCGATCCTGGTCGGGTTCTCTAACGGCGCGATCATGACTGCCGCCCTGGTGATGCTCTTTCCCGATCTGGTCAGGGGAGCCGCGCTGCTGCGCCCGCTTTCGCCGTTCGCGACGCCAGGGGAAACACGATTGCCGGCCACGCCGGTGCTCGTCGTCGATGCGACCCATGATGCTCGCAGGCGGGCGGAAGACGGTATCGAGATGGCGGCGCAACTGCGTCGCGCAGGGGCGATTGTCGATCACCAGAGCCTGAATTCCAGCCACGCCCTGACCGGTGATGATCTCGCACTGCTGCGCGGCTGGTTGGCGAAGGTCGTTTGACGTCCGCTAAGGGGCCGAAAGTCCCCGTTGGCCTCCGTGGCCGGAGACGCCGGCCGATCGGCTCCAGACACTGCCCCCTTGAGGTCCTGGCCAAGACCCTGTCCGGTTCGAGCGCAGAAACCGCCGGCACTGGCTGCCCGCTAGCGCCCTCCCCAGCCGACCTGATTACCAAGAACTGGCGCACGCTCGTTCGCGCCGGAGAGAAGATCCGTTCCGACGAGGACGGGCGCCGCTCGGAGATCGACGCGGCAGTGCTGGCCGGCTGCTTGCAAGCGCGAAACGTCTGGAGTGAGTGATTGCTGACGCTGTCGAGAAGCACTAGCCTCTTGCGACGTCGTCCAGCGTTCGTGGAAATGAAGTGCCAGCAGTCACCATCACCGCGGCGATGGCCCACCGGTTGAGCCACTTCGTCGGTTGAATCCCTCGTAGACGCACGCCGATCGCGCGTCGAAGCGCGACGCCGAGCAGAAGGAGCCCTCCCATGCTTGAGCTCTTGTTCTGCTCGCTTCTGACGATCCTGCCCGACTACCTGTTTCGCCGCTACGGTCAGGGCCGTCGGATCGGCAAGGAGATCACGCTCTTCTCGGTCTGGTTCGAACTGCGCTGGGGCATCACGGCTTGCGCGATGCTGACCGTCGGGTTGATCACGGTGGTCTTCTACAATCATCCCTCGACCACGAACGCGACCCTGTTCTTCAGGGCCGTGCCGATCATGCCGGAGAACAGGGGAAAGGTCGCCGAGGTCTTTGTCGGGCTCAGTGGCAGGGTCGAAAAGGGCGCGCCGATCTTCCGTCTCGACAGCAGCGCGCAGGAAGCGGCAGCCGAGACCGCCCGCCGCAGGATTGCCGAGACCGAGGCAGCGCTTGTTGTCGCCCGGTCCGACCTCGCCTCGAGTGAATCCAAGATCCAGGAGGCGAGGAGCGACCTCCAGCAGGCACAGGACGAACTGCGGACCAAGCAGGAATTGATGCGACGGAACGCGAATGTCGTCGCGCAGCGTGAGATCGAGAGGCTGGAGGTCCGCGTCGCCGGGCGAGAAGCCGCTGTGAACTCGGCAGCCGCGGCGCGCGATACCGCGCAGATCCGGATCTCGACGCAGCTTCCGGCAGAGAGGGATAGTGCCCAGGCGGACCTGGCTTTGGCCCAGATCGATATCGACAAGACGGTGATCCGGGCCGGCTTCACCGGCCGTGTCGAACAATTTGCGCTTCGTGCCGGCGATCTCGTCAACCCGAACATGCGCGCGGGCGGCGTCCTGATCCCCGAGGAGGCCGGGCGCTCCTCCCTGCAGGCCGGCTTCTCCCAGATCGAGGCGCAGATCATGAAGGTCGGCATGGTTGCCGAGGCCACCTGCGTCTCAAAGCCCTGGGTCATCATTCCGATGGTGGTGACCGGGCTGCAGGATTTTATCGCAGCTGGGCAGTTTCGCGGCGGCGAGCAGCTGATCGATGTTCAGCAAATTGCCAAGCCCGGCACGATCCTGACATTTCTCGAGCCGCTCTATCCCGATGGGCTCGACGGCGTGACGCCGGGCAGCAGCTGTATCGTCAATGCCTATTCGAGCAACCATGATCGCATCGAGGCGAAGGACACCGGCTCAGTCAAAAGGGTCGCTCTGCATGCGGTCGACGCGGTCGGGCTCGTTCATGCCATGATCCTGAGGATCCAGGCGCTGCTGCTACCGATTCAGACACTGGTTTTCTCCGGACACTGATCCGGCAGCGCAAACCGCCGATCGGCGCCCTTACGGTTTCCGTCGAGCGGACATCAGAAACTCTCCGCGCCCGACAGGTGGAAACGCCGCGGCGCTGCATGGATCCGGTTTCCGCGCGTGAGGGCCGCTGAGTGATACTCGCGCCTGTACCTGTTGGGCGCGCATTGGAGCTCTACCCGAAAGCTGACATTCCTGATCGTGGGGGTGACTGCTGCTCCCGACCCAACAGAGACGTTTGCGGCGAGGCCGGTGACGGACGAAGTTTGGCTAGGCCCGACCCTCAGAATGTCCCTTCCTGGGGCATCGAAGCGCCAATGGATCCGTTCGCTACTGCCCCAAGGTACAGTAGCACGCAGCCCTGCTATCCCGGTAAATCGGCGCGGCCGCCATTTTGAATAAATTCTTAAGGTGCCCGCGGAGGCCCATGGGCACGAGGTGCGGCCACAAGCATCATCCTGGAGGGTCGGACATGAAGATTGGTCGACGCGAATGGCTTGGTCTCTCTGCGAGTATCGCCATGCTGACCGGGGCGAGTCTCCCTGCGATAGCGCAGCAACCTCAGCCCCAGCAGCAACAGCGGCCTAACATACTCGTGATCATGGGCGACGACGTAGGCTGGTTCAATGTCGGGGCCTACCACCGGGGTATCATGTCCGGGAAGACGCCCAACCTCGACAGGCTGGCGGCGCAGGGAATGATGTTCACGGATTACTATGCCGAAGCCAGTTGTACCGCCGGCAGGGCAAGTTTCATCACCGGCGAAATCCCCTTGCGCACGGGTTTGACCACCGTTGGACAAGCGGGTGCGGATGTCGGCATGCCGGCCCAGGCAGCGACGATCGCCAGCGCTCTGAAAACTCAGGGATATGCCACCGGCCAGTTCGGAAAGAACCATCTGGGCGACCTGAACAAGTTCCTGCCGACATTGCACGGCTTCGACGAGTTCTTCGGCTACCTCTACCACCTCGACGCGATGTCCGATCCGTTCTGGTATTCGTTCCCGGACGAGCAGTCCTATCGCGACAAGGTCGGCCCCCGCAACTTGGTGCATACCTTTGCCACAACCGTGGACGACGCGACCGAGATGCCGCGCTGGGGCAAGGTCGGCAAGCAGAGGATCGTGGACGAGGGACCTCTGGCGCCCTACCCCAACATGGCCAACGTGCCAAACATGCACGACATCACGCCGAAGGCTAAATACGACATGACGACCTTCGACGAAATACTGGTCAAGTCGTCATGTGACTTCATGGACAAGGCCAAGGCTGACAAGAAGCCGTACTTTGTCTGGCACAACACGACGCGCATGCATGTCTGGACCTTCCTGTCGCCGAAATATCAGTCGCTGATGAACAGCAATACCAATTACGGCCTTGAAGAGGCGGGCATGGCGCAGCTCGATGACGGCGTCGGCGCCCTTTTGAAATGCGTGGAGGATTCAGGCCAGGCGGACAACACGATCGTCATCTTCACCACCGACAACGGTGCCGAAGTCTTCACTTGGCCCGATGGCGGGATGACCCCGTTCAAGGGGACCAAGGGAACGGTCATGGAAGGCGGCTTCCGGGCGCCCGCGATCATTCGCTGGCCGGGCAAGGTCAAGTCTGGCACGGTCGAAAACGGGATCTTTTCGGCGCTGGACTGGTTCCCGACGCTCCTGGCTGCGGCCGGCAATAGCGACATCACCGGCCAGCTCCTGAAGGGCGTGGCGTTGGGCGAGAGGACCTACAAGAACCATCTCGACGGCTACAACCAGATCGATCTGCTCCAAGGCAACGGTCCGTCCGCACGGCATGAGTTCTTCTATTTCGGCGGTCCGCAACTCGGCGCCGTTCGGATCGACAACTTCAAGTACCAGTTCTTCCAGCAGCCGCAGGGTTGGCCCGGCGCGAAGGTCACCACCGACATGCCGACCATGGTCAATATCCGCCAGGACCCGTTCGAACGAACCCCGTCGATCGGCGGGCAGAGCCTCAATGACCTGGGTGGCGGCTATATGAACGACTTCTACGCCCGGGAGTTCTGGCGGTTCGTCTCCGTTCAGGACGAAGTCGCCAAACTGGCTCGTACTGCGATTGACTACCCACCGATGCAGGACCCGGCCTCGTTCAATCTGGAAGCCGTAAAACGGCAAATCGATCAGGCGATCAAGAACAAGCCCGGGAACTAAAGCATCGGCCCGAAAGTGGATTGCGGTTTTCGGGGCAAAGCCGACGCAAAGACAAAGGGTTAGATCATCGGACCCGATACGATATCCGGTCCGATGATCCAAGGAAACGCGAAGCAAGTGGCGGGCAGCTCCGAGCGAGCCGCCCGTCTTTTTTGCGGTCGCGGCCGGTAGCCACCGGTGCTGGGCGGATCGCCCGCGCAGATCGGGGATGCCGTGGAGATTGCCCTCGAACATCATCTCGGCCTGGAGATTTGCATCGAAGCCATGCGGCAGACGGGCGAAGCCATGATCGCGCTTCAAGCAGACCAGCCTCGGCGGCCTGGAGTGAACCGGCCGAAGGGCCGAGCCTGATGCCGCGTCAAGTGCTTATCGTGAGGTGCCGGAGGTCCAAGGCAGGGCTGGCTCCAACGAAGGGCTTGCGTCATTTTCCATGCAGTAGCCGGTGCGCCCTCGCGGGGCACGTTCACGCTCAACCAGGATCTGATCGATGCTAGTGGATGACTTCCGTTCGGATACGGTCACACGCCCCGATGAGCGGATGCGGGCTGCCATGGCTACGGCCGAGGTTGGCGACGCCGTCTATGACGACTGCCCGACCACCAGTCGCCTGGAAGCGATGGTCGCCGAGCGATTGGGAAAGGAAGCCGCCCTTTTCTTCCCCACCGGCACGCAAGCGAACCTCGCCGGGCTGATGGCCCATTGCGGCCGCGGCGATGAATATCTCGTTGGCCAGATGGCTCACACCTATCGGCTCGAGGGCGGCGGCGCCGCAGTCCTCGGCTCGATCCAGCCGCAGCCCTTGCCCAACGAGGCTGATGGGACGATCGCGCTGGACGCCATTGCGAACGCGATCAAGCCGGACGACTTTCACTTCGCGGTCACGCGGCTGCTGGCGCTGGAAAACACCTTCAACGGCCTGGTCCTGCCCGACGCCTACCTGCAGGCCGCAACGCACCTCGCCCGCTCGCGCGGGCTTGCGACGCATCTGGACGGCGCCCGACTGATGAATGCCGCGGCGGCGAGCGGTCGGGACGCGGCCTGGATCGCAGCGCAGTTCGACACCCTGTCCCTGTGTCTCTCCAAAGGGCTGGGCGCGCCGGTCGGCTCCGTCCTCGTCGGCCCCAGAGACTTCATCGAAAAGTCCCGCCGGATCAGGAAAATGCTGGGCGGCGGCATGCGTCAGACCGGCGTGCTCGCCGCGGCCGCGATCTACGCCCTGGAGCACAATGTCACGCGGCTTACTGACGATCATCGGCGCGCCGCAGCTCTTGCGACCGTGCTGGCGCGTTTTCCCGAGCTTGGCGCGGGACCGTCACGCACGAACATGGTGTTCATGACCCCCAAGGGACTCGACACCAGCGCTTTCGTCGCCTTTCTGCGCGGTCGCGGCATCGCCGTCGGCGGGCGCTACGGAACGCTGCGTTGGGTGACCCATCTCGATGTGGATGACGCGTCCGTCGCGCGGGTTGCCGAGGCCTGCGAGGTCTTCTTCGACAGGCAAAGCGCGCCTGCCGGCTTGAGAGCTCAGGCCTGAGGGTCAGGCGCCGGTCGCAGGATTGCGGGCGGCGTCAAGCTGACCTGCCACGCAGGGTCGCGATCGACGCTGTCGTCAGCGAACGAGACGAGCCGCATTCCAGGACCATTCGCCCAAAAAGAGACCCGCCATGGCGGCGGGTCCAGATTGGGAGGGTGTGCGACCTTACCGTGAGCGCCTGCCGGTCCGTCTGTGACCGAAGTCACAGAGCCGGCGATTGCCGGGTTGCTTGACCTGCTCGATGCTGATGCGGACGGGTTGCACTTCCTTGCCATGCCGGTGAAGCAGATGCTGCGCATCATCCCTTATGACGCGCCGCTGGGTGTTTGGGTTGGGGCTCTGATCTGCTCTTGCGTGTACTTTCGCGAAGCGGCTGCGCTTTACGTTCTGGCCCTGCGAGAACGGACTTCAAGCTGGATTGGAAGCGACGGCCAAGGTCAGAGCCACCGCGGACGAGACCCCGGCGAGATAGTGGGTGCATGCTCGCGATCCAGGCAAGGCCGGTGCGAAAGGGACAGCCGGCCTAGCTCTTGTTGGCCAGCCTGTCCTCGAGGCGGTCGAGCAACTCGCCCTGAGCGGCCAGGATGCGCAACCGCGCCTCGGGAAGGGGAAACCAGGCCGCCCGGTCGATTTCGGGGAAGCGCTGGATCAGGCCACTGCCGCGCGGCCACTCGATCTCGACAAGGCTGCTGCAACGAACATCCCCCGGTGTCAGGTCGCCCCGCAGCGCGAAGGCCTCGACCACCTTCCCCGCCCTTTGCCGAATGCGCCCAAGCGGCACGAGGGCGCCTGTCGGCGGGATTCCGAGTTCCTCCTCGAATTCGCGCTGCGCCGTTTCGGCCGGGCTCTCGCCCTGCCCCAGCTCGCCTTTCGGTATCGACCACGCCCCATTATCCTTGTGCCGCCAGAACGGCCCGCCGGGATGGACGAGAAGGACTTCGACCTCCGCGCCCGTGAGGCGATACATCAGAATGCCGGCGCTTTGGGAGGACATGAGCCGCGACACCAAAGAAGGTCAGTCGGCGGCCACATTCGTGTTCTGTCAAGGACGGGCGACGCACCCCGTCGACATTCCGATCCACAGAAGGCGCCGGCGCAGAGGCCGGGGCGGCGCCAGCCATCCTTGGCCCGGTCAAGGACAGCCCCGGGCCTCACCCCTGCGCTTGTGTCGCCGAAACCGGATCGGACGTGCGCAGCGCCGCCGGACTTGACCAGAATCAATGCGCGAATACCGCAACTGCCGCTTCATCATCGCTGCGCGGCCAACGCGACGCATCAGGAGGTCGAGATGAGCGACAGCGCCTTATCTTCCAAGCCCGCTGCCTCCTTCCAGCCCGCTGCAGCGTTGCGGCCCGCCCCGGGCAACGTCTTCAGGGATATCGCCGTTCATCTCGACGGCATGCCGGAAGACGAGCTGCGCCTGGCCCATGCCGAAGCGCTCGCGACGCGCTGTGACGCGCGACTGACCGGCCTCTACACCAACCTTCTCCCCGACCCGGCACTCTATGCCGGTGAGTTCGGGATCACGGCGATCGGACAATTGACCGAGGCGATGATCGAGGACGGCAACAGCGTCGAGCGGCGCCTCAGGGAGCGCCTGGCTCGTCTCGGGCCGACGCATGAGCTGAGGCGCATCGACGCCTTCCCCGGGATGCTGGCACAGGCCGTGGCGACGGAGGCGCGATGGAACGACCTCTTCGTCGCCACCTGCCCCCGCGAAGACGGGCTGACGCGCTGGAACGCGCTGATCGAAAGCGTGATGTTCGATGGCGGGCGCGGTCTCTACCTGCTGCCCCCTGGAACGATGCCGAGACAGGCGATCCACACGATCCTGATCGGTTGGGTTGACAGCCGGCAGAGCGCCCGCGCCATCGCCGAAGCCATACCTTTGCTCGGCGAGGCGACGCAGGTCCATATCGTCACGGTCAGCGAAGAAGCCCACGGGCGGATGGGCGGGGCGGAGGCGCTTGCCGATGTCACCGCCCATCTCGCCCGACACGGCGTCGGTGCCACGGCAAGCGTCCTGCGCAATGACATATCGCCAGCCGAAAGCCTACTGGCCGAGGCGGGCAGGATTTCGGCCGACCTCATCGTTGCCGGCGCCTATGGCCACTCGCGCTTCAGGGAGTGGATTCTGGGCGGCGTCACACAGGACCTGCTCGCCGCCTCCCCCGTGCCGCTGCTTCTCGCGCATTAGCCCGGAAGTTGCCCGGGACGCCGCCGACCCGACGGGCGGGCCGAACCGGCGATCGGGATGACGGCGAGCGCGGAGCGCTCGCCGTGGGTAAGAGGCTGTTATGGCCGAGCTCGGACATGGCGCAGCGACACGAGAGGCGGACGCGATCATCAGCGCCCGCGGGGTCGTGGTCGCCTTCGACAGCAAGATCGTGCTGAACCATCTCGATCTCGAGATCATGAGCGGCGAGATTCTCGGAGTGATCGGCGCCTCCGGGTCAGGCAAATCGGTCCTGGCCCGCACCATTCTTGGGCTCCTCCCCAAGAAGGAGGGGGTCATCGAGATTTTCGGGAGGGATGTCGATGCCCTTTCGGAGGGCGAACGTCGCATGCTGCAACAACGCTGCGGCGTCATGTTCCAGCAGGGCGCCCTGTTCTCATCATTGACGATCGCAGACAATATCCAGCTGCCGATGCGGGAAACCCTGCATCTCTCGCCAGGTCTTGCCGACGAGATGACCATGCTGAAGCTCGAGATGGTGGGCCTGCCACGCGATGCAGCGAAGAAGCATCCGGCGCAGCTATCAGGCGGCATGACCAAGCGGGCAGCTCTGGCGCGCGCTCTCGCCCTCGACCCCGAGATCCTGTTTCTCGACGAGCCGACTTCGGGCCTCGATCCCATCGCCGCTGATGCCTTCGATCAATTGCTGCTGGCCCTGAAGGCCAGCTTGAACCTGACGGTGATGATGATCACGCACGACCTGAGCAGCCTTCATGCGACCTGCGACAGGATTGCGGCAATCGCACGGGGCAAAGTCATCGCGATCGGAACGCTGCAGGATCTGCTGGCCCACGATGACCCATGGCTCAGGGACTATTTCGCGGGCGAGCGCGGCAGGACCATCTTTGCGGATGAGACGATCGGACCCAATGCATCCTTCGACCGCGATCACCAGGGGCCGATGGCGCTGGGCGCCCGCTGAACGACATAGGCGCCGCCGTGCACGGGTGGCAAGCGTGTTCGCCGCGGAGCACCGCCCCGACCTTGCGCTTCGGCCTTCAAGACGCGAAGTGCCGGAGCGGGATTTTGCCTGCTGACACTGGCCGGCCGCCGTGATGGCCACGGGGCAGCAGCATGGGCAGATCGTCTTCAGGTCTTTCCAATGGTCTTTCTCAAGATCACAAGGTTGGGATCCTCCGGATGGTCGCCCATCTCAAAGCCTTGCTCCCGTTCAATATCAATCGCTTCGCGGTTTTGGCGGCTCTCGAGCGACTCGACGACCTTGACCCCCTTCGCCTCGGCAAATCTGCAGATATGGCCGAGCAGCTCCCACCCGACACCGCGGTGCTTGTCCTCCCTGCGGATCGAGATCGCGACCTCCCCCTTTTGGAGAGCGGCATCGCAAGCCAGCATAGCCGTGGCGATGATCGATTTTCCGTCGTCCGCAAGCGCCACGAAGCTCTCGGTCTGGCGATGATCGATTTGCGTCATCGCAACGAGCCGATCATGGCTCACCTCCCGGATCGTGCTGAGAAAGCGGAAGCGCAAATCCTCAGGCGTCACATGCCTGAAGAACTCCGCCAGTCCCGCCTCATCATCGGGCCGCGCGGGCCGGACATGAAACCTGAAGCCCGTTCGCGTGGTCAGTACCCGGTTCGATTCATCCATCGCCATGCGATTGTCCTCCCAATTGCCACGCCCCCGCCCCCTATTTCTACAGCCTGCTGCTGTTGTTACCCGTTCGCGGGACGGCGTTCCTTGTTCTGGCTCAATTATGCCGAACGCGCCTGCTCGCCAGGAAACAATGGGCCCTGATCCTTGAGCCACCGCTCGCCCCCCCCGCTCCGCTCGGTCGTACCTGTCGTTGTCGGCTATCCCTGGCGACTGCTCTTGCCCTCACGCCGAGGCTTGCACGGACACGCGATTGAGAGCCTCGGCCGTCGACATGATCGTGCGCAACATTCCCGACGGTTTCCAATTGTCACCGATGTCATCGACCGGGTGCTGAAGTGCGGGGGGAACGCCGTCTCTGCCAAGCAGGCGATCTGCGACAAGCTGATCGAGCCCGCATGCTCGCTCCGCGAGTGCGGGATCACCATTCCGGTAGCGAGCGCCTGACGCCGGCCCGCGAAGGAGTGAGAGCGGGTACGCGCTCCCTCCGGCCCGCCCGAGAACCGCGGACAGCTGCATGAGGACGAGAGCCAGGTCCTTCGCGCCCGAGGCGCCTGCCAGCATGCGGTGGCATCGGCGCGTCCTTCCAACCGGGCCGCGGATGACAGGGACCTGCGCAGCATCGCCCGGCGGGACCGCGATCTGGCCCCGGGGGCGGCTTCGCAGCCGCCGGCCGTTGCAGGTCAGATGTCGTATTTCATCACGATCTCACCGTCGATGACATCGCCAGTGATGCGAAATCCAACGCCTTCATAAAGCCTGCGCGCCTGCTTGTTCTCCGGTTTCACACCTAGAATGACGCATGGGCAGTCCGGCAACTCTGCAAGGGTATTGAGGATCTGCGTGAGAGCAGCCCGCCCGTAACCCTTGCCCTGAAAGCGCTCGTCGACCATGAGGCGATAGATCCAGTATTTTCCATCGTCCTCATCCAAAGCGTACATGGCAAAACCAACCGGTTCACCCGCCGCTCGAATAATGAGCGGCACGCAGGCAGGATTGTCTTCTGCCTCTTCGAGTGAATCACTATTGCTGGCTACGAACGACGCCTGGTTGGCGTGCACGCGCAATGAAAGAACACAGTCGTGTTCCTCAACGCAAAGCTTCTCTACGGCGACAGAACGCATTTCGGCAGCGAAATGCTGCCTTTCTTCTTTCAACATGGCATATTCCTGCGATGCACTTAGATTCGCACCCATCTTGAGATGGTGGATATGGGTGGCCAACGATGCGCCAGAGCGCAGATGTGGTGTTGGCGACACGATCCCGGCGATGCTCGCCGCGGCAGGAATTAGCGCTTGAAGCGAATCCCGACACCAGCGAGCGCTGATTTAGCAAACAGTCTAACCATCGCGCGCCTCCCTGATAATCGCTGAACAGGCTGCCGCGTACACGGCTCTTCGATCTCTGACAACTGGATCACTGACAATTGTCGACGACGCTGCCAGGGGACGCTCGCAGAGCACTTTTATTCAGATCCGTCGCGAGCTTCGGGCGTCCTGTCTGCAGGCGGGGAGCCTGGCACGCCTCGGGCCCGGTCACTTGCTCAGCCCTTGGAGGCCTTTGCGACCGTCTGCCGGATCGTCGCGACGTGGTGCCCGGCCGCATCGGTCCCTGCCGCATAGCCTGCCGTCTGCGCTCGCAGTGACGTCCAGGCGCAGGGTCCGGGAGCCCCGGCACGATGGCGATGGATTTCGCCATGGCAGTCCCCTGTCTCGATCCTGTTCACTTGACCTGGACCCTCTCCTGCCGGCTGAAGCCCGCAGCCGGCCAGATCGCCTGCGCCACGGCTTGCGAGCCGATCGCGGTCAGAGCGGCAGCAGTGACGACGCCGGTGTCTTCCCCGGCGGCAATTCTCGTCCAGTCGCTCGCAGCACCCCGCCGCGCGAGCTGGGCCATGACGACCTCCGGCGTGGCATCCGATACGTCGCCGCGCCGCGCCGCGACACGCTCGACCAGCATCTGGGCCGGAGCATCAAGCCAGAGCCCCCGAAACGGCACACCGACATGTCGCGCCGTCTCCTCGATCCGCTCCCGTTCGACCCGACGGTCGAAGACGGCGTCGGCGATCGCGGCATGGCCCTGCACAATCATGCTCCCGGCAAGCTCCGCCATCGCGCGATAGGTCCGGGTGGAGACGTCATCGGCATAGGCGCTGGAGGGCAACCGCGTCTCGGGCGCGACGCCGTACATGTGTTTCCGGATGCGGTCGCTCGCAGCGATGCGGGCGCCCGGAACGGGCCCGAGGCTCGATGCGAGCCTGGCGGCGAGCGTCGATTTCCCCGAGCCCGAATAGCCGCCGATCGCGACGAGGATGGCCGGCCTTGGCTTCAGGAGGTCGCGGCAAAGCTGGAGATAGGCCTGGGCTTCGGACATCCTCGCGGCGGCCGCCTTGCCGCTGTCGATCGCGGTGACATGAGCCCGAACGGCCGCTCTCACCGCCATCAGGAAGGGCAGCAGGCGCAGGCCGGTTTCATCGCCAATCGTGTCGAGATAGCGATTGAACAGGACATTGGCGAGGCTTTCGAGCTTGCGGTGCCAGAGATCCATCAGAACGAAGGCGAGGTCGTAGAGGATATCCGCCGTGGCGAGATCCTCGTCGAACTCCAGACAATCGAAGAGCAGCGGCTTTCCGTCGATCAGGCAGATATTGCGCAGGTGCAGATCGCCATGCCCACGCCGGACCTTGCCATCGCCCGCCCTCTGGTCGAGCAATCCGGCATGGCGCGCCAACGCCTCGCGGCAGGCTGCGGTGACCGCCTCGACCTCGCGGCAAGGCAGGATGTCCGCGCTGGCGAAGGCACGCTCGTTGACCGCGAGCACGCGCTCCATCCGCCTGGCGCCCTCGGCATCCGTCGAGACGGGCGCCGAGCGGTGGAACCGGGCGATGTCGCCGCCGAGATCGGCCGAGATGGCCGCGGTGAGCCCTCCTCTCTCGGCCATGCGGTCGAACAGGAAGCTGTCGTCGAAGCGTTTCATCTCCACGACCGCGTCGACCAGTTCTCCCTGGCCGTTCAAGGCCAGGCTTCCGTCAGGCTCGCGGGTGACGCGATGAACCATGCGATACAGATCCGGCGCCGTCCGGCGGTTCAGCACCAGCTCATGCTCGCACATCGCCAGCCGCAATTGCGGCGTCGACAGATCGATATAGGGCAGTTTGACGGAGCGCTTCAGCTTGAGGGCCCGCGAGCCGATCAGCAGAACGAACGAGATATGGGTGGAAACCATCTCCGCCGCCTCGCAGCCGAAGGCATTCGGCGACGTCAGAAAGGAGATCGTCTCGTGCTGACCGGGGGTCTGCATGGTTGAGGCTCCGAACCCTGGACGCCATCATCCTCCTGTTTCGCAGCACAGCATTGATTTCCATCAAGTTTTCCTGCCCGCCGCGCGCGCAGTCTCGGGCGATCCTTGGAATGGCGCCGAACGGACCTGCGGGCGCCGACCTCGGCCGGCCCCAGCCCTGTCGGCGTTCGACTTGATCCGGATCAAGGACAGCTGATGGTTTTGCGCCATTCTGCGGACCGAAGCTCATATCGCGCAGAACCGCCGCCATGACCGAAGGAAGCGTGTCCCGCTGGAATGCCAGGTTGAGGTCCTTCTGGCGGGCCCTTCGCAGGGATCCTGCAACCCAGGTCGCAGCCGAGCTGGACCGGAAGCCCACCATCGCGTTCTGGCTGCATCTTCGGGGCTTCGTCAGCCTTGTTCGCGAAATCATCTCGCGCTGACGCGAACGCCGCCGGCGACCATTCCGTGATCGATCCTCTCGGAAAGAAGGCGTGACCGGCCAAGGACTTGAGTCCGCTTCTTCGGCTACAGCGCCAGGATCGTCCCTGTCCGGCAGTTCCGCACCCTGTCAACGCGGGCGCCGTCCCAGTGGAAGTCGTAATGGTCGCCCTGCACCGGGATCGGGATCAGGTCGGGCCAGAAGATCGCGATGCACTCTGCGCCGGGGCAGCGCACGCTCAGGTACAAAAACCCGTTCGATCCCGCCGCCCGCATCTGCCGCGCGAGGGCTTGGGAGGCGGAATAGTCGTCCGCGTCGTGCAACTCGCTCCGGGCCCGGACATCATGCAGGTCGAGATCGACCTGGTTGATCAGCACGCGGAACTGTGAGGTCCAGCCGCTCTCCTCCCGGCTCGCCGCCATCGCCCGGCCATGGTGATGCGCGACCTCGCGGATCGCGACTTCATCGCTCTGGCCGGCGGAATAGACGCCCCAGGTGCCGTCGGTGAACCGGCCTGGCCGATCCGTGCTGATATGGACGAAGGGCGCCATCAGGTAGCTCGCCCCATGTCCAGCGACACGTCGCGCCGGCGGAACGAGATCGAGCCGGCCGATCTGCTCCCAGATCCGTGGATTGGTCTTCGACTCGATCGAGGCCAGCGCCTCCCAGTCGCTCGGGTCGGCGATGTCCTCGAACAGGTCGATCGGCGGATAGATCGAGCGGATGATCCGGTAGGCCCTGAGCCAGTGGACGCGGATGACGGGCGCGGCCTCGCTCACCAACCACCACGCTCGGCATCGAGATAGGAGCGCACCCGGGCCAGCGAGAAGATGTCGCCCTGCGCCATGATCTCGACCGGGGCCCGGCCGCCAAAGGCGTCGTTCGGCTTGCCGACCCAGGCATAGCCGCGCTCAGGGTCGGTGAAGAGCGTGCGCAGGCCCTTGTGGATGCCCATCAGCAGGGACAGGCGGGTGGCCAGGTCCCGGTCGATCCGGCCATGGTCCCCTGCCTTCCAACGGGCATAGGTCCGGGCGGAAAGCCCGCCCAGGATCTCGCGCGCGACGGCGTCGGTCAGGCCCCATTTTTCGAAGAGCCTGATCACCGCCCGGGCGGCCGCGGCGGCCTCCTCGACCGTAATCTCCGGCACCGCCGGGGTCGCAACAGTCCGGGGGATCTCTACAAGCATGGCGCACCTCACTTCGGCATGAAATAAGGATACTTATGCCAAATGGCAATATCCGCCCCGCTTCGGCCGCTGATGCTGCCTCAGAGCTGAAGACGACAGGTACCGGTCGGCCGCGCTAGCCCTTCTGCCGGAGCCTGCGCGGCGATTCCCCGAAGCTCGCCTTGAAGTCGCGCGAGAGATGGGCGCTGTCGGCAAAGCCCGCGCCCATGGCGATGTCGGTGAGCGAGCGCTTGCTGTTCAGGATCAGCCAGCGCGCATAGTCCAGCCGCAGCTTGCGCTGGAACGCCGCGGGACTCTGGCCCAGCGACATGCCGAACAGGCGCTCGAGCTGGCGCGGGCTGACGCCGACATAGCGCGCAACCGCGGCGATCGGCGGGGGATTGTCGAGGCGCTGTTCGATGAATTGCGCGGCCTGCTGAACCCGGACGTCGAGATGGGAGCCGATCTGCGCGTAGAAATGCGGCTGCGGCATCTCGGCCGGCCGCATGTCCTGCAGCATCATGTGGCGCATCGCCTGCTGGGCCTTGTCCCGGCCGCAATGGCGCGCGACGAGATAGAGGCCGAGATCGATCGCGGCCGTCGAGCCGGCGCAGGTGATCAGGTCGCCCTCGTCGATGAAAAGCCGTTCCACCCCTGCCGAAACCCTGGGAAAGCGCTGCTTGAAGGCATCCAGCACGTTCCAGTGCACGCAGACCCGGCGCGGACCGACCAGCCCTGCCCTGGCGATCGCAAAGGTGCCGGTGCAGATGCCCAGCAGGCGCGCGCCCGACGCCGCCGCCCGCCTGAGATAGTCGAGCAGGCTCTCGGGCAAGGCGTCGTTGAGATAGTCGTTGCCGCCGCAGACGGCGACATAGTCGAACCCGGCCGGATCGAGCAGGGCCGCATTCGGTGCAACCGAGACACCGCAGCTCGAGCGTCGCGGCTCTCCGTCGAGGCTCATCACGGTCCAGCTCGCATGCAGCTGGCGACTGCGGCCGCCATGGTCCGCCGCCAGCCGCAGCACATCGATCAGGCCGGAGAAAGCGGCGAGCGTGAACTGGTCGAGCAGGACGAAGCCGATCCGCAGCCGCGAAACGGGGATGGGCGCGGATTGCGGCCGCTCGCTGGCCGATGGCGGAAACTGCGCTGTGTTCATGTCGTGATTATTCAAATTTCTGGCCGGCGAATTCTAGTGCCTTTCGTGCGCCGCGCCCACCATGATCGTAGAAGCGCGAAGACGCTCAGGCAGAGGAGAACGACGATGAACAGACCCGCCCGGCTGGCGAGCGCCATGCTCGCGACCACCCTGCTGACCGCGCCGGCGCTGGCCCAGCAACCCGCTTCTATCACGGTCGCCTGGTATGGCGGCAACTGGGGCGACGCCTTCCGCGCCTGCGTCGCCGAACCCTTCACCAAGGCGACCGGCATCGCCGTGAAGCCGGAGATCGGCACCTCGACCGTCACCCTGTCGAAGCTGCAGCAACAGAAGGCGGCTCCCACCATCGACGTCGCCTGGATGGATGGCGGCATCAGCGAGCTGGCGCTCGCCGCGGAGGTAACCGACACCCTCGACGCGGCAGCGATCCCCAATCTCGCCAACACGCTGCCCGAGGCCATCTACAAGAGCGGTTCGACCACCTATGCAGTCGGCACCGGCTATTACTCGCTCGGGCTCACCTACAACACCCAGAAGGTCAAGGCCGCCCCGACATCGTGGAACGACCTCTGGAAGCCGGAATTCGAGGATGCCGTCACCATCCCCTCCCCCGCGAATTCGGCGGGCGTGCCCTTCGTCATGTTCCTCTCGAAGATCTGGGGTGGCACTCCCGGCGACCTCGCCCCGACCTTCAAGAAGATCAAGGAGCTCAAGGCCGCCCTGTTCTTCGATTCCTCGGGCGCCGCGACCAATGCCTACCAGAGCGGCGAAGCGATCATCGGCGCGCATTTCAACGTCGGCGCCTGGGACCTTGCCGACAAGGGCCTGCCGATCGGCTTCGTCGTGCCCAAGGAAGGCGCCTGGGCAACCGATGCCCGGCTCCATCTGGTGAAGGGCACGCCGAAGAAGGACGCGGCTGCGAAATTCATCAACCAGGCGCTGACGCCCGAAGCCTCCGGCTGCCTCGCCGAGAAGCTCTATCTCGGCCCGTCCGTGAAGAACGTCGTCGTCAAGCCCGAGACCGCGCGCAAGCTGCCCTGGGGCGAGACCGGCTCGGTCAAGACCCTGCAGCTCTTCGACTGGACGGAGATCAACGCGCTGCGTTCAGGCGTCGTCGACGCCTGGAACCGCGAGATCGCGCGCAAGTGAACGACCTGCGCGCGAACGACCGGGCACGAGCACCACGAGCCGCAGCATGAGCACCCCCATCCTTGCCATCGACGGCCTGTCCAAGCATTTCGGCGGGCACGCGGCCCTGACGGAGATCGACCTCTCTGTCGAGCAGGGCGAGTTCATCGCGCTGCTCGGCCCGTCGGGTTGCGGCAAGACCACGCTGCTGCGCTGCATCGCCGGCTTCCTGACGCCGGAGGCCGGCACGGTCAGGCTCGCCGGCGAGGATGTGACACGGCTGCCGCCCTATCGCCGCCCGCTCAACACGGTGTTCCAGAACTACGCGCTCTTCCCGCATATGAGCGTCCTGGAAAATGTCGCCTATGGGCCGCGCCGGCAGGGCACGTCGAAGGGCGAGGCAACCCAGCGCAGCACCGAGGCGCTGGAGCTCGTCGGCCTCGCCGGCTTCGGCGAGCGCCTGCCGGCCCAGCTCTCCGGCGGCCAGCAGCAGCGCGTGGCGCTGGCGCGCGCCATCGTCAACCGGCCTCAGCTGCTGCTGCTCGACGAGCCGCTGAGCGCGCTCGACCTGAAGCTGCGCAAGAAGGTCCAGGGCGAGCTCAAGCAGATCCAGCACCGGCTCGGCATCGCCTTCCTGTTCGTGACGCATGACCAGGACGAGGCGATGAGCATGGCCGACCGGATCGTGCTGATGAACCGCGGCCGCATCGAGCAGATCGGCCGCGGCCAGGACATCTATGCCCGGCCGGCGAGCCGCTTCGCCGCCGACTTCATCGGCGATGCCAACCTGCTCCAGGTCGAGCGGCGCGGCGACGGCAGCCTGTCCCTTCTGGACGGCGCGATCATCCGTCCCGCCTGCGACGCTCCGCAAGGCGCGCTAACCGGCGTGCTGCGGCCCGAGGATATCCTCATTGCGCCGGAGCCCGTCGCCGATCGCCTCTCCCTGCCGGCCGTGCTCTCCGAGATCACCCATGTCGGCAGCCATGCCCTCGTCACGGTCTTGGTCGGCGGCACCGTCCTGACGGCCAGGCTCGCGCCGTCGGCGCTGGCGGGCCTCGCGCCGGGCCAGCCGGTCTTCGCCACGATCCGCCCCGGCGATCTCAGCCTCGTGCCGGTGGACGCGTGATGAGCGGGAGGCTGCGCACGGTCGTGCTGCTTTGCGCCCTGCCGGCGGCGTTCTTCGTCGCCTTCTTCCTGGCGCCGATGGCGGTCGTCCTGATCGCGAGCCTGACCACGCCGGATGGTCACCTGACCTTCGCGCATTACCTGCACATCCTCGCCGACAGCTATCACTGGGACGTGCTGTGGGTGACCTTCCGGATCGGCGCGCTGACCACGCTCGTCTCAGTCGTGATCGGCTATCCGCTCGCCTGGTACCTCGTGCGCGTGGTGCGCTGGCGGCCCTGGCGCCGGTTCTGCGTCATCCTGCTCATCGTGCCGCTGTTCACCAGCAACATCGTACGCTCCTTCGGCTGGATGGTGCTGCTCGGCCGCAACGGCCTCGTCAATGACGGCCTGATCGGGCTGGGCCTGATCGAGCGGCCGATGCGCTTCCTCGGCACCGAGCTCGGCATCCTGATCGGCCTCGTCTACATCCTGCTGCCCTTCATCGTGCTGGCGGTCGGCAACGCGCTCGCCAAGGTCGATCCGGCGCTCGAACACGCCTCCGCCGATCTCGGCGCGACGCCGGCCGGCACCTTCTGGAAGATCACCTTCCCGCTCAGCCTGCCCGGGCTGATGGCCGGCGCGGTCATGGTCTTCATGCTGGCGGTCAGCGCTTATGTCACGCCGGCGCTGCTCAGCGGCGGGCGGATCACCGTCTTCTCCATGCTGATCTTCCAGCAATACAGCTCGGTCTTCGACTTCAACTATGGCGGCGCGCTCAGCATCACCATGCTGGTGCTGACGCTGGTGCTCGTCACGCTCGCCGGGCGCCTCAGCGAGCCGAGGAGAGCCTGAAATGGTCACGCACCTCGTCAGGATCATCTCCCTTGCGGCACTCGCCTATCTCGCCCTGCCGCTCGTCGTGCTGGTCGGCGCCTCGCTGACCACGACCAGCTTCCTCGCCTTCCCGCCGCAGGGGCTCACCCTCGCCTGGTACGGCAAGATGCTGGGCGACCCGTCCTACGTCTCGGCCTTCATGACCAGCACGCTGCTCGCGATCGCCGCGACCATCGTCGCGGTCGTGCTGGCGGTGCCCGCCGCGATCGCGATCGCTCGCTATCGCTTTCCCGGCCGCCGCCTGCTGTCGGAAATCCTGATGTCGCCGCTGATCCTGCCGCATGTCGTGCTCGGCGCGGCGCTGCTGCAATATGGCAGCGCGATCGGCCTGGTGCGCAGCTTCACGGCCCTGCTCGTCGGGCATGTCGTGATCATCATGCCCTTCGTCCTGCGCGCCGTGCTGCCGCAGCTCAGCGACGAGCAGCGCAGCCTGGAGGAGGCGTCGGCCGATCTCGGGGCTAGGCCGCTGACGACCTTCTTCCTGGTGACGCTGCCGCAGATCCGCAGCGGGCTCGTCAGCGGCGCGATCTTCGCTTTCATCGCCTCCTTCATCAATGTCGAGCTCAGCATCTTCAACACCACGGCCGAGCTGACCACGATCCCGGTCAAGCTGTTCAACTACGTCCAGTACACGATCGACCCGATGATCGCGGCGGTCTCCGGCCTGACGATCATCGTCGCCGCGATCGTGATCGTGCTGCTCGACCTCACCATCGGCCTCGACGTGCTCTCCGAGCGCCGCTGATCCCGTCCACCCCGTTTAGTCCCAAGGAGCCCGCACATGCGCCAGCAGAATATCTTCGACGTCGTCTACACCCATACCGAGGGCGAGCCCCTCTGCATCATCCATAGCGGGATTCCCTATCCCGCCGGCTCGAACATCCTGGAGAAGCGCCGCTTCCTCGAGGAGAACTACGACTGGCTGCGCTGCGCGCTGATGCGCGAGCCGCGCGGGCACAAGGACATGTTCGGCGTGTTCCTGACGCCGCCGTCGAGCCCGGACTACGATGCCGGCCTGATCTATATCGACGGCACGCAGTACTCCCATATGTGCGGCCACGGCACGATCGCGGTCGGCATGGCGATGGTCGCGCTCGGGCTCGTCCGGCGCGGCGCCAATGGCGTCACGACGATCCGCTTCGAGACCACCGCCGGCCTGGTGACGGCCGAGGTCGCCAATGACGGGCCGGACGTGCTGTGGACCCGATTTGAGAACGTGCCGGCCTATGTCGCGGCGCAGGACGTGCCCTTCGACCTGCCGGGCATCGGCCAGCTCAAGGCCGACATCGTCTGGGGCGGCAATTATTTCGGCATCATCGACCTGCGCGGCACCTCGCTGCGGATCTCGCCGGAGAACGGCTCGGAGCTCTCCCGGCTCGGCATTATCGCCCGCGAGCAGCTGCGCCAGAAGGTTGCCATCCAGCACCCGGCGTCGAGCCACATCAACAATTTCAACTTCGTGACCTTCTGGCACGAGCCGACGATCGAGGGCGCTTTCTACAAGAACGTCCACGTCTTCTCCGCCGGCCAGCTCGACCGCTCGCCGGGCGGCACCGGCACGAGCGCGATGATGGCGATGTATGAGGCGCGCGGCCTGCTCGCGTTGCACCAGCCGATCCGCTCGGAAGGGCTGCTCGGGTCGGGAACCTTCGAAGGCTGCCTGATCGGCGAGGCGAACCTGAACGGCACGCGCGCCGTGTGCCCGACCGTGAAGGGCACCGCCGGGTTGCTCGGCACCGCACGCTGGACGATCAACCGCGACGATCCGGTCGACGCCGGCTTCCTCGTCGCCTGACCGGCATCGCGCCGGGACAGCCAGGCCAGGCCGTCCCGGCGCGACCGGCTTCATGGCTCCGCAAGGCCCCGGCCCGCGCCAGAGCCGCGCGCCCCTCGCCCGGCCCGAATGCGCAAAATGCCGGGCGAATGAGCCGAGGCGCCGCTGACCCGAGCGGTGCCGTGACCTGCACGTTTTTGTCGAAGCCACCGCGACGTAACGCTGCGAGACAGCGTGGACGGTAGCGGGCTTGGTGCATGGCAAGCCCCGTGCAACAAAGGCCAGAGCTTGCCAGCCGGGCCATGTCCCGGCAATCTTAGCTCAGGAAGACGCTCAGCGGGTGTATGCCCGAGTATTCTCTCGTCGGGCAGCAAGACATGGGAAGTCCAAAATCATGATCATGGACGGTGGCAATGCCGATGCCGGCAAGATGGACGAGATCGCTCTGATCGGGCGTCGCACGGGACTTATCAACCGCCGGTCGTTTCTGGTCGGTTCTGCCGCCGGCGTCGGCGCGCTCGGACTCGCCGGCTGCACGACCGACGGCATGAGCCTCGCCGAGGCGGCCAAGATCTACGGGCCGGTGCCCGAAGAGAAATTCCCGATCCCGGCTGTCGATGTCAGCAAGGTCGATCCGAAATATTATCGCCGGACCGTTCGCTACGAGACCAAGGAAGCGCCCGGTACGATTATCGTCGACCCCGGCAATTACTACGTTTACCGCGTCGAGGACGACGGATCGGCCACCCGCTATGGCGCCAATGTCGGCCGCGACGGGTTCCGGTGGAGCGGGGACGCCTATATCGGGCGCAAGGCGGAATGGGCGACCTGGACACCGCCCAAGGAGATGATCAAGCGCCAGCCCGAGGCGGCCAAATACGCCCGCGGCATGCCCGGCGGCCTCGAAAACCCGCTCGGCGCCCGCACGCTCTATCTCTATCAGAACGGCGCCTACACGCTCTACACGATCTACGCCTCCAGCGACCCCGAATCGATCGGGAACGGCATCACAAGCGGCTGTGTCGGCCTGCTCAGCCAGGACATGATGCACCTGTACTCGCGTACGCCGGTCAAGACGAAGGTCGTCGTCCTGCCGGCATAGCAACGGTCAGTCCCCGGTCCAGGCGCCGCCCGGCCCCGAGAACAGCGACGGCGCGCATTGGTGGAACTTACCTTCGCTGAAGGCTTCCACTGCCAGAAGAACTGAGCCCGTCGGCTCGCCGCCGCCTGTGAATGCATACGCCAGGTGCGGGCTCCAATCCGGAAGGAGGCGAGCATCGCACCAGGTTGCAGCCAGAGCGCCAGTTCTCCCACATTCGCGCCATCTGTCGCGGCGATGGCGCCGGACTCGGCCGCAGCAAATGGGTGCCGAGCCCATCGGGCCGCTCGGCGCCACACATGTCCCGTCGCTCGCATGTCTCCAATCCGACAGAGGCCGCCGTTGAAACTCGCCAGAGATCGGCCCTGACGGCGCACCACGTTCACCTTGGAACACCCGCGATCGCTGCCGCCTGCATTCAGCCGATTTCATCCTCCGTTCGCCCCTCGCCGAGCACGGCTCTGCGCCTCCCGGCAAGCCCTCGCGCCGGGGATCAATCGTCTCCGTCGATCATTACGTCGCCATGGTCGGCCTCGCGTCGTCAGCGTGCGAAGCCCAGCCAAGTCGCTGATCGTTCTTTCCACCACCTTCCTCCTCTCGATGGCGCTGGCCGCGATGGGGCTCGAGACCGATATCGCCAAGCTCAGGGCCAAATGCCTGCGCCCTCTCCTGCTCGGCCTTGCGGCCTTTCCTTTCATCGCGTCATTCAGTCTGATGCGGATGAAGCTCACGATGTGAAGGATCGCGATGACGCTCGAACAGCTCAGGATCTTCGTCGCGGTCGCCGAGCGCGAACATGTCACAAAAGCCGCGACCGAGCTGAACCTGACCCAGTCGGCGACGAGCGCCGCGGTCGCGGCCCTGGAAGCGCGCCATGCGGTCAAACTGTTCGATCGCATCGGCCGGCGCATCACGCTGACCGATGCCGGCCGGCTCTTCCTGGCCGAGGCGCGCGCCGTGCTCTCCCGCGCCGCCTCGGCCGAGGCCGTGCTGGCCGATCTCGCCGGGCTGAAGCGCGGCCGGCTCGCCTTCGCCGCGAGCCAGACCGTCGCCAATTACTGGCTGCCGCCGCTGCTGCACGCCTTTAGGGCGCGCCATCCCGGCATCGAAACGCCGCTGACGATCGGCAACACGCAAACTGTCGCTCAGGCCGTCCATGACGGGCTCGCCGATCTCGGCATCGTCGAGGGGGAGATCGACGACCCGCATCTGGCGATCTCGCCGGTGGCCGAAGACGAGATGGTGCTGGTCGTCGCCCGCGGGCATCGCTGGGCCGGCGCAGCCGCGCTCGCAAGCGCGGCCTTCGCCGAGGCGCCCTGGGTCCTGCGCGAGCCGGGCTCGGGCACGCGCCGGCTGTTCGAAGACCTGCTGGCACGCGACGGCCGGAGCCTCGCGGAACTCGACATCGCGCTTGAATTGCCCTCGAACGAAGCCGTCAGGGCGGCGGTGGAGGCCGGTGCCGGGGCGACCGTGGTCTCGCGCCTGGTGGTCGCGGCGGCGCTGCGGGCCGGGTCACTGGTTGCGGTCGCAGCGACCGTGCCGCGACGCCGCTTCTACGCCCTACAGCACAAGGAGCGCTATGTCGGCCGGGCCGCGCAGGCCTTTCTGTCGCTCCTGCGCGAGCAGGCCGGCGCGGCCGAACCTGGCAGCGGGCGCATCTGATCCCAGACCGCTCCCGGCCCGAACCGCTGCCGGCCCGGCGGCTCCATCCGAAGCGTCAGCGCTGGCGTGGCTGATTGTTGTCGACGACCTGCTGGTAGGCGACGAGGTCGAGGAACGCCTCGGCCTCGGCGACCTTGCCGTCCTTCATCCGGAACACCAGGCGAACTGGTTGCGATAGGGATGTCCGCCAGTCGTCGTGGCCGTCGCGTCGAAGCGGACGATCACCCGGTCGCCGACGGCCCAGATGTGCCGGACCTGGGGAACGAGCGGGGTCGCGAGGCGGCTGACCAGCGGCACGGAGGCCCGCTCAATGAAATCCGTCATGCCGCGATAGGTGCCCGCGACGGAACCGGAGCCCGGAATCGTCCAGACGATGTCGGGGGCCAGCAGCTGCTGGAAGACATTGTCCCCGGCGGCCCAGCGCTGGAACGCGTCGCGCACGATGGTCTCGTTGCGTGCGGTGTCGGCCTGGGCCGGCGCGGCGATGGCCGGCGCGATGGCCAGGGCGACGATGGCCGCAAGCCCGATGCGCCGGGCGGCGGTCGCAGGTCGATTGAATGGGGCAGCAGAGTTCATTGAACGTCTCCTTCGCTTCAGGGTGGTTGGGAAAGCGGCCCGGGCGACCACCGCGCGGGGCCGCCACTGCCGGAAATCCGGCTTACGGGGCCGTCGCGGAGGACGGCCGGACACGCCGGCGAAGAACCATGCCGGCATGGTGGAGGGTGTCGTTGTCGACGAAGTCGCCGTCGGCGGTGAAGCCGGTATCGTCCCAGTATTCGATGTGTCGGCCTGTCACTTCGTATCGCCCGCGATAGGCGCCCTCGCGGTTGCCGCGCGCCTCGACATAGCGGCCGTCCGGCAGGAGTTCGTGGCGGATCCGGTTGTCGTCGGTGACCCACATGTCGACAAAGGGATGAGTGGCCTGCGTCATGGGTTTCTCCGCGAAGGCAGCACCTGCAAGCGCCGCCACGACACCCGTCGCGACGGTAATGACCCCGGCCCGCATCAGTGCGGCGCCCTGGTCGAGCGGACGACGATCTCGTTGACGTCCACGTCCTCGGGCTGCTCCAGCGCGTAGCGGACGGCCCGACCGATGGCGTCAGGCTGGAGCGCAATGCTCCGGTAGGTCTTCATGGCTTCGGCCGCCGCGCGATCGGTGATCGTACCGGCGAGCTCGCTCTCGACGACGCCGGGATGGATGCAGGTGACCCTGATGTCGCTGCGCTCCTGGCGCAGGCCGTCCGAGATCGCCCGGACGGCATATTTCGTGGCGCAGTAGACGGCCGCCGTCGGCGAGACGCTGAGCGCACCGATCGAGGCGATGTTGACGATGTGGCCGGAGCCCCGGGACGTCATCTCCGGCAGGACCGCGGCGATTCCGTAGAGGACGCCCTTGATGTTGACGTCGACCATGCGGTCCCACTCGTCGACCTTCAGGGAGGCCATCGGCGAGAGCGGCATCACGCCGGCATTGTTGACGATGACGTCGATCCGCCCGAACTGCTGACGGGCTGCGTCGGCGAAGCGCAGGACGTCGTCCTGCCGCGTCACATCCAGGCGGCGATAGTCGACCTTCGCGCCGCCCTGCCGAAGCTCTTCGGCGAGGGCATCGAGTCGCTCGACCCTGCGTGCGCCCAGCATCAGACGGGCTCCGGCGGCGGCGAGCTCGCGGGCGATGCCGACGCCAATGCCGCTTGATGCCCCGGTCACCAGAACGGTCTTGTCCATAGCCATGGTCCAACTCCTCTCGCTTGGTCCGCTGCGTGATGCGGAACCCGTGATCGAGGAGATAGGCGCCCGGCGCTGTCGCCGGTATCTAGCCAGGAGGCGACGCTATGGTTAGACTTTCTAACCAATGGCGACCGACCTCAACGCGCTCGCGACCTTCGTCCTGGTCGCCGAGGAACGAAGCTTCCGGGCAGCCGCGGACCGGCTAGGCGTGACGCGCTCGGCCGTCAGCCAGACGATCAGGCGGCTCGAGGACGCAATGGGCATTGCCCTCGTCCACCGCACCACCCGCAGCGTCGGCCTCACCGAAGCCGGCGAGCGTCTCCATGCCGACATCGCCCCGTCGCTGGCCGATATCCGCGCGGCGACCGAGGCTGCTCATCAACTCGGCTCCGGACCGCGCGGCCAGTTGCGGCTGGCGGTCTCCTCGATCGCAGAGAGTTTCCTGTCAGGCCCGCTTCTCACCAGTTTCGGGGTGGCATGCCCGGACGTGCAGCTGGACGTCCTGGTGACGGATGACGAGATCGACATCGTCGCCTACGGCTATGACGCGGGCGTGCGGCTCGGCGAGGTCATCGAGCAGGACATGATCGCCGTTCCCGTCTCCGCCCCGCAACGGCAACTCGCCGTCGGCGCTCCCGGCTACCTGGCGCGCCGGGGGACGCCGATCCATCCGCGCGAGCTCGCGGCGCATCGCTGCATCGGCTGGCGCCCGGCGCCACGAGCGGCTCCCTACCGGTGGGAGTTCACGGAGGCGGGCCAGGATTTCGCGGTTGACGTGAAGCCGGAGGCCACCACCAACGATATGGCGCTGATGATCCGCATGGCGGTCGCGGGCGGCGGCATCACCATCGGGCTGGAGGAAACATTTCGACCGTCCATCCAGCGCGGGGAGCTCGTTCCAGTGCTCGAAGAATTTTGCCCGTTCTTCCCGGGGTTCTTCCTGTATTATCCGAGCCGCCAGAACATGGCGCCGAAGCTGCGCGCCTTCGTCGATCACATCCGCAAGAGCCGGAAGCGCTCGGTCGGCTCGGCGAACGCGTCGCGCATGCCAAGGTCGGCATAGGCGCCCGCCACCGCCCTCGAACGCCCCCTATCGCGGCCGAGGACTGGCGCGTGACATGCGCGTTCGCTGGGCTGGGAAGAGCGGACCAGCGCAACGACGGTCCCGCTTCACGCCCTTCTGCAGGCGCATGGCTGGTATCAGCCGCGTCCTCGCTGTCGATCAAGCGCACCCTGCAATTGCCCGACGCGGATGGCCAATGCCTCCTTGGTCAGATTGATCCCTTCGGGTGCTCCATCAATCGACAAGAGCACGCCGCGCTCAGCCATTTCGAGCTGCTCCTGCGCAAGTTCCAGGTGCTTCTGCATGATCTGCGTGACGCGGTCCTTGGCCTCCTGGTCCGTATCCATAGGGCCCTCGCTTCTTCGCTCCTGATCAGGCGACGATCTCACAACCGGGGCGACGCGCCAAATAGTCTGCGGCTTCGCCATCCCGGTCCAAGCCAAGGGGACAGCGTGGCGCCGTGAGGAGGCCGTGGCCCATGTCCGGCCCGGTCCCCGGGGTGTCAGGCGGAATAATCGGCGGCCATCGTCTCGTCGGCCGCGATCGAATGGGCCTTCAACGCCCGGAAGAGCAAGGTCAGCACGACGGCGATGACGAGGTTCAGGACCAGCGTGTAGACGGCGGTGTAGCCCGGGAAGACATGCCCGCCAAAGCTGAGCGGAAAGGTCGGCGTCAGATTGGACGCGAAGGCCATCAGCGTGCCGGCGACGATCCCGGCCAGCCAGCCGATCAGCAGCGCCCAGCCGTTGAACCAACGCGTATAGACGCCGAGCATCACCGCCGGCAGCGTCTGGATGATCCAGATGCCGCCGAGCAGCTGCAGCTGGATGGCATATTGCGTCGGCACGAACAGGATGAAGACGAGCGCACCCAGCTTGACGACCAGCGAAACCCATTTCGCCATCTGGGCCTCCTGCCGGTCGGTCGGGTTCCGGTTGATGAACTCCCGGTGGATGTTGCGGGTATAGAGATTGGCGGCCGCGATCGACATGATCGCCGCCGGAACCAGGGCGCCGATGCCGATGGCGGCGAAGGCGATGCCGACGAACCAGGCCGGGAAACTGTGCAGGAACAGGGCCGGCACCGCGAAATTATTGCCGAACTCGGCAAAGCCCGCCGCATATTCCGGCATGCTGCGGACGCCGGCGGCGATCGCGAAGAAGCCGAACAGCGCGAGAATGCCGAGCAGGAAGGAATAGGCCGGCAGCATGGCGGCGTTGCGCCGGATGGCCTTGCCGCCATTGGCGCTGAGAATGCCGGTGATGGAATGCGGATAGAGGAACAGCGCCAGCGCCGATCCGAGCGCCAGCGTCGCGTAGGTGCTGTAGGCCCCGGTCGAGCCGGGGGGCGGCGTTTCGAGCAGGACCTTCGTGTCCGGCACCGCGGCGAAGATCTTGGCAAAGCCGCCGAGCTGGATCGGGATGATGATGATCGCGGCAAAGGCGGTGACATAGATCAGGATGTCCTTGACGATCGCGATCGAGGCCGGCGCGCGCAGGCCGCTCGAATAGGTGAAAGCCGCCAGGACCAGGAAAGCGAAGATCAGCGGCAGGTCGGCGGCAAGGCCGGTCCCGGAAATGCCGAGCGCGCCGATGACCACCTGGATGCCGACGAGCTGCAGCGCGATATAGGGCATGGTCGCGAGGATGCCCGTGATGGTCACGGCGAGCGCCAGCCAGCGATTGCCGAAGCGGCCGCGGACGAAATCGGCGGCGGTGATGTAGCCGTGCCTGTGGCAGACATGCCAGAGCCTGGGAAAGACCAGGAACAGGATCGGGTAGATCACGATCGTGTAGGGCACGGCGAAGAACGCCACCGCCCCGGCGCCGAAGGCGAGAGCCGGCACGGCGATGAAGGTATAGGCGGTGTAGAGGTCGCCGCCGACCAGGAACCAGGTGATCCAAGTGCCGAATCTGCGGCCGCCGAGGCCCCATTCGTGCAGCTGGTCGAGATCTGCCTTGCGCCAGTTGGCGGCGGCGAAGCCGAGCCACGTGATGAAGCCGAACAACGCCACGAACACCGTGGTGGCGGTCCAGTTCACGTCATGCATGACACGCTCCTGTCGGAGCTCGTCGTCGTCAGGCACAGGGTCTGGTCGGGCGAGCTAGTCCTTGGTCCCGAAGTAGACGGTGGCGGTGAAGGCGGCTCCGATCAGCACCCAGAGCATCTGGTACCAATAGAAGAACGGAATGCCTGCCCAGACCGGGTCGAGCCGGTTGTAGAACGGCGGCCAGAGTACCGCGATGAACTGGACGATGAAGAGCAGGTACCACCAGCTCCATCCGCCCCGACGTTCCCCGGAGCCGTTCATTCCGAACCCTCCCGACATCGTGCCTTTGGGCCAGATTAGACAGTATGCTCCTCTCGGGCATTGTCTGGCAATGTCTCTCCGAATACCTGCGACAACGAGAACAGATGCTTGCGGGCTTTGGAAACGAACAGCATCCGGGTCACGGCCTCTTGCTTGGGCATCGCCCCCGGAGGCTGGTATAAACGGGTCCTGCGCAAGCGACGGGTCGCGGAATACGGCCGCCAAGGACAGGTCCGTCGACGAACAGCATGTCCATGCGGGCCGAAACGGCAAGATCGAGGTCCCCGATGACGCGACATCAACCGGCCAAGCCGCAGCTTCTGTCCCGTGCCGAGCGCTACGCCGCCGGCAAGGCCCTGCGCGGCAAGGTTCCGCGCGAGAGCCATGCCGACTGGGCGCCCCGCTCCAGCAGCGACGCTGTCGCCATTCTCGCCGGGACCGATGACAGCCGCATTCCGGAGCTTCTGCCGATCCGCTACGAGCGCATGATGCTGAGCCCGTTCGCCTTTCTGCGCGGTGCGGCGGCCGTGATGGCGGAAGATCTGGCCGGCCTGCCATCGGCCGGTCTGCCCGTTCAGGCCTGCGGCGACTGTCATCTCATGAATTTCGGCGCCTTCACCACGCCGGAAGAGAACGTCCTGTTCGACATCAACGATTTCGACGAAACGCTGCCGGGCATCGACTTCGCCGTCGATCTCAAGCGCCTGGCCGCCAGTGTCGCTGTGGCAGCGCTCGACGCCGGATTTTCCAGGAGGACCGCCCGGCTCACCGTTGCAGCGACGGTGAGCGCCTATCGCCGCCGGCTGCGCAGGCTGGCCAAGCTCACTCCGCTGGAGGCCTGGCATGCGCGCACCGAACTCGGAGAGGAACTGGAGCGGATCGACGACCCGACGCTGCGCAAGCATGTGCAAGGCCTGCTCACCAAGGCGTCGCGCAATCCGCAGCAGGACAGCAACTTTCCCCGCCTGCATACCGGGGCGGACGGCTCCTGGGGCATCGAGGACCGGCCGCCGCTGATCTACCATCTGCCTGAGGAACGCGACAGCACGCGCTCGCTGCAGGCCCACAAGGTCTTCCATCACTATCGCGAGACCCTGCCGCCCGAGCGCCGCGTGCTGGTGACGCGCTACGGCCTGCGGGACCTCGCCTTCAAGGTCGTCGGCGTCGGCAGCGTCGGCACGTTCTGCGTCGTAGGCCTGTTCATGACGGCCGATGACGAGCCGTTGTTCCTGCAGGTCAAGGAAGCCCAGACCTCGGTCCTCGCCCGGCTGACGAAGAGCAAGAACCCGGGGCCACCGCATCAGGGACAGCGGGTGGTGGAAGGCCAGCGCATGCTGCAGGCGGCCAGCGACGTCTTCCTGGGCTGGGCGGATGACAGCGCCAGCGGGCGGCATTTCTACGTTCGGCAACTCAAGAACCGCCGCCTCGGATCGATCGCCGAAGTGGTGGAGGGCCAGGCCCTGACGGCCTATGCCGAACTCTGCGGCCGCACGCTTGCACGCGCGCATGTCCGCTCGGGCGATGCGGCGACGATCGCCGGTTACATGGGGGCGTCGGGGATCTTCGACGACGCCTTGACCAGTTTCGCGATGGCCTATGCCGCGCAGACCGCACTGGACCACGAGGCGCTCGTTGCAGCCAAGGGGCCCGTCAAGACAGCGCAGGAGCGAGCCAAAGCAGCATGAAGGGCCGCGCGGCCGGGAGCTTCGCTCCCGGCATGCCCTGACCTGACATGCCACATGGTGGCGGAATAGCTTGCCTCCACGATCTGGCGCCGGCCCGCCCGCCTGATCTCGTCGCGCATCCACGGAGCCCGTGCAGGTCATTGCCGGATCGACGACCGGCGCTCGATCACCCGTCCCAGCCATCCATGCCATCGCGGTCATGGCTCTTGCCTGCACCCGGGGCATTGCATCCTGACCACCTCATCTTGCCTCGGCGGGCCACCGACTGTGCAGGTCGTCGATGATGATGGAATGGGAATGGCGCGGACCATGCTCTGCAAGATGAGGATGTCCCGGTGGAAGCTCGCGATGGTCATGCGCAAGGGCATCCGCACTGCCAGCCGGCCAAAGCTGCGATGCGAAGAGCACTGCCGCCAGCGTCGCCAGCGCGAACAGGCCTGCCAGTGTCGCCAGTGGCACTATCGCGCCGAGCCAGCCCGCCAGCGGATAGGTCACCAGCCAGCAGGCATGCGAGAGCGCGAACTGCGCGGCGAACACCGCCGGACGATCCTCGGCGTGAGCTGAGCGTCGCAGCAACCGGCCTGACGGTGTCTGTGTCGCGGAGCAACCGATGCCGAGCAGCGCCCAGGTGACCAGGAGCGCGGCCCAGCCCGTACCCGTCGCCGCCGGAGCGAGTGCCCAGCCGCTGGCCCAGAGGAGTGCAGCGAAGCCGCCAAGGACGGCAGCCAGAAAGGTCGCCGCCGTCAGCATCACCGTTCGATCTGCGACCCGTTCCAGCACACGCGGCAGCGTCAGCGCCGACAGCATGGACCCGCCGCCGAAACAGGCCAGCGCGAGCGCAACCGCGTTGTCGTCAAGGCCGAGCCGCCCCTTCACGATCACCACGGTATTCACGATGACGAGGGCGCCCCCCATCGCCACCGCCATGTTGAGCGCGAGCAGTCCGCGCAGCCTCGGCGTCGCGAGATAGATCCTGATCCCTCGCGTTGTCCTGTCGTAGATCCCGCCCTCGCGTTTCCTGGCTGGAGAGGCCGGTAATGTAAGGGAAAGGACGAGTGCTGCCGAGACGAGGAAGCCGATGACCGTGCCACCGAAAAGCCAGTGAAAGTTGATGACCGTGAGCAAGGCGGCCGCGAGCATCGGGCTGACGATGCTCTCGAGGTCATAGGCCAGGCGCGAGAGCGAGAGGGCTTTGGTGTAGTCGTCCTCGTCCGGCAGCACGTCGGGAATCGTAGCCTGGAAGGTCGGCGTGAAGGCGGCTGAGGCCGACTGAAGCAGGAACACGGCCAGATAGACCTGCCAGATCTCGGTGATGAAGGGCAGCGTGAGCGCGATGGCCGCGCGCACCAGATCCATGGCGATCAGGAAGGCGCGGCGCGGCAGCTGTGCCGCAAACGTACCGACAATGGGCGCGACGGTGACATAGGCGATCATCTTGATCGCGAGCGCCGTACCGAGGACGCCGCCGGCCCTCTCGCCGGCGAGTGCGAAGGCGAGCAGGCCGAGCGCGACCGTGAGGAGACCGGTGCCGACCAGCGCGATGATCTGCGCAGCAAACAGGCGACCGTAGACGCGATTGGACAGGACCTTGAGCATTGTGAGCCTCAGAGGAACTTCGTGATCTGCTTGAATTCGTCGATCGGCTGGCGACGCTCGGTCGGCAGGTCGCCAAGGACCTCGTCGAGGCAGTGATCGAGATGATCCTGCACCAGCGTCCGCTTTGCCTGCGTGATGGCGCTCTCGACGGCCTGGAGCTGCGTCGCGATGTCGAGGCAGGAGCGTCCGGCCTCGATCATCTCGATGACCTTGGCAAGGTGACCACCAGCGCGCTTCAGCCGCTTGATGATCGCGGGATGGGTTTCATGGATGTGGGGTTCAGACATCTTTTGCCTATATCCCCCTAGGGGGGATAAGGAAAGGCGTCCTCCATTTCGACGCGAGGTGTCGGAGTTTCGTCAAGAGTAGACCGCAGATTGCCTCTTCTCACGGCGCTTATCGGTCGTTTGCGGCGAAACCAGCCTCGCATCTCCCGCTTGAAGCACTGCCAATCCGATATCCCGAAGGGGTCAGATCGGCCTTGGACGCGAGCGCAAACGCAAGACCTATCCCGGCCGACGGTGCAGGATCTTATCGATCGCCCTCCCCTGGGCGAGTTCATCGATGAGCTTGTCCAGGTAGCGGATCTCCCGCATCACCGGCTCGGCGATCTCTTCGACGCGGACGCCGCAGACCTTCCCCCTGATGTCGGCTCGCGCAGGATTGAGCGCGGGCGCCTGGGCGAAGAAGGTCTCGTAGTCCGTGTCCTTCGCCAGCTGACAGGCGAGTGCCTCCTGGCCGTAGCCGGTCAGCCAGTGGATGATCTGGTCGACCTCCGCCTTCGTGCGGCCCTTCCTCTCCGCCTTGGCGACCAGAAGCGGATAGACCTTGGCGAAGCTCATTGTGTAAATGCGGTGCTGGGTCATCACGTCCACTACCCCAGGTCGGCGCCGGCGCTGGTGGCGTCCGAATGCTAGCCCAAGCGCCAACAGAGCAAACCTGACGCCATCGTTCAAGGTTCGGGGCGGCCAGAGCCGCCTCCAGCTCGCAGGCGTCCTGTCTGCGCAAGGATCAGCTTCGTCTGCAGGCACGCCCTACCGAAGGAACCGCATTCCGACGCCTTGCGGGAGCGGCTCTGGCCGCCCCGAACCTTGAACGATGGCGTCAGGTTTGCTCTCTTGACGCCTGGGCGCCCCTGGTGGCCGGCGGCAAAGGAACTGCGAACCCTCGGCGGCACCGTCTGAGCCATCCCTTCACCCTGACCAGCCCCCCCAAGCTCGGGAGAACTTGCATGCGCGCTTTTGGCGTCGGCCTCATCGGCACCGGCTATATGGGCAAATGCCACGCTTTGGCCTGGAATGCCGTTGCTCCGGTCTTCGGCGATGTCGCCCGCCCAAGGCTCGCCATGCTGTGCGAGGTGGACGATGCGCTGGCTGCAAGACGGGCGCGCGAGCTCGGCTTCGCCGGGTCCACCGCCGACTGGCGCGCGCTCGTCACCCATCCCGAGGTCGACATCGTCTCGATCACCGCGCCCAACGCCGTCCATGCCGAGATGGCGATTGCGGCGCTAGAGGCCGGCAAGCATGTCTGGTGCGAGAAGCCGATGGCAACGAGCCTCGCCGATGCGCAAGCGATGCTGGCTGCCGCCCGGGCGGCCGGAAAGGTCGCGGCACTGGGCTACAACTACATCCAGAACCCGGCCATCCGGCTGGCGGCGCGACTGATCGGCGAAGGCGCCATCGGGCCGGTCAACCATGTCCGCATCGAGATGGACGAGGATTTCATGGCCGATGCCGAAGCGCCTTTCTCCTGGAAGAGCGCGGCACAATCGGGCCATGGCGCGCTCGACGATTTCGGCGTCCACGCCTTCTCGCTGCTCAAGGTGCTGGTCGGCGAGGTGGCGCAGGTCATGGCCGACATGGCCAGGCCCTATCCGACGCGTCCGCAGCAGGAGGGCGGCGCGCGGCCGGTCGAGACGTACGACATCGCGACCCTCTTGCTGCGCTTCGCTTCGGGCGCGTCCGGGCTCGTCGCGCTCAATCGCTGCGCCTGGGGCCGCAAGGGCCGGATTTTCGTGCAGGTCTTCGGGGCGAAGGGAACGATCAGCTTCGACCAGGAAAAGATGAACGAGATCGAGCTCTACACCACTGAGGGACGCAGCGATCTGCAGGGCTTTCGCCGCATCCTGACGGCGCCGGTGCACGAGCCCTATGACCGCTTCATCCCTGCGCCCGGTCACGGACTCGGCTTCAACGAGCTCAAGATCATCGAGTGCCGCGAGCTCATGCGGACCATCGCCGGCGAGCCGGCTCATCTCATCGATTTCGAAACCGGCTTGCGCATCGAGCGCACGGTCGATGCCGCCGCCAGGAGCTTCCGTGAGGGAGGCTGGAGGACGGTGTAGCTCCCCGGCCTCGGCGCCGCAATCGGCCGTCGGGTTTGCGGTGGGTCCAAGCCGCGATTTGACATGCAGGTATTTACCTGCATAAATTGCCCTCGCAGATGAGTGAGGACGATGGACGCTGACGACGTGTTCAAGGCGCTGGGGGACCCGACGCGCAGAAAGCTGCTGGACCTGCTCTTTGAAAGGAACGGGCAGACGCTCGGCCAGCTCTGCGAGAACCTGGACATGGCCCGGCAATCCGCGACGCAGCATCTCGGCATCCTGGAGGCGGCCAATTTGGTGAGCACGGTCAGGCGCGGCCGGGAAAAGCTGCATTTCATCAATCCTGTGCCGATCCACGAGGTCTACGAACGGTGGGTCCGCAAGTTCGAACGTCACAGGCTCAGCCTGCTCCACGACCTGAAGAAAGACATCGAAGGAAACGAAGAATGACCACGGAAACGACCAGCTTTGTCTATGTGACCTATATTGTCGCGACGCCGGAGAAGGTTTTCGAAGCCATCACCAAACCCGAGATCGCACGGCGCTATTGGGGCCATGAGAACGTCTCCGACTGGCAGGCCGGATCGGGCTGGCAGCATATCCGCGCCAATGACGCGCGGACCGTCGAGCTGGTCGGCAAGGTCGTCGAGGTCTCGCCGCCGTCACGCCTCGTCATCACCTGGGCGAGCCCCGCGCAGGCCGCCGATCCGGCGAGCCATAGCCGGGTCACCTTCGAGATCGACGATTATGACGGAATGACCCGGCTGACCGTCAGCCATGACGAGCTCCAGGCCGGCAGCAGCATGGCGAAGGGGATCAGCCAGGGGTGGCCGGTGGTTCTTTCCAGCCTGAAATCCTTCCTGGAAACCGGCCGGGGGCTCGACGTCTTCGGCAAGAAGAAAGCGGCCTGAGCCCTCAGAGCATCGGCCCGAAAAGTGGATTGCGATTTTCGGAAGAGGCGATGAAAACACAAAGAGTCAGAGCATCGGCCCGAAGGGCGGAATCTGGTTCTCGGAAAGATCCGATGCTCGAACAAGGAGCTGGATCGCCCATCCCCGCGTCCGAACGGACGCGCGGCGATCCAGTGCCCATCGGCAACCTGGCAGCAGGAGAACGACGATGACCAGGCACTTTGCCGGCGGATGCGCCTGTGGCGCGATCCGTTACGAGACAAGCAGCGAACCCATCGTCGAGATCCACTGCCAGTGCAGGGATTGCCAGAAGCGAAGCGGCACGGGGCACAGTTCCTATCTGACCTTCGCCGGGCGCGCCGATGTGGCCATCGCAGGCGAAGCGAAGAGCTGGCGGGTGGCGGGCGACAGCGGGAACGACAAGATCCACGCCTTCTGTCCCACCTGCGGAACGCCCGTTTACCTGACATTCCAGGCCATGCCGGAGCTGATCGCGGTGCATGCGGCAAGCCTTGACGACCCCGGCCAGTTCAATCCGCACATGGTCGCCTATGGCATTCGCGGCCATGGCTGGGACAGGATCGACCCCGCGCTACGGGTCTTCGAGCGCATGCCGCCGGGGTGACCGGCGGCGGAAGCGGAGCTTCGATGGACAGCCGGCGCCACCTTGTGAGGCGCATGGCGGCCGCCCAGCTGGACATATTACTGCCCGGACAGCGCCGCGGTCTCGGCAGCACAATCCGGCATCGGGTTCAAGCGCTTCACCTTCGCTGCCTTCACTTCCGCCTTCGCCGCCCTGAGGTCGGCAAGGAAGGCCGGATTGGTCTGCAGCCGCGCAACGGTCGCCGCCCCCATGATGCGCCCGGCATCGACATCGCTCTGCCAGTGGGCGTCGCAGATGACGCGGCTCTGCCCGAATTCGATGCCGCGCTTGAGCAATTCATTCGAGCGCTCGGGATTGATCTGCGCGAAGACCAGGGCCCATCCCCAGCCCGCGGCGGTGTGGCCGGACGGATACGAGCCGTCGGTCCTCAGAATCGCCTCCTGATCCGCCCTGCAGGTCGATTCATTGTGAACGACGAAGGGCCGGACGCGGTTGTATTTGTTCTTCACGCCATAAGTGGAGAGGCCGAAATCGGACAGCATCTTCTGCGTCATCGCGTAGAGGCGCGGGGTCTGCTTCTGGTCGATCCTGACACCCATCGCGCAGGAGAAATTGTCGGCCGCCTGCGGAAAGGCGAGATCGGCATCGGTAGAGGCGAGCTTCCAGCGACTGGTGTTCCGCAGCGGGAGCGTCGCCTTGCGCGCTTCTTCGTCCCTGGCCAAGGCAGCCGAGTCCTTCTCGGGCGGCGGCCCCAGCAGGACCAGGCTGTCGGGCAGTTCGGATGGCTTGAGATAGCCCGGCGCGATCTTGAAATGCGGATCGGTGACCTTGGACTGGGTTTCACCCGCTTGCGCAAAGGCCTGCCCGCAGAGCGCGATGAGCGCAACCATCGAAACACCTGCGGCCCGAACCGCGCTCGCCGTCATAGACATATCCATTCCTTTCGCCATCGTCGAACTCATAGGCAGACCGGTCAGAACCGGTATGTTGCCGCAATCGCGGGACCGTGCTGCGTCACATCGTAGGAAAAACCGCCCCTGCGATAATCGACATGGAGCGCCCTGTAACCGGCCTTCAACGTCAGGCTCTCGCTCCAGGCGTAATTGACGCTGCCCAAGCCCTGCCAGGTCAGGTGCGAGCCGACGCCGAAGCCCCCGACATCGCCTGCAACCGTCACGCTCCATGGGCCACCGAGCTTGATTCCGAGCCGGGCGCCGAGGATGGGGTCGGCCCAGATCTCGGAGTCGCGGTGGTCGATCCGGAGATTGGCCGGGCCCGGCAGGACCTCCAGCTTATTGTTCAGGTTCCAGAACCGGACGCCGCCGCCCAGGTCCAGCGAAACGGCCGCGTCCTCATAGACGCGATAAAGGGCGGAGCCCTGCACGATCGTGCTCTGCGAGCGCAGCTTCAGCGCGGAGAAGAAGGGCCCGGGCAGGTTGCCGCCGGTCGTCACCTGCGAAAACTGGCCATCGACCAGGAAGCCCCAGCGGTCGATACGCATCTCTGCGGAGGCCATCATCGCGCCGTTCAATTCCTTCAGCACGTCGCGGAAGCGCAGGTGGATATCCGCGGCCGGCAGCGGCGGGAAGGTTGCGCTCTTTCCGTCGATCGCCGTCGCCCAGAGATAGCTCGTGATGGAGAAGCTTGGCCCTGAAGCAATGACAGGGGCTGGCGGCCGGGCTGGCTGCGGGAGATCGGACGCCCAGGCGGGCATGTATAATGCTGCCGACGTCAACGCGATGATGAGAGAGCGCACCGTTTCCCCTGACATTGATCTCTGGTCTCGTGGCCTGTCCGTGGCCTGTGTCGACCCGCCGCACGGGCGGAGCGACGGCGTTGCCGACCCTTCGTGCAGGCGGACCGTCCGCGGAAGCCGACGCCTCCGTGCCGCCGATCATGTCCCGACCGGCAGGCGAACTCCGTTCCCAGCATTTCGTGCATGGGCAGATCGCAGTCTTGCCATTTCGCGCCAATCGCGACCGGCTATTCTGCGCGTCGTTGGCGAATCCTGGGGTAGCCCTGCCCCAGGAAACGCGGCGCCCCGATGATCACGGCGAGATCCGATGGCTGATATCCCTTTGACGCGCGGCCAGTTCCTTCTGCCCTTCGTCGGAATTCTCGACGAGATGGGGGCGCCGACACATTCGCTCCTGGAGAAGTTCCGGCTTCCCTCGTCCCTGGAGGAGAAGAGCGACTTCTACCTGCCGCTCCTGCCGGTGCTGCGCTTCGCGGCAACCGCCGGGAGAACCCAGGGCATCGAGGATTTCGGCTTCCTCGCGACCCAGCGGCTGCATTTCCTGCATTTGAGAGAAAGGACCCGGGCGCTGATCGCGCACGCCCCGACACTGCTCGTTGCGCTCAGGCACGCCTGCCGCTGGGCGTCACGGGAGGATACGATCCTGAGCATGTGGATCGAACACCATGACGATCATGCGCGCGTCTGCAGCAGGCTCGCCGGGACAGATGGGCTGCTCAATCTGGAATACGCACAATGGATCCAGAATATTTTCCCGGTCTACATCATCCGGCAGTTTGCAGGGCCCGACTGGATGCCGGGAACGATCGCCTTCGAGACGAGGTACACGCCGGGTCCTGCGACGCGGGCCGCCTGGCCCAATGTGCAGTTCCTGTCAGGCCAGCACGCTGCCTGGATCAGCCTGCCGGTCTCCCACCTTGGTCTTTCCAACCGTTCGACCGACTCATTTGCCCCCCCGCACGATCACGCGGATGGTCCCTCCGCCTTTGACATCGTCGAACTGCTCAAGCTGATGTTGCCGGCCTATCTGGATGAGCGAACCCCGGCTCTGGCCGAGGTCGCGGAGATGGCAGGCGTCAGCGCCCGCAGCTTTCAGCGCAAGCTCGCCCATGTCGGCCTGACCTATTCGGACATCCTCGACACGGTCAGATATGAGAATGCGGCCAGGCTTTTGCGCGACACGGATTCCAGGATCATCGATGTCGCATTTTCGACCGGCTACACGGACCCGGCGCATTTCAGCCGCGCCTTCCGCCGCATTGCCGGCGTAACGCCGCGTCAGTTCCGTGAGCAATCGCGGCTGGGATGAGCGCGTTTCGAGGAGCCGATGGCGCGCCTTCGGCAATGCAGCATGGTTGCGATCCGGCCTGGATCGTCGCACCATCGCACCCGTCCTCACCGTCCGGATCGCATCTTGGCCCGCATCGACCTCCGCAACTCCTCGCGCTACTGGCACGACCCGCGGGTTCCGGGCCTGAGCTGCCTCGTTGCCGATTTCACCAGCCATGATTATGCGCCCCATAGCCATGACGGCTTCGTCGTCGCCGTCACCGAAGCCGGCGGCGCCGAATTCAAGAGCCGCGGACGCAGCGACGAGGCCAGGACCTCGAGCCTCTTGGTGTTCAACCCCGACGAGCCCCATTCCGGGCGGATGGGCTGGAGCCGGCGCTGGCTCTATCGCGGGTTCTACCTGACGCCACCGGCGATCGAGACGCTGAAGACCGCGCTGGGCCTGGATGAGACCGCCTATTTCAGCCGCAACACCGTCCACGACCCCGATCTGATCGAGGCTTTCCTCGGCCTGCACCGCATCCTCGACCAGGGCGACGATCCGCTTGAGGAGCGCGAGCTGCTGCTGCGCAGCTTCGGTGCCCTGATCCGGCGCCATGCCGCGGGCGAACCCCGGCTGGTGCTGCCGGCGCGGGACCGCGCCAAAGCCGCCCGCATCCGCGAGTTCATGCGGGAGCGTCATGCCGAGGACCTCACGCTGGAGCAGTTGGGGCTGGAGGTCGGTCTGACGCCGTTCCAGCTCATCGCCCTGTTCAAGCGCAGCACGGGGTTGACCCCGCATGCCTATCTCACGCAACTGCGCCTCAAGGCGGCGATCAGGGCGCTCGGGCGCGGCGCCACGATCGCCGCTGCTGCGCTCGACGCCGGATTCTACGACCAGAGCGCGCTGACGCGGCATTTCAAGCGCAGCTACGGCATTACGCCGCTGCAATGGGTGCGCGCCGCGTCCGGCTGAAGCATCGGCAGGAAACGTGGATTGCGGTCTTCGGCAGAGCCGCCGCACACGGGCGATCTGATCGCGCTCTCAATTTTCGCCAATAGACACGCGCCGCGCCGCGCCACTCTCGCCTGCAGGCAAGCCCCTCGTCGGGGCTGCCCGCAAGGTGAGTTTCATGTCCCGCTATTACTGCCTCGATCATCCCGATGTCCTGACGCTGGCGACGGAGGTCGTAGAGACACGGCCAGGCCGGGTCGCGCTTTCAGAGAGCCCGTTCTATCCCGGCGGCGGCGGCCAATTGCCCGATCGCGGCACGCTCGCCTGGACTGGCGGCGAAGTCGCGATCGCGGGTTTCGAAAACGAGGGCGGCCGGCTCTGGCACATGCTGGCGGAACCGCTCGAACTGCCGGCGGCGCCCGTGGAAGCGAGGGTCGACGGGCCGTTCCGGCAGCTGATGCGGGCGCTGCACACCGATCTGCATATCGTGAATGCCGTCGTCTTCCAGGATTTCAATGGCGCGCTCGTCACCGGGGTGCAGATGAACGAGGACGGCACGGCGCGCATCGATTTCGACTTGCCCGAGGCGGATAACGAGCGCCTGCGCGCCATCGAAGGCACGGTCAACGATCTGATCCGGCGGGATTTTCCGGTGCGGCAAAGCCATGTCGCGGAAGCCGCGGCCTTCGCGGAGCCCGGCCTGATCCGCTCGCGCTCTGTCGCCCCGCCGCCGACGGCGGACGGGCAGGTCCGCATCGTCGAGATCGTCGGGCTCGACCGGCAGGCCTGCGGCGGCACGCATCTCGCGTCGACCGGGGCCTCGCCGCCGATCAGCATCCTGAAGATCGACAACAAGGGCCGGCATAACCGCCGGCTGCGCATCGGCCTCGCCGGCGTCGCGTAAGGCGCTCGCGATGTATCTCTTCCAGCGTCTGTGGTCGCAGCCCTTGCTGCTCCTGCCCCTGCCGCCGCTGTTCTGGGCCGGCAATCTCGTGCTCGGCCGGGCGCTCGCAGGATCCTTTCCGCCTGTCTCGCTGGCGGTCGGCCGCTGGCTCGTAGCGCTCGCCTGCCTGCTGCCCTTCGTTCTCGGCACGCTTCGTGCGCAGCGGCAGGCGCTCATCCGCGCGCGTGGCCTCGTCTTCGCCTGCGGCGCCTTCGGCATCGCCGGCTACAATGCGCTGGGCTATCTCGCCCTGCAAAGTGCACCGGCCGCGAGCGTCGCCTTCCTGAACTCGACCCTGCCGCTGATGGTGCCGCTCGCCGCCTTCATGCTCGGCGTCGAGCGTGTCTCGGCCCGCACGCTGGCCGGCATCGCCATCTCCTTCGTCGGCGTGAGCTGGTTCGTCGCGCGCGGTGCGCCTTCGACGCTGTCGGGCTTGAGCCTCACCGGCGGCGAGCCGCTGGTTCTAATCGCGGTCGCCAATTACGCGGTCTATTCGGTGCTGCTGCGCCGCCGCCCGGCCGATCTCGACCCGCTCCTCTTCCTAGCCGCGACGATGGCGGCGGGGCTCCTGGTGCTGCTGCCGTTCTGGATCTGGGAGCTCGCCCAGGGCGCGACGATCCCGATATCGCCCGGCCCGATCGCGGCGGTGCTCTATATCGGCGTCTTCGCCTCGCTGCTCGCCTTCATCATCTGGAATCGCTGCGTCGGTGCGCTGGGGCCGAGCGTGACGGGCGCCTCCTTCCATCTCGTCGCCCTGTTCACCGCCGCCCTCGCCTTCCTGCTGCTCGGCGAGCCCGTGCAGCCGTTCCATCTCGTTGGCGCGGCCTTGATCCTCGGCGGCTTCGGCCTCGCCGCCGCTGGCGGCCGCCCGTCCGTATCCCGACGCCCCGGAGAAGCCAGATCATGACCGTGTTTGCGCAGGAGGATTTCGCCGATCACGAGCAGGTGGCGTGAACGGCGATGACTGCGACGATCGCCCTGCTCGCGGAACTGGTCGGTTTCGACACGACATCGAGCCGCTCGAACCTGGCGCTCGTCGAGCGCGTCGCCGACCGCCTCGACGGCATCGGCGCCCGTGTCCGGTTGAGCCATGACGAGGGTCGCGGCAAGGCCAATATCCTCGCGAGCTTCGGCCCCCGCGCGCCGGGCGGCGTCGTCCTCTCCGGGCATACCGACACGGTTCCCGTCGACGACCAGAGCTGGTCCTCCGACCCCTTCCGGCTGAGCGAGCGCGACGGCAAGCTCCATGGCCGCGGCGCCGCCGACATGAAGGGTTTCATCGCGGCCTGCCTTGCTGCGGCGGAGAGTTTCGCGGCCGCCGATCTCGCCCGCCCGATCCATATCGCGCTGTCCTATGACGAGGAGGTCGGCTGTCTCGGCGTGCCCGGCCTGATCGCCGATCTGCTCGCCCATGAGGAGAGGCCGGAGCTCGGCATCATCGGCGAGCCGACCCTGATGCGGCTCGGCGACCGCCATCGCGGCTTTCTCGGGTTCCGCACGCGTTTCGAAGGCAAGGCGGCGCATTCGAGCGATCCGAGCGCGGGGGCGAGCGCGATCTATCCCGCGGTCGATTTCGCCGGCTTCCTCAGGGCGGTCGGGCACCGCGCCGGGGCGATCGACCGCACGACCGTCAATCTCGGCCGGATCGAGGGCGGCTCGGCGATCAACATCGTGCCCTCCGCCTGCGAGCTGCTCTGGGAATTCCGGCCGGTCACGCCTGAGGATGCCGAGGAGACCGAACGGCTGGTCGCCGCCTATCTCGCCCGCGCAACGCCGCCCGACATCCGCCAGTCGACGCGAAGGCATGTCCATGTTCCGCCTCTGGCGAGCGCCGGCGCCGAACCGGCTCTCGCTGTCGTCGCCGCACTCGGCGGCATCGGCCCGCCCTTCGCGATGCCCTTCGGCACGGAGGCCGGTTTCTTCCAGGCCGCCGGCATCTCCGCGGTGGTGTGCGGGCCGGGCTCGATCGCCCAGGCGCACCAGCCCGACGAATGGATCGCGCCCGCGCAGCTCGGGGCCGCCGACGCCTTCCTGGCCCGGCTCGCGGGCTGGGCCGGCCGCCGTCACTCCTGAAGGGCCGCGCCCACGATGCCGGTTTCGCCGGCGCAGGCGACCGGAGCCGGCGCACTATTCGATCACGCGATCGGCGCGTTCGATCAGAGCTGGCTTGACCTCGATGCCGAGCGCCCTCGCCGTCTTCAGATTGAGCACGAATTCGAACACGGTCGGGCGCTCGATCGGCAGTTCCGCCGGCTTCGTTCCCTTCAGGATGCGGTCCACGTAATAGGCGACCCGCCGATAGGATTCAGCGAGCTTCGGTCCGTATGTGTACAAGGCGCCGGCCTCCGCAAAATCGGCCCAGGCCGAGACGACGGGAATGCGGTGTGCGTTCGCGACATCGACGATCTGCCGGCGGTTCGTGAAGGTGATCGGATCGGGAAAGACCACGATCGCCTGCGGCGGGTCGGCGGCCAGGCCGGCATAGGCCAGACGGAGCGCATCGGGACCCGGGGTGGAAAAATATTGGATCGCAATGCCGAGCTTCTCAGCCATCTCGATCGAATTGCTTCGCTCCAGCTCCTCTCCGGCATGCGTCGGACTTGCGATGATCGCGACACGATTGATCTGCGGCATCACTTCCCGCAGCATTTCCAAGCGTTTGCCGTTCAGCTCGACCGACATCAAGGTGATTCCGGTCATCTTGCGTGCGGGCCTGGCAAGGCTCTCGGCGAGCCCGGCCAGAACAGGGTCGGCGCTGAACACATAGATCACCGGGACGACGGCGCTGACCTTCTGAAGCAGGCTCGTCGCCGGACCATGGGTGACGATCACATTCACCGGCATGGCGGCCGGTTCGTCCGCCAAGGCCACGACCCGGTCACTGTCGCCATCGGCATAGCGCGCCGTCATCGTGAGATTGCGGCCCTCGACATAGCCCAGGGCGGCAAGCCCGGCACGCAATGCGTCGAGAAACGGGCTGACTTCGGCGACCCGTCCCATGGTGAGCCAGCCGAGATGGACGGCCTTGGGCTGCTGCGCACGCGATCCGAGCGGCCAGGTCAGCCCTGCGCCAGCGAGCAAGAGGACGAAATCCCGTCGCGTCATCGGCCAACCCTCCGGTGGCAGGGGGGCCATCTTGCCCGATGCGCGCCGAAATGTCGTCAGATGTCGCCGCTTCGCCCGCGGGGCGGGATGGCGTTCGCCTCCGCCCGCGAAATGAGCCAATCATGCCCTGTCCATGGATCGGCCGCGCCTGTACCGGTTCGGCGGCAACGCGTTTGGAGTCGAGGATGCGCGGTATAGGAGCTTCAAGCCGTCTCGGACTGCTGACGCTGACATTTGCCGCGGCGCCAGGACTGGCGCCGGCCTCCGCTCAATCCATCCCCGAGCGGGCGAATTTCGACCCGATCGCCGTGGTCGATGGCATCAGGATCAGCCGGACCGAGTGCGCGGCGCTGGAAGCCAAGAATACCGCGATCTGGCTCGAAACTCAGGCGACATGCCTGCGATATTATGCGGCCGGGCTGAAACCTGGCTCCGGCACGATCCCCATCGCCGCGATCTGGCTGAACGGCGACGTACTGGGACCGAAGGGGGCGAATGCGGACAAGCGGCAAAGCGGCTTCGGCCCGACGGAGATGGTCGCGCTGCAGCAGAGGCTTTCGGCCCGCTTCGGCATCCCCTCGATCTTCCTGGGGCGGCCCGGAACCTATGGAAGCGCCGGCAAGCACTACACGATGCGCGGTCGCCCCATCGAAGCGCAGCTCATCTCGGCTGCGCTCGACGGTCTCAAGGCGCGGTATCACATCCAGTCATGGGCGCTCGGCGGGCATAGCGGTGGCGGCACGCTCGTCGCGGAGATGCTGGCGCAGCGCGACGATCTGCGCTGTGCGGTGATCTCCTCCGGCGCAGCCGCCTATCGCGCCTATCTGGAAGCACGCGGCCTCGTGAGGCCGGGGCAGAGATCGGAGCGTTTCGACCCCTCGGCTGCGCTCGACAAGGTGCCGACCGATCCCGCACGGCGCGTCTTCGTGATCGGCGATCCGCGCGAGACGAATGTGCCGTTCTCCTCCCAGAAGCTCTATTTCGAAGGCCTTGCGCGCCGCGGCCATGCGGCCTGGCTGATCCCGCTGGAGCGCGCCACGGATGCCCGCCACCATGATCTCGTCGATTTCGGCGAGACGGCGAACGCGCTCTGCGCGGCAGGCGCGGGCACCGACCGGATCGTCGGCACGCTCACCTCCATGCCGGCACAGGGACCTCGCTTGTCAAACTGAGCTGTTGCAAGTGCCAAGCGGTGGCTCAGATGGCGCGAGATTCCCGTTGGCCGCCTTGGTCGGGAGTTGACAGGTCGGCGCCAGACCCTGCCCTCGCCCTCAGATTGAGATTCATCCCTGTCCTCTATCGCATTGGAAAGACGAGGTTTCCAGAAGAGGGCAGGCGGTACCCGGAGATCGGCGACGCGCGATGCTGGAGCTCTTTCCCGAACGGGATGGCGAGCGGGCTACTCCAGATCGGGACACCGGTCGCGCGCGCTCCAGAAATCCTCCGTCGCCCCCAAAGCCACTCTGCCGAAGGACGCGTATTGCGACGCGAACGGCGGATGCTGCGCCTCGCCACCATGCGAGCTGGCCGAGATTGGGGCCGGGGCGTACCGGGCCCGGGCGCCCTCCCCGGCGATCCGGCCCCGGGCTGGCGAGCCTCGCAAAGTAGCTCCCGGATATGGCCGAGACTAATCTGGAAATTCTCCAGTCTATATCTGCCCATTTTCCAGACCGTCGGCACTCAGAGCGAACCACGACTCAGCGATCATCAATTCACCTATCGTCATCGCGGCATGCAATTGGGGCGTGCCCTCGGATAACGGCATATCGCGCCGCATCCGGCGGCCTATCCTCTTGCGTAAGACTTTTCGTCATCTCCAATATTGACGCTCGCGTTAGCCAAGCAAGCTTAGCGCTGCCCCAGCGTCTCTGCCGCGGAATCGACGCACCACCTCGACGCGAAACGATGTTGCACGACATTGGACGCTCGCATAACAATCGACCTGTCGAACAATGCTTTCGGCCCAGGATCCAGCGGATCGCTGGCCTTTACAGGGATGCACAATAACTCGGAGGAGACATCGATGACTCGACGTATTCGCTTCGTGTTGCCTTATACGTTACTGGCTTCATTCGCCCTATCCGGGGCGGCGACGGCCCAAAGCCCCGGCGGAACGCCCGGGCTCACCAGCACCACGGTGATGTCCGGACGCGAGCTGACCTGGGACATGGCCTTCCTGCCCGACGGCACGATGTTCTTCACCGAGAAATGCGGTGGGCTCTCGGTCCGGCTCCCCTCCGGCAAGATCAACGCCCTGCTCGGCATCAAGGATTCCAAGAACTACCCCGAGACCGCGTCCGACCTCTTCTGCAGCGGCCAGGCCGGCATGAGCGGCGTCGCGATCGACCCCGACTTCAACAACAACCGCTTCATCTACGTGTCCTCGGCGTCGAACATCACCGCGCCGGGAACCAATCGGGTGCTGCGGCTCGTGGTCAGCCCCGATCTGACCAAGGTCTCGAACCGGCAGGATATCGTCACCGACATCGCCTACAAGGCGGCGCCGAGCAACCATCCCTTCGGCGATGCCGGCGCGCATAATGGCGGGCGCCTGCGCTTTGGCCCCGCGGACGGCTTCCTCTACGTGACGACGGGCGACACCCATAATGGCGAGGTGCCGCAGGGCCCGACCCGCATTGGGGGCAAAGTGCTGCGCATCGACCGGGACGGCAAGGCCGCGCCCGGCAACAACCCGCCACAGGGCTTCGATACGCGCGTCTTCACCTACGGCCACCGCAACCCGCAGGGCATCTGCTTCCGGCCCGGCACCAACCAGCCCTACACGGCGGAGAACGGCCCCTGGCATAGCGACGAGGTGACGGCGCTGACCGCCGGCGGCAACGCGGGCTGGGATCCGCGCCCGAACATCGCCGGGCGCGCCGACTGCCCCGACAATTATTGCGGATACTCGCCGAACCAGATGGGCGCAGTGGATCCGAAGGAGCGCTCGGCCTTCATGCCGATGACCGACACCAAGACCTATCCCAACGCGATGAAGCCGGCCTGGAACAACGACACGCTTTCGCAGGGCATGTCGTCATGCGTATTCCTGAACGGCCCGCAATGGAAGGACTGGAACGGCCGGATGGTCGTGACCTTCATGGGCATCGGCATCCACGGAACGCCGGTCGGCAACCGCCTCGACGTGCTCAACATCACGCCCGATGGCGCGTCCGCCACGCGCAGCACGGTGTCCCTGCCGATGCCGGCCGGACGCTTCCGCTCCGTCGTGCAGGCGCCTGACGGCAGCATGTACGTGGCCACCGACCAGGGCGACGTCTACCAGCTCAAGCCCAACTGAGCCTGATGGGCAGCCGCGCCTGCCGCAGCGGCGGCGCGGCCGACCTTCCGTCTGCGGGCCCAGCCTGGCCGCGCCCGCAGACCTGACGCGATCAGCATTCGCAACCGCTTCGGACAGCGACCAGCACGAGACGATACGGACAGATGGAGCTTGGGCTTCTCGCCTGGCGGCGGACAAGTGCCGGCTCCGGCAGCGCTCGCGTTTCAGCGCATGTCCCGCAGATCATCGCGTGCCTGGCCGCCCCGACCGGAGAGCCGATGATGATCCTTGCGTTGGTGCTGTCCGCTTCGTTTCGACCACTGTTCCGCGATACCGACCGATCCGGATCGCGCATGATGGGAAGCCTGGTCCATGGTTGACTTTCGCCACCTCGCCGCAGCCGCTTTCGTCGCGCTTCTGGCATCCTCGCCCGCTTTCGCAAGCCCCGAACTGGCCAGGAGCAAGAACTGCGTCGCCTGCCATTCCATCGAACGCAAGATGATCGGTCCAGCCTACAAGGCCGTGGCCGAGCGTTATGCCAAGGACGAAGCCGCGCTCAAGACCTTGAGCGAGAAGATCATGAAGGGCGGGGGCGGCAATTGGGGTCAGATGCCGATGCCGCCTCAACCTGGCGTCTCGCCCGAGGAGGCCGAAGGTCTGGTGAAGTGGATTCTGTCCCAGCAATAGGGACCGTCATCGGCGGCAGCGGCGGCCTCCGGCACCGGTGCCGCCAGATACTGGAGCCGCTCAGCGGGTCACCCCCCGTCGGTTAGGACGACTTCTGCTTCCGGCCCATCTCTGACAATCTCGGCGGAGTGTCGCGACGTCGACAGCCGGCCTGCTGCGCGACCGACAGCGGAGAGGAATGGAAGTGATGAAGCGCATCTTCGTAGCCACGGCCCTTGCGGCAAGCTTCGCCTGGCCCGGCCTGCTTGCCGCCCAGGATCTCCCGCGGTCGATTGTGGATCTCGGCTTGACCGACATTCAGACCCGCCCGAAGCCGCACATCGCCTATGGCAGATATGTCTACGGCACCCTGCCCGGCGGCGCTCGCATCAAGGTCGAACTGGAGCAGAACGGGGAAATCGATGAAATCGAAGCGCGGGGGCGCGGCCTCTTTCCCATTGACCAGATCCGCTCGCTGGTTCCGGCCCCGGTGCTGCAAAACCCGTCCTGGCCGGCCGGTGCTACGCTCGAAAGGATTGAGTTCGAGCGAGGCGGACGCATCAAGATCGAAGGCCGCCTTGCCGATGGGATCAAGTTCGATGCCGAGTTTGCAGCCGATGGACAGCTGATCGATTTCGATAGGGACGGCTGAAGACGCGGCCAGCGCGCGCGAGTGGCCTCCTGCCAAAGGTCGATGCTACCAAGATGCAGGGATCGCCGCGCAGCCACACGCCGTCCGTGTCGCGAAGCATTTGCGACGTGAGACGCGCCAGCTTCTGTCATTCCGAGGCTATGCGGCCACCGTCCGTATCTGGGAAAGCTGCCCAAACAAAATGGGGCTCGGTTCCCTTTCGGACCGTCGGAAGCCTGAGGAGGGCTGATTGAAAGGCAGGGGGTTCTACGTATGGCTTACCGCCTTCGTCGTGGTCGTGGGCGTTCTGGTTTGGAGCCTCAGCCCCGGCCCTTCAGAACATCCATCGATCGGAGGGGGCGGTTATGACCTCTCCGGCCCAGTTTACACCTTGGTGCTTCTGGCATTCACGGGCCTCTGGACGCTTGCAACACTGCTGACCGGCCTGAACCACAGCGAGGCAGGGACCCGTCGTCGCGCGTTCATCCTGGCGGTCATCGGCCTCATCACCTTCTCGCTGTCGATCATGATCTGGGGCAACAACCTGAGTTAGCGGGCACGCGGGCGTGACACTGGAAACAGGCTATTCGCGAGGCGCAGGTCGATCGTCGATCCCACCGGCGTGCCTATCTCGAGTCGAGCAAATTGCGCCCCACGTCTGCGGGAAGCGAAGTGCGCCCCGATCCAGTCTGAGGCGCATCGCTCGACATGACCGATCGCTATCGTTGCATGTGATGCCCAAACGGTTGCAACTATAGCAGTTCGCGAACCTTCGCGCGGGCTGCTTCGCAGCAGCTCAACAACGGGCAGAGGTCTCGCGAGGATGAAGACCCTCATTGATTCCACCAATGCGCTGATCGGTGGAATGGCGGCGATACGCCGCCAATTCGGCGTGCCGGAGCAGTTTCCGCCCGCGGTTCTTGCAGCGGCGGAAACTGCTGCCCATCGCGCGCCGACCGCGCATGTCGACCGCACGGACCGGCCTTTCGTCACGCTCGACCCCGCGACATCGACGGATCTCGACCAGGCCTTCACGATCGAGCGCAGCGGCAACGACCTTTTGCTGCATTACGCCATCGCCGATGTCGCTTGGTTCGTCGACGATGGCGACGCGGTCGACCGGGAAGCGTGGCAGCGCGGCACGACGCTCTATCTGCCGGACGGCAAGGTCGGGCTGTATCCGCCGGTTCTCGCCGAGGGCGCCGCGAGCCTCCTGCCCACCGGACCTCGGCCGGCGGTGATCTTCACCACCCGGATCGACACCGATGGCAACGTCCATCTCGACAATGCAGAGCGGGCTGTCATCCGCAGCACCGCCAAGCTCGCCTATGACAGGGTCGGCGCGTCTGATCTGCCGCCCGATTTCGATGAACTGGCCCGCCGCATCGAGGCTGCCGAGAGCCGGCGCGGCGCAGCGCGCGTGGACCCACCTGAACAGGAGGTCGATGCTCTCGGCGACGGCCGCTACCAATTGATCTTCCGCCCGCGCCTACGCGCCGAGGAGCAGAACGCCACCCTGTCCCTGGCCAGCAATATCGCGATCGCGGCTGCACTCCTGACAGCCCGGACCGGCCTGTTCAGGGTCATGCAGGAACCGGATCAGAAGGCCGTCCAGCGCCTGCGCCAGACCGCGCGCGCCCTGGGCCTGTCATGGCCGGAGATGGAGACGCTCGTCCAGTTCGAGAAGACGCTGAATCCCGCCGACAGCAGCCACGCGGCCTTCATGCTGGCGGTGCGGAGGGCTAGCGGCGGCGCGAGCTATGTTCCCTATCGCGAAGGCATCGTGCCGTGGCATGCGCCGATGGCGGCGACCTATGCGCATGCCACGGCACCGCTGCGCCGTCTCGCCGATCGCTATGTGGTGCGCGCCGCCCTGGCGGTGGCGAACGGCCAGCCGGTTCCGCCAGCGGTATCGGCCGCATTCGAACAACTGCCTGCGGTGATGGCGCGGGCCGATGCGCGCGACGGTCAAGTGGACCGGGACGTCATCGATCTGGCCGAAGCTCTTATGCTCCAGGGCAGCGAAGGAACCGCGTTCGAGGCGGTCGTGACCGACGCGGATGAGCACGGCCTGCGCATCCAGCTCTGCGAGCTGCCGGTGGTCGCGCGGGTTCGCGGGCAGGACAGCAAGCCGGGCGATAGGATCCGGGTCAGGCTGACATCTGCCGACCCCCTGCAGAACATGATCACCTTCGAACGAGCAGGTTGAGGGCGATGACGCTCCGAGAACCCGTCCTACAGCCGGTGCGGATCGCAGAGCTGCGGGGTACTGCGGAACGGTGCGCGACTACATGTCCGAGCGAAACTCCCGGGGTGTGCGGCCGGTCGCCTTCTGGAAGGCGCGCGCGAAATTGGCGGGAGAGGAATAGCCCATCTCCGCCGCAACACGGGTGATCGAGCCGTTCATGTGCCGAAGCAATTCGGTCGCGCGCTGGAGCCGTGCCGCGTTTGCCAGGCTGCGGAAATCGGTGCCGGCCCGGTTCAGCTCGCGCTGCAACGTCCGGACGCTGGTCCCCATCGGTCGCGCAGCCCGATCGATCGAGACGCTGCCGGTGAGAACCTGGGCCCGGACCTGTGCCATGACGACGTCGAGCAGATCGTGTGGCGCTCCGCCGGGCCGGTCTCGCGCCACGTCCTCGATGGTGACAATGGGCCATGACCCGCGGTTCGGAGCAGCCGACAAGAGATGGCGTTCGATGACGATCGTCACGGCAGGCGCGTTGAACAGGACCGGGCAGTGGAAGAGATCTTCGAACAGGCCGGTTTGGCGCGGCCTCTCGATATTGAGCTCGATGCGCAGCGGCCGCCAGTCGAACGGCAAATAGGCCCTGATGACGCTGAGCAGAACGCCGGCCGCCGCACCGGCGATCATCTCGTAGCCAGCGTGGCCGGCGAGCGCAAAGACATAGCTGTAGCGCGCCTCGTCGCCGGTGATCGCGAGCGACATCCGGTCGTGGGTGCTGTGATAGCCAAGGGCCGCAATCGCCCGCTCGATGGAGTGGCCGAGCGTCTCGGCTCCCAGGATATAGCGCCCGAAACAGCCATAGTTGCCGGCGTTCATCATCGGGGCGATCAGGAACCCGAGATTGGGCTCGCCGGCGACTCTCGCGGCGGCATTCACGAAGCCGAGCACTGCGGCATGCGGGATGAAGCAATTGCGGCCCTCGGTCAGCTCGATATCGAAGCCTGCCGCACGGTTCGCCCGCAGAAGCGCCCTCTCCCCGAGTTCATGCCGCAGGAACGCTGGCAGGCCGTGCAGGATATGGCTGGAGATGACGGGGATTTCAGACACGCGCTGGACACTCCGGAATACCGTAAAGTTGGCGCAAAATGAGTGGTCTCGAAATCCGATTGCTGTTTTGTCGCACAGTATAAGTGCCGCGGGCAAACGGGAAACCGGTTTTGGCCGTCGGCAGCTTTATTGTCGATGAAGGAATTTCCGGCCGTGAGCGCGAGGACGTTGTTCAGCTTAGCCAGACTGACACTCTTCGCGACCTTGTCGTGTTCGGGAGGAGCGCTGGCGGAGGCTTCGACGAACAGCACGGCCGATCTGGCCAAGGCGGCGCAGAACCCCGTTGCCGACATGATCAGCCTGCCCTTCCAGAACAACTTCAACTTCAATGTCGGGCCGCATAGGCAGCTGCAGAATGTCCTCAACATCCAGCCCGTGATCCCGATCACGCTGAACAAGGACTGGAACCTGATCACGCGCTGGATCACGCCGGTGATCTCGCAACCGGCCCTGACGGTGAATGGTGACCGCGAGTTCGGCCTCGGCGACATCAACCCGAGCTTCTTCTTCTCGCCGAAGCAGCCGACGCACGGCAT